>DASSEB010000169.1:0-4937 GCA_035696765.1 Pyrinomonadaceae bacterium | reverse complement strand
CCTCGCGCCAAAAGAGTTTGCCTATCGCGACTTTTTAATCAAACTGCTGACGGAACAAGTCGCGGGTTACTACGATCCGAAAGCGCAGCAGTTTTATCTGGCGGATTGGATCGAACTCGAGGGCCAGAAGCCGGTGATGGCCCATGAACTCACTCATGCGCTTCAGGATCAGCATTTCAATCTCAAGCGATTTGAAAAGTGGCCCAAGGGAGATTCCGACGCCGAACTCGCCGCGCACGCTCTGATCGAAGGCGATGCGACCCTCGCCATGACACTCTACATGACCCGGAACCCCATGGTCGCGCTCGCTTTCATGCGCAGTTTAGGCTCGCAGGAGATCGCTACCGAACAGTTCAAACAAGCGCCGCGCGCGTTGCGTAAGTCGCTGTTGTTTCCATACGAAGAGGGTTCGGTATGGGCCACTCAGCTTTACAAACGCGGTGGGTGGGAAATGGTCTCGCAAGCGTTCAAGAAGTTGCCGCAGTCAACCGAGCAAATTCTTCACGCCGACAAATACTTCTCCTACGAAGCTCCGCAAAAACTTTCTTTGCCAGGTTTGAAAAGGGTGCTTGGACCATCATGGAAACGTATCGATTATGATGTAAATGGCGAATGGGGAACCTTTTTGATCCTTGACGAGTTTTTGAATGATGCGACAGAGTCGAAGCAAGCGTCGGCAGGTTGGGGTGGAGATCGTTTCGCGTTATACGAGACGAGCAAGCCAGGCGAGATGTTTATCGCGCAGTTGACAGCCTGGGACACACCGCAGGACGCGAAGGAGTTTTTCGACGCCTACTCGAAACGCACTGCGAAACGATACGCCGATGCGACCCCCACTGCTCAGAAACAAGATCGTATCGAGTGGAAAACTTCAGCGGGTGGAGTAGCGATGGAGTTGCGTGGTTCCCGCGTTGCGATTCTCGAAGGCGTCCCCGCGAAGACGAATGCGAACGCGTTGCTCCGCAGGATCTGGCAAAACGATAGACGACAAAGCAGAAGCTGATGAAAAAGTCTGACAGCGGCCCGGCCACCAAACAACCCACGCGCCTGCGCGAACTCACAGATCAATTGGATCAACTCGAGACACGGCTTCGCCTCGGCGGTGGTCCCGATAAGATCGATCGACAACATCAACAGGGTAAGCTCACTGCGCGTGAACGTATCGATCTCCTCCTCGACAAACAAGCTTACGTGCAGGAAATCGGACTGCTCGTGGCGTACGACCAGTATGAAGGAGGCGCACCGGGCGCCGGTGTTGTAACTGTCGTTGGTCGTGTCGAGGGGAGGGAAGTCGTCGTCGTTGCAAATGATGCGACAGTGAAAGCGGGCTCATGGTGGCCCGAGACGATCAAGAAGATCCTGCGCGCGCAGGAGATTGCGATGCGCTCGCGCGTGCCGATTATTTATCTCGTCGATTCGGCGGGTGTGAACCTGCCGTACCAGGGCGGAGTGTTTCCCGGACAGTATGGCGCCTCGCGGATCTTCTACTACAACTCGATCATGCGTAGGTTTTTGAAGGTGCCGCAGATCTCGGCGGTCATGGGACCCTGCATCGCGGGCGGCGCGTATCTGCCGGCGCTTTCAGACATCATCATCATGGTTGAAGGAACGTCGTTCATGGGTCTCGGAGGCGCGAATCTTGTAAAAGGCGCAACGGGGCAGACGATCGACAATGAAACTCTCGGTGGCGCGCGCACTCACAACGAAGTGTCGGGTGTCGCGCATTATCGAGTCGCCGACGATCAGACTTGCATCGAGAAGATTCGGGAGTTTGTTTCGGAGTTACCAAAACCACCGGTGTCTTCTGTCGAAGCGGCGTCGCAGCCGTTGCGATCGGCGGATGAACTTTACGACATCGTTCCCGAAGATCATCGCCAGCCTTACGACGCGCGCAAGCTGCTCGAGTGTTTACTCGATGACGGACATCTCGATGAGTTCCAGGCTGACTATGCGAAAGAGATGATCACCGGTCACGCGCGTATCTGTGGGATTCAAATCGGAGTGATCGCAAATCATCGTGGTATGGTGCGCGTGCCCGGCGGCAAGCCGCCGCGCTTTGGCGGGATTATCTATACCGAGTCAGCGGAAAAGGTCGCCTACTTCATCGAGACTTGCAACCGTCATCAAACGCCGCTGTTGTTTGTTCAGGACGTATCGGGATTCATGGTTGGATCAGATGCGGAGCACTCCGGGATCATTCGCGCGGGAGCGAAGTTTGTGGAGGCGATGGCGACCGCAACGGTTCCCAAGATCGTTTTGACCGTGAACCATGCGTCGGGCGCCGGTTATTATGCGATGGCTGGACAAGGTTTCGATCCTGACTTCATCTACAGTTGGCCCACTGGCCGGATGGGAGTGATGGAAGGCGACTCGGCAGTGCAGGCTGTGTTTGGTAGCCAGCTCGAAAAGTTGAAGAAGAATGGTGAGTCACCGGATGCCGCGTTGATCGCCGAGATGGATAAAGTGCGTGAGACTTACGATATGGAGCTCGATGCGAAGTATGCGGCCGCGCGTGGCTTCGTGGACGCAGTGATTAGACCCGAATTTACCAGGCCAGCTTTGGAGCTCGCACTTCGAACGACACAAAACTATTCCGGACCGCACCTCGGGCAGTTCGTGTTGCCACCAAACCTCGTGTAAGCGTCGTCGCTCCAAGTCTCGACCTTAGCTATAGCGGTAGGTACCTCACTTGGTCCCGCAGTTCTGACTGCGAATGACGCCCAAGTAATGATTCTAGATCCCTCACGGCACGGCCGATTTCCAACTGATTTGGAACTAAAATTACACCGGCCATGGGTTCGCCGCATTTTAGTAATCGGTTTGCGTCAGGAACCATGGTTTTAACATCGTGAGTAAGGATCGCCCTCTGTTCCTTAGCAGCCCATTTGAGCAATGCAGGAGCTGGTAATCCGGCGAGTCCCACGTGCTTTACCGCCACGATATCCAGGTCCGGCAAGCGCAATTTCAGACCACGGACAATATCGGCATTGAAGTTTTCGTCGGTGAGGAGACGAAGCATTTTGTGAATTTATGAGTTTAAGTTTTGTTGACTTGTTCTAGACGACGCCGAAGCCTTTCGCTAAACGCTATGTATGCAGGTTGGCTCATGATTTCCAGGCGCAGCTTTTCAGCCTCGGCTTCGCCTTCTTCTAAATACTGGTCGGCTTCGGCCTGATGCTTGAAATACCAATCAATGATTGCAGCTATCTGCGCTATTGAAACAGTCGGGAAGCCGCTGTGAATTCGCTGGATAGTATCTCCCACCTGATATCTGTGGATTATAGTATCGAGCGTGACTCGCGAGCCTGTTACCCGGATGGATCCGCGGTCATCCTGCGTGAGAGGTACGTCATCTGTGAAGGTAAAGCGTTTCATGGTCCACAGTTTAACGCATTTGGATCGAAAGACAAATTGAGGTCAAACACATCGACTCGGAACTTGATTGACTCACCCCGCCTCAGGTTATTCCTGATTGTTGGATCAGGAACTTCCTGCAATGATGCCTTCGCGAAACCTACAGAACGGTTTTGTTTTGTTAAACTCTCAAGCTCACGAAGCCTGACTGAGACCAGACTGAAAAAAACAAGGCCGCACAATCGAATGAAGCCTATCCGCGTCCTTATCGCTGATGATCACGCCCTCGTGCGTGGAGGCATCCGTGCGCTCGTGGAGAAGATCAAGGGCATGGTCGTGGTCGGAGAAGCGGGCAAGGGGAAAGAAGCGCTGGAACTGGTCGAAGAACTCAAACCAAACCTCATCCTGCTCGATATCACGATGCCCGAGGGAGGCGGCTTTGAGGTCCTGGACCATGTAATGAAGAACTTTCCCGAGATACGCGTCATCGTGTTAACGGTCCACGAAGCCGGCGAGTATGCGAGCCGAGCTTTGGGGCAGGGCGCCGCCGGATTTTTACCCAAGAGCGCCGCCAGCACCGAGCTTGAAGAGGCAATTCAGACTGTGATTCGCGGCAAAGTTTACATCTCGCCGCAGACTTCAATCGGCATTGGTAAAGGCACGACAAAAAAAGATCTTCTCGCAACACTCAGCCCGCGACAGCGTGAGGTGCTGCGCCTGATCGCTGAAGGCCTCACTACCAAGCAGATCGCGCAGGAGTTGGATATCAGCGTCAAGACAGTTGAAACTCATCGTGCCCAGTTGATGGAACGTCTCGACATCCATGACGTCGCCGGTCTCGTGCGTTACGCGATCATCGTCGGCCTCATCGACGTTGAATAAGCATCTGTGCTTCTCCTCAGCCCACACCAACTAGGGCGCAAACTCGCCAAAATGCTCAGGAATTAACTGAGTTGATGTCAGGAATCTCCCCATTGCGCACTTTTTAGAGACCGCTTAGCCTACTGGTCTGTTGGTTACCTCCTATCGACAAACATTTGCACCCCGGCTGTAAAGTGAAATTCAGGAGGCGCGCGCGTTGTAAGCATTGCAATCCTCGCGCGTAGAGAAGGGGGACGGCGGCCAGGGCGAGGTCACCGTCCCCCTCCTGCAAATTAGTTGAAGGATCTGGGAAAGTGCTTTTTGTAGACGATGAACCAACGGTGCGCGAGCAGTTACCAGAGCGCCCACAGAGATCCTCACCCACGGGACGCGGGGCTGCGTGTCAATCAGACATCGGACTGGTGAGACGCAGCCAAGCGTTTATCGAAGTATTCAAACAGGTGGACCGTGTTTCGACTTCCAACCTGCCGGTGCTGCTGATCGGCGAACCAGGTACAGTCAAAGAACTGGTTGCTTCAGCCATCCACCATTGTAGTAATCGTCGCGACCAGCCCTTTGTTGCCGTTGACTGTGCTGCCATCTCGCACGAACGAATCGACGCGGAGTTGTTCGCACAAGCTGACGGCGGCACTATCTTTCTCGATCACATCACACAAACAAGCGCGACGTTCCAGCAGAACTTGTTACACGCACTGCAAACG
>DASSEB010000168.1:0-9821 GCA_035696765.1 Pyrinomonadaceae bacterium | reverse complement strand
CCGCGGAGATCGAAGCGTACGCGGCCGGCAACATTCCGCCGCGCGCGTAAGTGCCAAACTCGATCTGTCCGGCAGCATGCGCCGCCAACACTTTGTACAACCTGAAATCGAGATCCTCGTCGCCAAATTCATTCACGAGGGAAGGCAAGTGGATCGTGTGTCCATCGTCGATGCGCGCTTCATCCGGCACAGCGGCGAGCGGCGCGATTTCAACTTCACGTCCGGTCAGAGCTTCGACGTAAAGCCGGAGCAGATCTTGAACCGAATCGAGCGCCAGACCCGCGCTGCCGCTGAGTAACGCTTCATAACTTCCACGCGTCTCGAGCGAGAAGTAACTACGACGGGCGCGCGAATCGGTACGGCCTGTCGTTAAGCCACGACGCGCCCACGCTTCAAACTGCTCGATTGAAACAGTGCGCAACGCGCGGGCGCTCGAACGGAAACACGCCAATGCGGCCTCGCTGTCAACGGCTGCAATCTCCTTTGTGAGAGTGAGCACGCGAAGTGAAAGAGTGATCGCCGCGGCGCGGTTTGTGTCGGAGCTCAGCAGGCGAACGAAGCCGGGACTGCTGCGAACGAATGCTACAAGGCTGGCGTTACCGTGCGTGGCGACGACCCACAGCAGCGCGATCCACTCATCGAAGATCTCAGGCGCACGCCGCAGAATCTCTCCACCTGCGATGAGGATGTGCAGAGCGGCTCCGCCTCCGCGTTCGAGAAACTGCTGCGTGGTACTCAGCAGACGGACAGCATCAGCAGATGAGAGTTCGGCCAACGCCTCCGGAATCATGGACCATGCATCGGCGGCAATACCGCCGGCTCGCGCCGCGAACGCGCCTGCAAGGCCGAGTGCGACTGAGGTCAGGCTTGGATCGTGAAAGTTGTTGAGCTCGCGCGAGACAACGGCGCTCGCGTTGAGAAACTCTGCGCTGTGCTTTGCCGATCGTCGCGCGATCTCGGTCGCGACGTCGAGTATGGCGCGAAGCAGTTCGTTGTCATTTACTTCGACAGCTAACGACGGGAACGACTTGAGAGTCTCGCGACCGACCACGGTCGAGAGGACCATCTGTCGCGCGCACAACACGAAGATAGCGGCGTGAAGCTCCGGCGCAACGCTTTTGAGTGGCTCGACGCCCTCCGCAAAAAATGCAATTGCGGATTCGTAATCGGCCATGGCAATGCGCCGGCCCATGTCTCCCCACGCGCGCAGTTCCGCCGGTTGCAACACGTGTGAGGCCGCGGGCGCCGCACGCAAAAATTCAATCCCGGCGCGAAGCGAGACGCTCGCGATCGCCGCACTTGTCTCGAGCACTGCCGCCGCCTGATCGAGCGGTAAGCCGGTGAGACTGCGTGTCAGCTCTAGAAACGACTGTTGCTCGTCAGACATACTTCTTCGTCATCCGTCAAATCCGCGGTTAATTAACCACGGATTACACGGATCAAAATCAGATTACGGTCGTTACGATTTCGCGGATGCTGCGTTGCAGTTCGCGATCGTCGGTGATAGGCGAGCACATCGCCACGTCGGCGGCATCAACTGGAGGAATGCCGAGCGCGATGAGTTGTGCAGCGTAGATCAGGAGCCGCGTGGAAACACCTTCTTCCAAACCATGCCCGCGAAGGTTGCGCACCTTTTGTCCAATCAAAACGAGATCGCGCGCGGTGCCTTCGTCGACGCCGCCTTCGCGCGCAACAATCTCCGCCTCCATCTCCGGCGGCGGATAGTCAAACTCAATCGCGACAAACCGCTGCCGCGTCGACTGTTTCAAATCTTTCAGTATCGACTGGTAGCCGGGGTTGTAAGAAACGACCAGCATGAAATCCGATGGCGCGTCGACAACGGTGCCGAGTTTTTCGATCGGCAAGCGGCGGCGGTGATCGGTTAGCGGGTGAATGATGACGACCGTGTCTTTGCGCGCCTCGACGACTTCGTCGAGATAGCAAATAGCGCCGTTGCGGACGGCGGACGTCAACGGCCCGTCGTGCCAAATCGTCTCCTCACCTTCCAGCAGGAAACGTCCGACCAGATCGGTCGACGAGAGATCTTCGTGACAAGCAACGGTGATCAGCGGGCGTTCAAGACGCCACGCCATGTGTTCGACAAAGCGAGTCTTGCCGCAGCCTGTCGGGCCTTTGAGAATGACTGGCAGGCGCGCGGAATGCGCCGCTTCAAAAAGCTCGACTTCCCGCCCGACGGGCAGGTAATACGGCTCATTTGCTACTCGATAATCCTGAATTGCGCTTTCTGGCATTTATTGGCATCTTAACATTCGAGCGGTACCCTCTCAAATTTGGCCGCGGATTAAGTTGAAAAGGCGGATTTAAGTAAGTAATGAAGATCGCGGTAGCAATGAGTGGTGGCGTGGATTCTTCCGCGGCCGCGGCGATACTGAAAGAGCAAGGCCACGAACTCGTCGGCTTTACGATGCAACTGTGGGATCAGCGGCGTGGGATCAACGTCGATGAAAACGGCGATCCGCTGCCTTCACGTTGCTGTTCGCTCGACGACGTTTACGACGCGCGTCGCGTGGCGGAAGAATTGGACTTTCCTTTTTACGTGCTGAACCTCGAGCGTGATTTCGAGCGCGACGTGGTGCAACCGTTTGTCTCCAGTTATCTCAGTGGCGAGACACCGATACCCTGCGTCTCGTGCAATAGTCGTTTGAAGTTTGCGTCGCTCGATCGGCTTGCGTTGAGTTTGGGGTGCGAGAAAGTAGCCACTGGTCACTACGCGCGCGTTCAGTTTGACACAGCGGCGAACCGTTACAGATTGCTGCGCGGACAAAACCACCAGAAGGACCAGTCGTATTTTCTCTGGGAACTGACGCAGGAGCAGTTGTCGCGAGCGCTGTTTCCGCTCGGTGAGATGTCGAAGCCGGAAGCGCGCGACGCAGCGCGGCAACACGGTTTGAGTGGAGTTTCCGAGAAGAAGGAATCGCAGGAAATCTGTTTTGTTCCGGACGGCGATTATGCAGGCTTTATCGATCGCTACCTTGACGCTGAAGATGCGACGGATCGTTTGCCGGGCAGTGGTGAAATAGTCGACACGAGTGGCCGTGTGATCGGCCGGCATGAAGGAATTCATCGCTACACGATCGGACAGCGTCGTGGTCTCGGTATTGCCGATGAGAAGCCGTTGTACGTGATCTCGATTGACGCTGATAAGAATCGCGTTATGGCGGGCTCGTCAGAAGAACTGCTCAACAGCGAGTTCACGGTTGCTCGAGTCAATTGGATCGCTTTCGATGATCCGAACGAACCTGTGCGCGCCGAAGTGCGCGTGCGTTATCGTCACACAGCAGCGCCGGCGACGATCACTCCGCTGCCCAACCAGCGCGCGCGCATCGTGTTCGACGAGCCACAGCGCGCGATCACACCCGGACAGGCTTCAGTCTTTTACCGCGGCGACGAAGTTGTTGGCGGCGGGTGGATCGTTAGATCCGTGTAATCCGTGTAAAAACCTTTTCTCGAGCCATTACGTACTCACATAACATGAGGATTTAATATGTCAGGAACACGAAAGACACTCTTAATTATATTCAGCATTTTAGGCGGCCTGGTGTTGGTTGCCATTCTCGGCATCGCCCTTATCTGGGCGGCCCTGCGCAGGGGCGAACCGACCATTCAGAATAACAGCGTGCTCACGCTTCGCGTGGCCGGCTCACTGCCCGACTACAGCCCCGACGATCCTTTTAAGAAATATTTTGGCGGACCCGATCAATCGCTCACTGGCCTGGTGATGCAGTTCAAGAAGGCAAAGATTGACACACGAATCAAGGCCATCCTGCTCGACGTCAACATGTCCGGCGTTGGTTGGGGAAAGGCCGAAGAGATCCGCGACGCGATCACCGACTTCCGCTCCTCCGGCAAACCTGTTTACGCCTACATCGAGTTTGGTTTGAACAAGGAATACTACATCGCCACGGCGTGTGACAAAATCATCGTTCCGCCTCCGGGCGAGTTGTTCATCAATGGACTCGCCGCCGATGTGATGTTCTTCCGCGGCTCCCTCGATAAGCTCGGTATCTATCCTGATATTTTTCAGATTGGTAAATACAAAAGCGCCGGTGACATGTTCACGCAGAAGGAGATGACTGACGCGCATCGCGAGTACATCAACTCGATGCTCGACGATCTTTACAGTCACTACATCAACGCGATCGCTCAGGCGCGGCATAAGACGCCCGAGGAAGTGCGCGCGTTGATCGACAATGCTCCTTACAGCGCGATTAAGGCGAAGGAAGCAGGTCTCGTCGACGAGACGCTTTATCGAGACGATGTTGAGACGCTGATGAAGAGGCTGTTGGGCTACAAGGACACCGATGCGTTCGTAGCTGTGCGCAGCAATGATTACAGAGACGTTTCTCCCGAGTCGCTCGGATTGAACAAGGGAGAACGGATCGCTGTGATCTACGCAAGCGGCACGATCGGTTCGGGTAGTTCAGAGAACAGTCCTTCAGGCGATCAATCGATTGGTTCAGACACTGTTTCGAAAGCTCTCAACGATGCGGCGGCGGACAAGTCGATCAGAGCGATCGTCTTGCGCGTGGATAGCCCTGGTGGTTCCGGCCTCGCGTCGGACGTCATCTGGCACGCGGTCGAAGCAGCGAACCAGAAAAAGCCGGTGGTTGTATCGATGAGCGACGTGGCCGCGTCAGGCGGTTACTACATTTCTGCGAGTGCTGCCAAGATCATTGCTCAACCTTCGACGATCACGGGATCGATCGGCGTCGTCGCTGGCAAGCCCGTGATGCGCGGGTTCTATGATTGGCTCGGCATCTCGAACGAGTACGTGTTGCGCGGGAAGAACGCGGGCATGTTTCGTGAGACGGAGAAGTTTTCCGACGAAGAGCGGGCGAAGTTTGAAGACTGGATCAAGACGACTTATTACCAGGACTTCGTACCGAAGGTGGCAAAGGGACGGAACAAAGACGCGGGGTTTGTCGATTCTGTTGGACAGGGGCGCGTGTGGACAGGTGCGCAGGCAAAGGACCGCAGCCTCGTCGATGACTTTGGCGGCCTTGATAAGGCGATAGATGTTGCGAAACAACTGGCGAAGATTCCGGCAGATAAAGGCGTCGAACGCGTGATTCTGCCTTACCCGACAACGTTCCTGCAGGAGTTGTTGAGTGGAGGCGGCGAGAATTCCAACACCCAAGTCGAGCAGCAGCGTGCGGTGTTTGCGGCGCTGCCGGAAGACGCGCGACGAGCGTTGCGTTACATGGCGTTGATGGATCGAATGAAGAACGGCGAGTCGATGCTGTTGATGCCTTACGACATCCGGGTCAAGTAAATCAGGCTGCCACGGATTACACGGATTTCATCGTCTTCATCCGTGTAATCTGTGGTTCCCACCCATGTAAGGTCTCAAGACCTCAGGAATAATTACAGACCCATCCTCCTGCTGGTAATTCTCCAGTACTGCTATCCACGTGCGACCGATCGCCAACCCCGATCCGTTCAGCGTGTGCACAAACTCCGGCTTCGATCCACCGCCGCGACGGAAACGAATCTGCGCGCGCCTTGCCTGGAACGCCTCGTAGTTTGAGCACGACGAGATCTCACGAAATGTGTTCTGCGATGGCAGCCACACCTCAATGTCGTAAGTCTTAGCTGAACCAAACCCGAGGTCGGCAGTCGAAAGCGCCACGACTCGATAGTGAATGCCGAGCTTTTGCAGGATCGTCTCCGCGTCGCGTGTCAACGATTCGAGCTCTTCGTAAGAGTTCTCCGGCAACGAGTATTTCACCAGTTCGACTTTCTCAAACTGGTGTTGCCGGATCACGCCGCGCGTGTCTCGTCCATAGCTCCCGGCCTCGGAGCGGAAGCACGGCGTGTACGCGGCCCAACGCATTGGCAGTTGTGAAGCGTCGAGGATCTCTTCGCGATGATAATTCGTCACAGGCACTTCCGCGGTGGGAATGAGAAAAAGATCTCGGGGATCTTCAAGTTTGAAAAGATCCGCTTCAAACTTCGGCAACTGCGCGGTGCCGAACAACGCACTGCGGTTGACGATGAACGGTGGGAGCGTTTCGAGGTAACCGTGTTCGCGAGTCTGAACGTCAAGCATGAAATTGATGAGCGCGCGTTCTAACCGCGCACCTGCACCGTTGAGAATCGCGAAACGCGCCGCAGCGATCTTCGTCGCACGCTCGAGATCGAGAATGCCGAGCGCGGTGCCCAGATCGACGTGGTCCTTTGGTTCGAAAGCAAACTCGGGCGGCTTGCCCCAGCGACGCACCTCGACGTTGTCCGACTCATCCGCGCCAACCGGCACGGTCTCGTGAGGGATGTTTGGCAGCGTGGAGAGAAGCTCGTGCATGCGCGTCTCGGTTGCTGTACGCCGTTGATCGAGTTCGCTGATTTGATCTTTGAGTCCGGTCACTTCAGCACGACGCGCCTCTGCTTCCTCCTTTTTACCTTCTTTCATCAACGCGCCGATCTCACGACTCGAAGCGTTGCGCCGTGCATTCAGTTGGTCCGATTCCGCGATCACGCGGCGGCGTTCTTCGTCGGCGCGCGTAAAATCGTCGAGCGCTTTCGTGTCAGCGCGGCGCGCATTCAGCGCCTCGCGCACTTTGTCGATGTTCTCTCTGACGTAATTGAGATCAAGCATACGTTCGATTATAGTGCCACAGATCCCTGTTAAGGAGAATCAACTTGTCTGATCAAAAACCATTCGCTGGTCGTGCAGCGATTGTAACTGGCGGCACGCGTGGCATCGGCCGCGCGATCGTGCTCGAGCTTGCGAGACGCGGCGCTGACGTCGCCTTCAACTACGCGAAGAGTGCGGACGCGGCTGAGGGTCTCAAGGCCGAGCTCGAGTCGTTGGGAGTGCGCTCACTCTCAGTGCAATGTGATGTCGCCGACACGGAAGCGGCCGCCGAGATGGTCAAGCAAGTCAAGGACGCTTTTGGCCGGATCGATTTTCTCGTCAACAACGCCGGCATCACGCGCGACAATCTCATCCTGCGGATGAAAGAAGACGACTGGGACGAAGTGCTCGACACGAATCTCAAAGGCTCGTGGAATTTTGCGAAAGCCGCGTTGCGCACGATGCTCCGTCAGGACACTGGTGGTTCCATTCTCAACATTTCATCAATCAGCGGCGAAGTCGGGATGCCGGGACAGTCCAACTACTCCGCCTCGAAAGCAGGAATGGTCGGCCTCACGAAAGCACTCGCGAAAGAAGTGGCGAGCCGTAATGTCACTGTCAACGCGTTGGCGTTGGGAATGGTCGCGACCGAGATGGCAGGGAAGTTGGATGAAACTTACCAGGCGAAGATTCGTGAGCAGATTCCGCTCGGGCGCTTTGCCGAACCGGATGAAGTCGCGCGCATTGCGGCGTTTCTGTTGTCAGATGATGCGAGGTATATCACTGGACAGGTCATCCAGGTCGATGGTGGCTTGGCAATGTGAGCCACGGATTTCACGGATGAGAACGGATCGATCCATGAACATCCGTGTTCATCTGTGGCTTACTTAATGCTCTTGATGTTATCGGGCTTGCTGAAAAGATTATCAGCGAACCTTTGGTTGTACTGGATGTCCTCGTAATTAATCCGCGTGGTTTGCTTGCCGTTCGTGAAGTGGTCAATCACCCAGGGCGCGGTTACACCATCCTTCGTGATGTATTTCAGTAGCTGATCTTCTTCGGTTACCTCGACCATATCGCCGGTGTCGGGATCTTTGCGGTTGCGTTTGTAAATGATCTTGGCCGGCAAACCATCCTTCGCGCCAAACTCGTATTCAATCCAGAAGCCATCCGGATAGGTAACACGAATGGTCTCGTTGCGTTTCGCGAGCCCGGCTTCACGCCGCCCGGCGTAAGTAATCTTGCCGCCGTCTTTTTTCCACCAGCCGCGCAGCAGGTATTCCAAACCCGTTTTCATCGTGCGCTTGAAGTCTTCAACTTGCGCGGGTGTTTGATCGGAGATTTTCTTGACCCCACCGTCAAACATCCAACCGGTATCGCCGCTGTTTGTCTGGATCGTCCGAATTCCCGCGCCCGTAAACTCGGTGCGCTCGCGATCCGGATAGGCGATGTAGTCGAGAAAGCGTGCGGGGATTTGCGAGAGGCCGTCACGGAAACTTGTGTAGAAACCTTTGCCGATAACAGTCTGGACGTTCAGGTACTTCTCCCCTCCCAAAACCTCGACAGCGCGATCGATTATCTGTTGGGATTTGTCGTCAATGGTGGAGGCAGGGGTCTGCGCAAGCAGCAAAGATAGTATTAGAACGAGGATCATTTTTAGGTGATTAAGAAGATGTTAGCAGGATTTCATCTGGTAGAAATCCTGCTAATCGCATCTTTAATTGAACTCGGGCTTGGGTCCGCCGTCGGGCTTCACGACGACTTCGCCATTCTCGACATCAACCCGGAATCGTGAAGATGTTTTCCACAAACCGGTGATCGGCAGTTTCACTTTTTCATCGATGTGACGCTTCAGGAAGCGCGCGCCGTAAGCGGTGTTGAAGCCGTTTTCCGTGAGCAGGTTCACTGCCGCTTCAGTCACGTCTACCAACTTGCCCTGGCGTTCCATCTGCCGGCGAAGTTTCTCGAGATAGAGTTTCGCAATCTGCCGCACTTCATCCATCGTCAGTGGCGAGAACACGACGATCTCATCGATGCGGTTACGAAACTCCGGTGAGAACCGCTGCTCCGAAGCCTTCATTACTTCGTTCTTTACCGCGCGGAAATCCGAAGCGGTCTTGGTGCCGAAGCCCAACGGTTTCTCAAACTTCTTGAAGCTCTCCGAACCGAGGTTCGAGGTCATGATGATGATCGCGTCGGACAGGTAAACCTTCTTGCCGCGTCCATCCGTCAACCAACCTTCGTCAAAGGCCTGAAGGAAAAGATTCATCAGGTAAGGCGAAGCCTTCTCAACCTCGTCGAGCAGCAGCACCGTGTACGGGTTCTCGCGCAGTTGCTCGGTCAGGATACCGCCGCGTTCGGAACCTACGATGCCGCGCGGCATGCCGATCAGCTTCTCGATGCTGACGGTGCCGTCGCTGTACTCAGACATGTCGATGCGAACCATCTTTTCTTCGTCACCAAACATGAACTCAGCAACAGCTTTCGCCAACTCGGTCTTACCAACACCGGTCGGACCAAGGAACAGCAACACGCCGTCGGGTTTGTAGTGCGATTCCTTGAGCGGACCTTTGTTCAATCGCAAGCGCTGCGCGACCGCCTTGATCGCGTCCTTCTGGCCGATGACACGACGACCCAGCATCGCTTCAGTCATCGCGAAACGATCGCTCGTGTCGCGGAAGATCATGTCACGCGGAATACGTGACTCCTGCGAGATCACCTCAATGACGTGCTCAGGCTGGACCACCATCTTCTGCGGTTCGTTGATCTCGACTTTCACGGCGGCGGTATCGAGCCAGCCAATCGCCTTGTCAGGAAGATGCAGATTTCGAATGTACTTAGGCGCCATCTCCAAAGCGGTGTTGATCGCCGCATCGGAAATCTTGACCGAGTAGTTCTTCTCCAATCGCGGGCGAAGTCCGAGAAGAATTTCCCGTGTTTCGTTAATCGAAGGCTCAACCACTTTCACCATCCGGAAACGTCGCGCGAGCGCTTCGTCGTCCGCGATGTATTCTTTGTATTCGGAAAGTGTGGTCGCGCCGATGATGCGCATCTCGCCGCGAGCGAGTGCCGACTTGAACATGTTGGCAGCATCCGAAGACGTACCAAGAGCCGCGCCGGCGCCAATGATCGTGTGCGCTTCGTCGATGAAGAGGATCAAATTGTCGCGTTCTTTGACTTCGTCGATGATCCCCTTGATTCGTTCTTCAAACATGCCGCGCAGCAT
>DASSEB010000167.1:0-5398 GCA_035696765.1 Pyrinomonadaceae bacterium | reverse complement strand
ATGGCCCAGGAAGATCAGCGGAGGCGATTGGTTGTAATCGAGTGTGCCGAAGGCGCGATCGGCGCCGGAGAGATCCGCGTAGTAATAAGTTTCGCCCGGCGTTAACAGGTAGGGGATCTCGCCCTTCGCGCCGAGAGCAGTGGCGCGCCCGGTTTCCGCGACCATCAATGGCGTAGGCCATGGAAGACCTGGCACCTGTTGTCCGAGTTGGAGTTGATCGAAGGGCGGCAGTTGCACGCCTTCGGGCACCGGATATTGAAACGTTAGATAGAAGCGCCCCTGCGCTTCGGCGAGCCAGCCGAGCCAACCGTTTGAGAAGGTGGCATACCACTCATCCCATTGCCCGCCCATCTCGTGACCGAGTTGCGCGCGGCCGGTCAGCTCAAACGGCACGTCTTTCCACTTGCCGCGCAGGCCGACGTCGAGCGGAGATCCGGTCTCGACAAGTTCCGCGACTTTGCCGAGATCTTTCAGATCACGATCGGTGCGCGCGACTGCGGAACGGCAGTATTCACAGATGACGACGATCGACTGCCCGCTCTTGAATTCGATCTGCGCTCCGCACGAGGGGCAGTTCGCGGCCAACACGCTCATTTAGCGGCTCCTGCCACGTGCGTGTCTTCGTGAATCATGCGTTCGAACACGCGAACTTTTACTTCCGTTGCGCCAAGCATTTCTTTGAGTGTCGTTTCCCACGTCCATGAAGCACGGTTGCGACAGCAGTAAAGATTGAAGGTCGCGGCGCGAAACTCGGGATAGGTGTGGCAGGTGAGATGCGACTCGGACAGCAGCGCCAGACCGCTGACGCCGCCCGGGTGATCGAACTGATGCCATGCGATCTCGCCGAGAACGTTTAGATCCAGATCGCGAATGACGCGATCGAAAACCGCGCGCAGGCGAGCGAGATCCGCAAGCGCAGCCGTATCGCATCCGCTTGCATCGATGAGCCATTCAGTGCCGAGATTCATAAATTGCGCGAGAGAATAACACGGATCTGATCCGCGTTCATCCGCGAAAATCTGCGGCTTATTCACCTAACAAAGAAGCATGTGGCAGGACCGACGGTGGTATCGGTTCGAGGAAGCGCGACAGCGTCGGCGTGCCATCAGTCTCTGGTCCTCTGTAAACATCAACCGCCGGATAAACGAAATGCAATTCCTTCTTCGCGCGCGTCGTGGCGACGTAGAGCAGCCGGCGCTCTTCGTCGAAATCGTCAAACTCATCCTGAAACCTGCTCGACGGAAACCAGCCGTCAGTCATCCAGATCAGGAACACATTGTCCCACTCCAGGCCTTTCGCCGAATGCACGGTGGAGAGCGTGACAAATCCACTGCTGCGCCGCGGCGTGTTTTCCTGTACTGCTTCTGTCGGATCGAGTGCGATGTCGTCGAGCAACTTCGCCGGCGTTTTGTAACGCTTCGCGATCGCTTGCAGGTGTTCGAGATCGCGGCCGCGGCGTTGCACGTCGTCATACTTACTCTTCAACAGCGGACGGTAGAAACGCAAAACCGCTGCTAACTGCTCGCCGGGCGTTTTGCTTTCCAGCATCGTGATGAACACACGCGCGAGCCGGGTCAGTTGCGCCTGGTAAGCAGCCCGTGCAGGGAAGCGATTCAGCTTCTTGAACAGTGCTGCCTTGCTTGACGCGGAGCGAAACTCGCGCTGTTCGACGCCAAGATGTTCGAGTATCTGATACACCGTCGCATCGCCGATGTGATCGATCAGCTTGAGCGCCCGAAACCAACAAAGCGTGTCTGAGGGTTTGACCATCACGCGCATGAAGGCGAGCGCGTCCTTGATGTGTGCCGACTCGGCAAATCGCATCCCGCCAAACTTGCGGAAAGGAATGCCTGCGCGGCCGAGTTCGATTTCAAGATCGAACGAATGCGAGCTCGAACGGAAGAGCACCGCGATTTCGCTGAGCGGCACGCCCTCATCGCGCATATCGACGATGCGCTGCGCGACAAAGCGCGACTGCTCGTTCTCATCGCGCGCGCTCACCACCACCGGCGGCTGCCCGCCGTCGATGCGGGAGTAAAGCCGCTTTTTATAACTCTCTTTCACGTCGGCGATGATGGCGTTGGCGACGTCGAGAATCGGTTGCGTGCTGCGAAAGTTCTCTTCGAGTTTGATGATCTGCGCTGACGGAAAGAGCTTCGGAAACTCGAGCATGTTTCGATGACTCGCGCCCCGAAACGAATAGATCGACTGAAACTCGTCTCCGACAACGGCTACGTTATCGTGCCGTGCAGTGAGCAGTTTCACGATCTGCGCCTGAAGCTTGTTCGTGTCCTGATACTCGTCGACCATGATGTAGCGATACTGATCCGAGAGTTGCTCGCGCATCTCGGCGCTCGCTTCGAGTGCTTCGCGTAATCGGACGAGCAGATCGTCGTAAGTCAGCATGTGACGAGTGCGTTTGAACTCTTCGAATGACTTGAACAACGTCTCGAGATTGCGGCGCTCGTCAACAAACTGCGGATACTGCTGATTCAGCACCTGCTTCAGCGACTGCACCTTGTTGACCATCATGCTGAAGATCGCCGAGATAGTGCGCTTGCGTGGAAAGTGTTGCGCTTTGCTGATCCTGATCTGGCGGCGTAACAGATCGATCAAGTCCTCAGTGTCGCTCTGGTCCAACACGGTAAAGTTTTTCTGAACGCCGGCCTGATCCGCGAACTTTCGCAGCACTGCATGCCCCAGCGAATGAAACGTGCCGCCCGAAACTCTCTGGCAGCGCGCGTCGGCCAAAGCCGCGGCGCGCGTCAGCATGCTTGCCGCTGCTCGTCGCGTAAAAGTCAACAACAGAATCGATTCCGGCTTGACGCCGATTTCGACTAATCGCGCCACTCGGTAAACGAGAGTTCGCGTTTTACCTGTGCCCGCTCCGGCGACGATCAGCAACGGGCCTTCCGTGGTTGTGACCGCTTTGAACTGCGCTTCGTTGAGCTCCTTCTCGTAATCGATGGCGCGCGCGCCGCCGGTGACGCGCTTCAGCACCAGTCTCGTCTTCGACGCGACGGGCAGGGTTTTACCGAGATCGAGATCGCGCTTGATTCGCTTGAGTTCTTCCGCGAGCTCGATGACGGTTTGGTAACGCTCCTTTGGTGGTTTCGCCAGAGCCTTCGCCAGGATTCGTTGCAGATCGAAGGGGAGTTCCGGCTGGCCCTCGCCCGGAAAGCGCGGCTCTCTGTGAAGGATCGCGTGCATCGTGTCGATGCGATTGTCATGAACGAAAGGCGCCGCGCCCGTCAGCATTTCGCACAACACCACTCCGAACGAAAACACGTCGCAGCGACGGTCGACGCGTTGGCCCAATAACTGTTCCGGCGCCATGTAGTTGACGGTGCCCATCAACGTGCCGGATTGAGTTTGAACGCCCTGAATCAATGTCTTCTGTTCGCTGTCTGCGATGAGTGCTCGATCACGTTCGGCGACGAGCTTGGCGAGTCCGAAGTCGAGAATCTTTGCGTAGCCGTCGCGGCTGAGCATGAGGTTCTCCGGTTTCAGATCGCGATGGATGATGCCGAGTTCATGAGCGCGCGCGAGACCGGCAGCGATCTGAATCGCGATGTCGAGTGTCTCCCTGAGCTGAAGTCCGTTGTTCTTGATCTTCTGTCGCAGCGTTTCACCTTCGACGTACTCCATCGCAATGTACGGGCGTCCCTCGTCCTCGCCGACTTCGTAGATCGTGAGAATGTGTGGATGATTTAACGCTGACGCAGCACGCGCCTCCTGGAAGAAACGGCGGCGCCGGTCCTCCTGCGAGACGTACTCAGATGGGAGCAGCTTCAACGCTACGATGCGCTGGAGTTTGTTGTCGAAAGCTTTGTAGACCGCGCCCATGCCGCCGGCGCCGATCGGTTCGACGATCCGGTAATGCGCGATAGTCTCGACGGGGAGGGGTTTCATGATCGAGGGATTTCGATATGTAGTCTAATTATTTCCCGTAAGGACGCAAGCGAGATTTTCATATTAGAACTCGGATCGTAGAATTGTCGTATCTTTTGAAAGATTCGGATAGGAGTTGCGTATGTTATGTCCGCGTTGTGCCGCAAACCAAAGTGACGATGTGAAGTTTTGCACGTCTTGTGGGGCCAACTTGCAAGCTGTGCGCGAGGCAATCGATCGCGAGCCAGGGAAGAAGTTTGACTTGAGTGACACCTGGGTGGCGGAGATGTTCATGTCGGGCAAGGCGGCCGAACTTCGCAAAATCGAAATGGAACGCAGGCTGGGTATTACACCGGAGATGAAGCGTTACAACGAAATCAAAGCGGGCGTGATCGTGAGCAGCGTTGGCATTGGCCTGGCACTCTTCCTGTTTTTCTTCATGCAGGGGATTGCGCATAACGTTAAGCCCGAGGACGCGGAGATAATCTCGCGCATTTGGCTGGCCGGGATCATCCCCTTCATGGTTGGTCTTGCGCTGATCGTCAATGGTCTGTTCATCAGCAAGAAAATGAATGCCGCTCTGGAACGCGATCAGAAACGCACCGAGCCGCTGGAGGCAGGTGTCAGTCCGCGTGGATTGCGACCGGCGGACACATCCGAATTCATCCCGGCTAACCTGAGCGTGACGGACCAGACCACCAGGCATCTTGAACCTTCGGAGCGAAAGATTACTTAATGAACAGGATTTCAGGTTTAGAGAAGAAGCAGGCGCCGTGGCACTTGCGCTGGTTCTACACGACGATGCGCAAGATGTTTGGCAAAGACTTGACGCCGGTGAAACAACAGATGCGCGTGCCCGGATTGGTTTGGGGCAGCATCGCGATGGAAGCCGGTCTGGCGAGAAAACGTAAGGTGTCGCTGCGGTTTATTCAGCTAGGTAAAGTGCGGACTGCGGCGCGTATTGGCTGTCCTTTCTGAGTGGACATCAATTCTGCCGTTGGCAGAAAAGCGGGATTAACGGATGAAAAGTTGCTGGCGGTGGTTAAGGATGATCTGTCAGTGTTCTCGGACGTCGAGCGTTTAGTGATCGAACTCGCCGATGCGATGGTGGAGACGCCGTCAAATATATCCGACGATCTATACGCGCGCTTGCGTGACAAATTTTCCGAAGAGCAATTACTTCAGCTAGGCGCACAGCTCGCGTTTGAAAACTACCGCGCGCGCCTCAATCGCGTCTTCGACGTAGGCAGCGACGAACTGTACAAGCCACAACAAACACTTCAGCCACAAAAGGCACAGAAAGCACATAACTGAAAAGATCGTTTTGTGCTTTTTGTGGCTATAACGTTATCACCGCGGATGTGGCGTCTGCTTTTGCTCGAGAAGCAGGCGCAACGCGTCATTAACGGCTTTCGCGTCCGGAAATGCCGCTGCTATATCCGGATCGAGCAGCACAAGATTCGTCCCTTCGCCATACCTTGAGACGTATTTGCCACGGACGCCCTTC
>DASSEB010000166.1:0-3347 GCA_035696765.1 Pyrinomonadaceae bacterium | reverse complement strand
AGTAGGCGCGGGCGCCGGTGCCGTCTTCGGAGCGGCCGCAGACTCGAAGAGCGATGGTTTCGAGGAGCTTGACAGCATAGCAACCGCGGTGACGACAGTGCTCGGCGCCGGTGCAGGAGCACTCGGCGGATTTCTCATCGGAAGAAGTGGGAAAAAGCGAGTGCTCATATACGAAGCGAAATAATCTTATGGTTGAAAACAATCAGACTTGTCCTTGCGGCTCTGGCGCTGCATTCAGCGCTTGCTGTGAACCGATCATCAACGGCACGCGAGAGAGCCAGACCGCCGAAGAGTTGATGCGCGCGCGTTACTCCGCGTTCGTGACGCACGCCATCGACTTCATCGTCGCCTCGACTCATTCGCGCACACGTAAAGAGATCGACCTTTCGTTCATTCGCGAGTGGTCGGAAACGTCAACTTGGCGTGGACTGCAAATCCTCGAGACAAAGCAGGTCAACGACAACAAAGCATTCGTCTCGTTCGAGGCGCGATTCACGCAGAACGGAAACGATCAGATTCACCGTGAAAAGAGCCTGTTTGAGCGTGAAGACGGTCAATGGAGCTTCGTTACGGGCGATGAATTGAAGAACCCGACAGTTCGCTACGAAACACCAAGGCCCGGCCGGAACGATCCCTGCCCCTGCGGATCGGGCAAAAAATATAAGAAATGCCACGGCGCATAAGCCCCTGTTGCAAGCCTGAAGCGATATAAAGCACAATTATGTTCGGGAGAGAACAATAAATGAAATACGCAGTTGCAACAGAGATCAGTGTTGACGGAGAAATGATTACGGAAGGCGCACGCGAGCAAGCGGCGCCTCGTAGCGATGATAGTTTGCTCGACGCCTATTCGCGTGCGGTGATCGAGGCAGCGGAAAGGGTGAGCCCATCGGTAGTCTATATTCAAGTAACAGGACGGCCGCGCCGTAGTGGACGGCAAGCGCCGGGTGAAGTCGCAGGCAGCGGTTCCGGATTCGTCTTTACGCCCGACGGATTCATTCTCACGAACAGTCACGTTGTTCATGGCGCGTCGAAGATCGAGGTCGCGCTCATGGACGGCCGGAGATTTCAGGCCGAGTTGATCGGCGACGATCCTGACACCGATCTGGCAGTGATTCGGATCACCGCGCCAAACCTGGTGCCGGCCCAACTCGGCGACTCGCAAACAATCCGCGTTGGTCAATTGGTAATCGCGATCGGCAATCCTTACGGCTTTCAATATTCGGTGACAGCCGGAGTCGTAAGCGCGCTTGGGCGAACGTTGCGCGCGCAGTCAGGCCGTTTGATGGATGGTGTTATCCAGACCGACGCGGCGCTCAACCCGGGAAATTCAGGTGGTCCACTTGTCAACTCTCGCGGCGACGTGATCGGCGTAAACACTGCCACGATCCTGCCGGCGCAGGGAATATGTTTTGCGACGTCGATCGATACCGCAAAGTTTGTCGCGGCGCGGCTGATTCGCGATGGCAAGATCAGCAGGAGCTACATCGGCGTTGCCGGACAGAACGTGCCGATACCGCGACGCATCGTTCGGTTCTATCAGTTGCCGGTTGAGACTGGTGTGCTGGTTGTTTCGTTTGAAACAGATGGCAACACGAGTGCAGCGAAGGAGGCCGGTTTGCAGGCAGGCGATCTGTTGTTCGAGTTTGACGGCCAACCGATTCGTGGCATCGACGATCTGCACAAGCTACTCACCGACGAACGTATTGGAAAGCAAACGCCCGTCACCGTGATCCGGGGTGTACAGAAGCTGACGTTCACGATCACGCCACAAGAATCCAAAAGAGATTAGCCACAAAAGGCACAAGAAGGCACAAAATGAGTTATGTGCTTTTTGTGCATTTTTGTGGCTATCTTTCAGTGGATCTTGTGCTTCTTTGTGGCTAATTACGGAATTCCTGGCTGACCATCAGGCCTCGCATGCCCCCATCCATTATCCCGATGCCCACGCGGCCAAATTCCTTTCGCAAAATATTTGCGCGGTGGCCCGGCGAGTTCATTAGACCGGTGTGGGCGACGGAAAGAGTCGGCGCGAGCGCGAGGTTTTCACCTGCCGTGAGAAAGCGAACGTTTGCGGCGCGCATGCGATCGAATGGACTGAGACCTTCCGGCGTGTCGTGCGCAAAGTAACCACGCGCAAACATATCAGCCGAATGACGCCGTGCAACTTCCGTTAGTTCAGGATCAGCCGCCAACGGATTAAGCCCTACCTTCTGCCGCTCCTGGTTCACAAGCTCCAACATCTGTTTTTCTAAATCAGGACGAGGCCGTGTCTTCTCAACTGTGAACGGGAGAGTGACGCGTTCGTTTGAATCAGGACGAATGGTCAGCAGGTTGAGCGTGCGCGAAATGGCGTCGCCGAACACTGGGCGAAGCTGACCTTCAAGCCGTTCGGCGTAGACGGCGAGACGATTGGCTACCGCGCTATCGCGTGTGCGTTCGCTTAAACTCTCACTCAGCGGTATCGCCAACAGCAGGGCGGAGAGGATGGCCGCGATTATCAATCCGTTCGCAAATCCGGGAAGCAGTCCGAACAGCCGGTTGACCTGGTTCTCGTGCACGTGTTCCGGCAAACGCCGCAGCAACGCGTAACCGATCAAATGAACGAGCACACCAACGAATACTGCGACAAGCACAAAGGCGATAGGCTGGTCCCACATTTCCGACCAAAGGTCGATGCGTGGTCCAAGCCAGCCCGCCACCGGATGGTAGTAACGCAAACCAGCGACCAAGCTCAGCACCCAACCCGCAAGATCGAGCACGCCATGAATAAACCCGCGCCGGTAGCCGTTGAGCAAACTCAACACGACCACGATCACGAGCAGAATGTCGATCGGGTTAATAGCCACAGTTCAAGTCCAGTTCACAGATTACATAGATTACACAGATTGCATAATTTGTGTAATCTGCGAAAATCTGTGGCCGATGCTTCAGTTCCTGAACATCTCCAACATCGCACTAATCGACGACATGCAGGTTGAGTTTGAGAGTGGTCTCAATCTGCTTACGGGCGAGACTGGATCCGGGAAGTCGATCATCGTCGATGCGCTCGGCGTTTTGATCGGCGGCAGATTTACCAGCGAGCTACTCAAGTCGGGAACAGAGCGCGGATCGATCGAAGGGCTGTTTTCCGTTGTCTCGCATCCCGATCTCGAAGTCCTCCTGGAAAACGCCGGACTAGCGCCAACCAACGAGCTCATCATTCGCCGCGAGCTTTCCTCCACCGGCCGCAACAAAATTTTCATCAACAATCAACTCGCGACGCAATCGTTGTTGCGCGACTTGCGGCCGTTTCTGGTCGACATTCACGGACAGGGCGATCAGCAAACGCTTTTCGATCCGGAAAC
>DASSEB010000165.1:0-40601 GCA_035696765.1 Pyrinomonadaceae bacterium | reverse complement strand
TTTTTGGATCCGAGTTCAATTCTCGGCGCCTCCACCAATTTAGAAATGCGGGAGTCCTCACTCCCGAAAGGGAACCGATGAGCACAACAACTCAAACTCACTTAATGACCGCAGAAGAGTTAGCGCAATTGCCTGATGACTCGATGTGTCACGAACTTATAAAAGGAGAACTCCTCACGATGCCTCCTCCAGGCGACGAACACGGCGCTGTAATAATGAACCTCACAGGGCCTCTTTATAATCACGTAAAGGCAAATAACCTTGGTGTCCTGCGTGCAGCGGAGACCGGGTTCAAACTTGAAAGCAATCCGGACACGGTGTTGGCTCCCGATATAGCTTTCATTGCTCGGGACCGGGTAGGTGAGCGCGTACTAGGCTATCGCAATGGTGCGCCCGATCTCGTAGTCGAAGTCATGTCGCAATGGGACTCACGACCCAAAGCGGCACGTAAGGCAGCACTCTGGCTGGAACTCGGCGCCCGGTCTGTTTGGGTCGTAAATCCTCGGCAGCGAACGGTAGAAGTATGTCGTGCTGAAGGCCAGAAGACGCTCTTCCACGAAACCGATCAACTCGTCGACCACACTGTTCCCGGCTTCCGTATAAAAGTTTCAGAGATCTTCGCATAGGCGTTGACTTGGAGCGAAACGATGAGCACTACAACTCAAACTCACTTGATGACGGCGGAAGAATTAGGGAATTTACCTGACGAACCGCTTCGTCACGAACTAATAAAAGGGGAACTCCTCACAATGCCTCTTCCGAAACATGAGCATATGCGGGTAGCCGCAAACCTCACAGTACTGTTATGGCAACATGCGAAAGCGAATACACTCGGCGAAGTTTATGCTGAGGGTGGATTCAAACTTGAAAGTGATCCTGATACCGTTTTGGGTCCTGACATTTCTTTTGTCACAAAGCAGCGCGTTGCGCTTAGTCCGGAGGGTTATCACTTAGGCCCACCCGATCTTGCGGTCGAAGTGCTATCTCCGGGCGACCGCAAGGGCAAAGTTGAACGCAAACTATCCCTATGGTTGGAGTTTGGCACCAGATCGGTTTGGCTGGTTAATCCTCAAAAACGAACGGTTGAGGTTATCAGGCCAACTGGCGAAAGACATCTCCTCCACGAGAGCGATGAACTAGTCGACGACACTGTCCCCGGCTTCCGCCTAAAAGTTTCAGAGATCTTCGCATAGGCCGCGCTGACTTGGACCGAAACCTTCCCATCGGAATCTTTGACAGCGGCGTTGGTGGACTAACAGTCTATCGAGCACTCCACGAACGTCTCCCCAACGAACGCTTCGTTTATCTTGGCGACACCGCTCGCGTTCCCTACGGCACGAAATCTCTTGCGACAGTCGAACGCTACGCAGTCGAGAATTCAAGGTTTCTCGCCGCGCACGGTATCAAGTTACTCGTCGTCGCCTGCAACACTGCTTCAGCCCTTGCCCTGCCCGCGATCCGCGCGGCGATCAAAATTCCGGTCATGGGCGTGATCGAGCCAGGCTCTCGCGCCGCAGTCGAAATCGCTAAAGGCAAGAACATCGGCGTGATCGCCACCGAAGCCACCGTCCAAAGCCACGCGTACGCAAAAGCGATGTCGGCCCTCGGCGCGACCGGCCACGTGATCGAACGCGCCTGCCCGCTGTTTGTCTCTCTTGCCGAAGAAGGATGGGCCGGCTCGGACGTTGCGCGAGCAGTCGCGCGCGACTATCTCAGCGAGTTTCAAAACACCACCTTAGGCGCGTTGGTGCTTGGTTGTACTCACTATCCTATACTGCGAGATGTGATCAGCGAGACAGTCGGCGGCGAAGTAAATCTGATCGACTCGGGCGAAGCAACTGCCCGCGACGTTCAGTCGCTTTTGGAAAATTCAGACTTGACTCACGAAGACACTCCGGGGCTTTACGAAGAACGACAACTCTGTGATGATCTGGACCATTTTTACGTGACCGACGCTGCCGAACGTTTTGCTAAAGTAGCCGAGAGATTTCTAGGATCTGCGCCTTCCATTCTCGAAGCCGTAGAGGTTTGGGGACACGATGAGCTTCGCACGCACTGACGGACGCGCTCCCGACGAATTGCGTCCGGCACGAATCACGCCGGGCTTCCTTCCCTACGCGGAAGGGTCGGTGCTGATCGAGATGGGAAATACGCGCGTCGTGTGCTCCGCGTCTCTCGAAGATCGAGTCCCACCGTTCCTGAGGAATTCCGGACAAGGTTGGTTAACCGCCGAATACGCCATGTTGCCGCGCGCCACGCAAACGCGTACGTCGCGAGAGATTGGTCGCGGTGGACCTTCCGGCCGCACACATGAAATACAAAGACTGATTGGTCGCAGCCTCCGCGCCATTGCAGATATGAAAGCGTTGGCGGAACGTACCATCACTATTGACTGCGACGTGTTGCAGGCTGACGGCGGCACGCGCACAGCGGCGATCACAGGCGCCTACGTCGCCTTCGCTTTGGCCAGTCAGCAGTTGCTCAAGTCCGGTAAAATCTCACGCTCGTTGACGACCGATCAGGTGGCTGCGGTCAGCGTTGGCATTGTCGATAACATCCCGCTGCTCGATCTGAAATACGACGAAGACTCGCGCGCCGAAGTCGACATGAACGTCGTGTGTACGGGTGACGGCCGGTTTATTGAATTGCAGGGAACGGCGGAACGCGAGCCCTTCAGTCGCGCGCAAATGGATGAGCTGGTGTCGCTCGGGATGCGTGGAATCGAAGCGCTGATCGGTATTCAGAAAGACGTGATTTCGGCAACGGGAGAGGTTAAAGCGCGCATCTGACCTCGTTCGGTTCGACAGCCGTACTTTCAAGGGCAACGAAGGAGATAAGCCACATAATGCGAGGGATTTTAGCTTTTGTTCTGATTTTAATTGGACTGATGACGCCGGTGGCGTTAGCGCAGCAACTCTACACGCACGACAAGGTCGACTACAGTTTTGAGCTTCCCTCCGCGACGTGGCGCGCGATTCTGGAGCCGGACGCTGCGCACGAGCATCCTGAGTTTGTTTATGGCGATCGACTCGACGGATATTTGACGATTCGCAAAGAAGTAGTTGAGGCTGGCACCACCCCTTCGGAACTTGCACGACGCGATCAGGACCAGAAATTGATGTTTTTGCCAGGGTTCGTCCAGGGCAAGGAAGAGGCATTCAACGGACGGCTCGATGGCGTGACCATGTCATATGAGTTCGTCAGGACCGGCAAGACGATGCTTGGCCGCACGTATTACTTGCAGGCCGACAGCCGCACGATCTATGCACTACGGTTTACCGGTTTGCGCGACAAGTTAGGTCGTATTCGTAATCAAACGGATCTGATCGCCCGCACCTTCAAACTCAAGTAAAGACTTCATGAAGCTGGCCCATGGACTAGCCATCAAGCGTTCGCCGATACACGGCAAAGGCTGCTTCGCCACCGTCCCTTTCAAAAGAAGACACAAGATCGCGGAATACGCGGGCGAGAAGATCTCAAACGCAGAAGCAAGACGCAGAGCTCACCGGAAGACCCTCAGAATCTGTGAGGTCAACCGCCGCTGGAGTCTTGATGGAAGCCGCGGCGGAAACGGCACTCACTACATCAATCACTCATGTGGTCCAAACGCGTTCATGAAGATCCTTCATGACCACATTCTCTTCATCGCGTTGCGTGACATAAGACCCGGCGAAGAGATCACGATCGATTACGAATCAACGCTGCACCCTGACGACAAGCGCTGCATTTGCGGCCTCCCGACCTGTCGCGGTACGATCAATCGCCAGTAATATTTCGATCAAAGTCGCGGCAGCGTGAAGCTGAACTTCGATCCATGTCCTTCCACCGAATGGAGATCGACGCTGCCGCCGTGTTGCTCGACAACTTCCCGCACAAACGATAACCCTAAACCCGTCGACTCTTCGTCTTTCTCCTGTCCTTCACGCACGACGCGATAGAACTTGTCCCAGACACGTTCCTTCGCTTCCGCGGGAATTCCGAAGCCGCGATCCTCGACACAAACCCGAACTGCCTCCGCTTCGAGCGCCGTTGAAACCGTCACCGTAGTTCGTTCGGGACTGTATTTGATCGCGTTGTTCACGAGATTTTTGACAGCTTGCGTGATGAGACTCTTGTCAGCCGCGACGGGCGGAATGCGATGTGCCGGTTGTTCGATCAGGCGGATGCGCTTTTTCTTTGCTACCGGCTGCAGGGAGGTAATGGTTTCGCGAACGACTTCGTCCAGGCGAAGCGGAATCTTCAAGACTTCCTGTTTGTCCTTACGTTGCAACTGGGTCACGGACAAAAATGTATTGATCATTCGCGACATGCGCTGCGATTCGTTCGCAATAATCGAGACAAATTCGCGCGCCTGTGCAGGAACGGTTTCGTCGGCAGTCAGTAGTTCCGCGAAACCGTTGATACTGGTAAGCGGCGTGCGCAGCTCGTGAGACATCAGCGAGATCATGTCGCTCTTGAGCTTCTCGTACTCCTTCGTCGCCGTGAGATCGCGAACGTAAATCGCGATTCCGATCGGGTCGTCGTTGTGCTTGTCGCGAATGACCGAGATTCGCAGGTTGAGGATCTGGTTCTTGCGTTCGAAATTGAGTTCGCCTTCGTAGTCGGCGCCGGTTTGCAGCACTCGTCTCACCGCGATCTCGGGCTCGTCAAAAACGCCGGTGCGAAAGCTGTTCAGTAACTCAAAGAGATCCAATTCGGACACTTGCTCGGATGCGAGGCCCACAAAACCAACAAGCTTTGGATTAACGAGCGCGAGGGTTCCATCGAGATAGGCAATTGCGACTCCATCGTCGATATGTGTGAGCGTGCTTGCTTCACATCTCTGTTCCACCGTGACTGCTTTGAGCACGTTGAGTGCATCCAGCTTTCGCTTGTTTCCACTCTGCGAGAAATAACTGAGCAACTGGCTCCGTGTTCTGTTTTTAGAAAAACTCTCACGTTTCAGATTGCGAGCGAATTGTGAACCGATGGCTTCCAGTAATGGAGTGTCTTCAACGGCGAACTGCGAGGCGAGTCGAATCAGCAGCACGCCTGCGGTCTCAGCTTCGTGACGCAGAGGCACAGCGACGGTCGACGAGTCCGCAGTGGTTTTGCTCATCAACCTTCCAGTGGCGACGGCTTGTTGGCAAAGCTCAATGCCATCGCGCCAGACGGAGTTCCGCCGCGGGTCTTGTGCGCTGGGAGCTGGCCCTTTGAACCGGGCGACCGCCTCGAGATAGTTCGACTGCAGACAGTGAAATACGACTGCTTCGTTCAGAGGCAGCACCGTGTTTAAGAGTTTGAGACCACTCATGAGTCGCGCGTTTGCAGCGACAGTTGAATCATTACCGTTGATTGGCGAGTTAAGCAGCGTGCGACACAGTTCGCGATCGATGGACCAGAGACGATGCACCTGGATGAGCAGCAGCGACAAACCGCTGGTGACGAGCAGCGGTACCAGCAAAGAGTCCACGCCAAAGAACTCGGAACCGACCATGCAGAGGCCCACAAGCGCGATAACTCCTATGGCGATCTGGCGCCACGAGCGCCGCAAGCCGAAGCGCGTTACCGTAAAACTCAATGCGAGTGCACAGGCGATCAGACTCGCTAGGACGAACGAAGAGTCGACATTCGTGAGACGCCAATAGGCGTAGCCTGCCAGGCCGGCAAAAATGCCGATAGCGCACGAAGACAGGTAAGATTTTAGGGTTTTTATTCGAATCAAGGCGTGAGTGTGGAACGGCTGGAAGTGTCAAAACGCCGCTGGGGATTATACAATTTTTAAACCACGGATTACACGGATTATTTAAGATCCATGCCTAAAGTCCGTGTAATCCGTGGCTGAAAGCAGCCCGAATCGCGGGTATTTGGTCCTCGAACACTGTTCGCAGGTCGAGAAGTACTTTCCCTTCAGAGATGCGCGTAATGATGGGCGGCGAGGAGTTGCGAAGCCGGTGCTCAATCTCCTGTGCCGGCTTGGAGACGTGCGTGATTGCGATGAGCGTGGTCGGAAACGTGGAGGCTGGCCCGGCGCCGCCTCCCAGCACCGATTCGCCGAGTAACAACTCAAACTTCAGTTCTTCCGTATTTAAGCCCTGAATCAATGCTTGTGCGCGTTGGTCGATGTCTTTCGCAGTGAGCGAAAGCAGCTGAATCACAGGCACCTCAGACTCAGCCACGTCTCTTTGATGTGAAACGAGCGTTGCTTCCAACGCTGCGAGTCTCAGTTTGTCACTACGCAAGGCGCGATAAAGCGGGTGCTTTCTTAGTCGCGCAACGATCGCGTGTGTACCGACAATCAGTCCCGCTTGCGCCGACCCTAAAAGCTTGTCACCGCTAAACGAAACAACATCGACTCCACTCTCGATCAGCTCGCGCACAACGGGTTCATCATTCACGCCGTACTGCTGTAGATCCTTCAGTTGACCCGAACCTGCGTCTTCGTAAAGCGGAAGTCCGGCCTCACGGGCAAGCGTCGAAAGCTCCGAAACTGAAGGCGAACTCGCGAACCCGACGATGCGATAGTTCGATGGATGAACGCGCATGATTAGACGCGTGTCAGGGGTGATGGCCCGCCGGTAGTCTTCCAAGTGAGTGCGATTCGTTGTGCCCACTTCGATCATGCGAGTGCCGGAGCTCGCCATGACGTCAGGCACACGGAAGTCGCCGCCGATCTCGACGAGCTCTCCGCGAGAAACAATCGTCTCACCGTCTCGCGCAAGCACTGTGAGAATTAGCAGCGCGGCGGCAGCGCAGTTGTTTACGACGAGTGCGTCTTCAGCGCCGCTCAGATCTTTTAGCAACGACTCCACTCGCGCTGCTCGCCCACCGCGCATACCGCTCTCGAGGTTGTATTCGACTGAACAATAGCGCGCAGCCTCGTCGATTGCTGCTCTCGCTGACTGCGACAACGGCGCGCGGCCGAGGTTTGTATGAAGCACGACACCGGTGGCGTTGATGACGTTTTTAATCCCGGCCTGCCCTTCGCTACGAGCGTTCGCTTCCATCCGCTTGATTGCTTCACGGAGCAGAGCTTCCGCGTAATCGCCATTGAAGGCGGACGATCCCGCGTCGTTTTGGACCAGAGAGCGAATCTCAGCCGTCACGGACCGCGCGATGTTCGTCAGCCGTCGAATGCCCACTAGACCACGCAGCTCACGGGCTGCTTCAGTCCGCAGCAGTTGGTCCACTGACGGTACGTGACGCAGGTTCTCTCGTCCGGTTTTTTCAGGCTTCGACATAGCGTTTTGAAAACGCGAGGCTACCACAAGGACCTCGAGGAATAAAATGTTGACACTTCGCTTTCGAACCTCCTAGACTGCTGAAGACGCGTTAAAAACTACGCGCGCACCCCGCCTCAACTTTCCTCGCTCAGGAGAATCAATTCGTGGGACTACGCGACAACAAGCTGCTCAGATCGAAACAGCAGATAAAAGCCAAGAACAAATTCGCTGTCGGCGAGGTCCAGCCAACGCCGGACGAGCAGCTCACGCGTCTGGAGGATGACATCCGCAAGTTGCGGGTCGAGTTCGATATTTTCTTCAACGGCGCGGCGAAGCGCCCGCCTTACGAGACTAAAGGACGTGTCGAGACTTTGCTAAAGCGACTCGGAGACGATCGCACGTTAACCTACGCGCAAAGGTATCGATACAACTCGCTGGCTGCGCGTTATAACGCATTTCGGGATCTTTGGCGTCGCACGATGCAGGGACGTGAAGAAGGTCGCGATCCGGTTTCAGCAGCCCGTGCGAATGTGAAGAAGCAGGCGGGCACGGCAGAAGTTTCTTTTGTTTGCCTCGATGCTCACCATGAAGTTGAACTCGTCAAGAACCTCTACACTTCTTTGCTGGAGGCGAAGCGAAGTTGCGGTGAGCCGACGGAGGATCTTTCATTTCCAAAGTTTCATCGTTTGATTGCTTCGAAAGCGGATGGAATTAAGGAGCAGGCAGGCTGCGATCGCGTGCAGTTTTCCGTTGCCATCGAAGACGGCCATGTGACTTTCAAAGCCCGCGCCGCTCACGGCCAGGATTAACGATAGGACCAGAAGAAGGGGCACTCATTTGGGCTTAGTGGCCCAGGTTCTTTCTGGCCCAGCAACTTTGAGGCATAAAAAAAGGCGACCACATTGGTCGCCTTTCTCCATGGAGCTTACCGGACCCGTGACCGGAAGCAGTCAGTGGCTTTGCTGAAGCAAGCCGGGGAGACACTACATCTTCGTGACCTTTTCAGCCTGAGGTCCCTTTGGGCCTTGTGTAACCTCAAACTCGACTTCCTGGCCCTCTTCGAGGGTTTTGAAGCCGTCGCCCTGGATAGCGCTATAGTGAACGAAGATGTCCGAAGAGCCTGGCTGCTCGATGAAACCATAGCCCTTCGAATTATTAAACCACTTGACCTTACCGGTTATTCTAGACATAACAACGAATCCTCCTAACGATTCGGTAAAACGGACGTGAAAGCCTGGGGGCTTTCCCATCGACCTGGTTAATGCTTGTGAGCCGGGTCGCACCTTGAAGTGGTGCTAGACGGAAACACACAACCAACAAAAAATGCATGGTGAACAGCGCGGGGAGCGCTAATTCATCATGCACACAACTACGGGGGCAAAACTAACGAAACTCATGGACCTAAAACTTAGTGAATCGGGAATGCTGGGCTCTGACTGCGGTCCCTGCATGAACGACGGCGCATACTAAGCGAACTTTTCAAACCTGTCAAGCAGGAAGTTCGCCAGTCGCCCTTGCTAAGTTAAGGTGAGATCTCAGGTTAGCTGCCCCGCCACCCCTGTTTTATTTCTCAAGTCGACTAGTTGGGCCGCGGGCGGACTTAGTGCTGCAGAAGATACTGCTGCGGATTTACCGGCTGATCGTTGATGCGAACTTCATAATGAAGGTGTGGACCAGTGGAACGGCCGGTTGAGCCCACTTTGCCCAGTAATTGCGCTCGACTTACTTGCTGGCCCAGTTCCACGTCAATGTGCGAAAGATGCCCGTAGCGGGTTGTTAGACCACCTCCATGATCGACAATGACGAGCTGTCCATAGCCGTTTTGCCAGCCGACGAATGAGACGGTGCCACTCGCGCCGGCAACCACGGGAGCACCCGGCGGGGCTTCAATATCCTGTCCTGAATGGAATTCATAGCCGGGGCCGCCGAAAGGATTTCGACGTCCGCCAAATCCGGCCTCCAGTGTGCCCTCCACGGGCCAGGCCGTCGGTGTGTAACCGCGCTGTCGCAGAATTGCTTCGTAGGCCCGCATGTCTTCCTCGAGACGGCCCATCTTGGCCGCCAGCGTCGCGAGGCCCATCTCGTCCAGAGGCAGGGCCGGACCACCGGTTCCGGGCACGGCAGAAACGCCTTCGACGACGCCCGACTTTTCGGCGAGTTTGCGGGATGTGTCTTCAACCTTTTCGACCCGATTGTTTAGTTTTTCCAGTTCCAGACGCTGGCGGTCGTTTTCTGCCCGCAGCCGTTGGTTCTCGAATTCGGTACGCAGATGCGCGGCCTGTTGGGTCAGGCCATAGATTCCGTAAAAGAGGCAGGCACCCACGAACAGCAGAATCATGCAAAGAATGCTGACTACTCTCTTTTCGACTCGGATTCGTTGGACTCGTGCGCGGGAACGGGAAGTGTGGGCAATGATAAAGGCGTAAAATCGGTCTTCTCTGGCCATTGGGTCGTGCTCCTGTTGCTGCGCAAAAAGGCGACACGCAACAACCGAAAGGCACAAGTCGCCAACAAAAAGCGATTTGCGCGAATTACGGGGAAAGATTGTCTTGTTGCTTACCTACTTGAAGAATTTGCAGCGGGTGGATTGAAACCTCAAGGTCCCTCCGAGGTGAAATCCAGCCGGCCGGTGCTGCAAGGGTTTGACCCTATCACAGGCCAGCAAAGTGTTGCAACTTGAGGGGGGAAATATAAGGAAGCGGCAAGGAAAAGAAAAGACAGGCGCAAATGAAACGCAGAACTGCGCAGTTCTGCCTTCTGCGGCCGACTTTCTTAGATCTCAGTGTCGTAACGCTTGCGCGAACGGTCTCGGAGAATAGCGAGCAGAATCATGACGAGCAGCGCGACGAAGATGACGACGATCCCGATCTTGATGACCGTGAGCAGGAAACCAACCAGCAGGATCAGTTTTTTCAGCAGCGCGATCACGACGAAGATCAGAGCGATTATCGCGGTAATTCCGCCAAAGCCTTTAATGATGCCGCAACACATAAATTAAAACCCCGTAAGAAAAGTACTAGGATCTCCGTTCGAATGGAAGCGGAGTAACGTCCCGGCGCCCGAACTGCGTAGTTTCACCGGTACGGAAATTGGCTGTCTCAACCGGCCGTGTGCTGGCCACAACTGACGGCGGCGGACGTCTTGAATCAAAGCGAACAATCCGATCCGATCCCCTGCCGCGACGAATGTAATCAAACAACATGTACGCGCCCAGCGCCACCAGCGCTACCGGCAGCAACTCCTTGATCGGCAGCGTGACTCGCAGCAGCGTATGCAACAGGAAGAGCGTGCCGATGATAATCAACGTGGTGCCCCATGCAAAGGGATTTCCGTAAAGACGCCGCGTAATCACATCGTCTTCGGCATCCGGACTCAGACCTGATCTCATTAACTGGGCGGTCCTGCAAGCATCGACAGCAGCAAACAACCACGTACCGATAACGCCAAGGACGAAGAAGTGCATTCCCTGCGTGACGACGGCCATTTGAAAGAAGCTGGCGAAGATGGCGAAGTGGACGATCGCTTTTGAAGTTTGACCGTTATAAGCCGCGCCCAATCCGGGCACAAACGAAAGCAGCGTGGCTACGAAGGGTGAACTCTTTCTTCTCAGGATATGGGCCGGATTTGCGTTCGCGTGGTGCCGCAGGAGTTCAACGCCAGCGACAATGCAGTCCTGGCAGAAAGGAAATCCTCGCACCCGATGATCGCAGGCAGGACACAACCAGCGCGCGCACTGGTTGCACTGAACCACCGCGGGATTCTTAGCATGGTAGCCACAGTACATCATTTCTTTAACGCCTATCTTCTGACCGACTGTGCACCTGTTCGCTCCGCGAGCTGCAGGCCTGCATCGTAAACACCGCTGATCGAACCGTCCGCGGAAACAGTACTTGTCAACACCAGAATCGCGACCAAAACCATCATCGCCACTGTCGCGAGTTGCGGCGAAACGATCGAGTCTAACCACAAACGAAACTCAGACGCGACGCGCACGGTCCAGGGAGCTTTGATTTCCTGAGGAGTCGTTGTTCCGAGCGTCGCTTGCAGAATCTTCGCGTTAAGACCTTCGGGCAGTGGCCGGTCTTCGGAAATGTACGTGTAGCAAGCGCCGATCGCTCGCACGACTTCACCCGGAAGTTCAGTGCACCGATCGCAAAGTGCTGCATGGCGCTCCCAGCGATGATAAAGATGGGCAGGAAGAAATCCGTCGAGGTAATCCGTCAGACACTCCTCGAATTCGTCGCACCTCATCGCCGTCTCAGGCATTGTCCGTTGCAGGATATTAGCTTCGAGCTCTCTCGACGGTTCCGGTACGGTCCCCATCCTGCACGCCTCGAGCGCACTGCGCACCGCAAACAGGGTTTCATGACACACGGGACATCGCATCGCATGCTCGCCCATGAGCCGATTAGTTTCGGGACCAACTACGCCCTCAATGTAGTCGGTCAGTTGAGTTTCAAAATCCACACAAAGCATCGTTTTTCGCTTCCTGCCCCACTGTTTTCTTGTGCTCCTTCCCATGCCTGCCCGCGTTGAGAGGGAGCACTCCTCGTTCTATGCCTCACTCATCGCCACAACCTTCATGCGCCGGAGAATCTTTGCCAGTTCGATTCGGCCCCGATTAATCCTTGACTTCACCGTTCCCTCAGGAATCTTCAGGAGGTCTACGATCTCCTGGTAGCTCAGCTCTTCGATATCTCTCAATATCACGCACGTCCGTAAATCGGGTGACAACTTGTCGATGCCCGCCTGCACCTGCGCCCCGAGCTCGCGACGCTCCATCTCTTTTTGCACTGAGTTTGTGTGCGTATGAAGATGGTAACTATGGTCGGCAAGGTCGTCGGCAAGGTTATCGTGCGGCGTGCGTTGACGCTTGCGGTAATCGTCGATGATCAGGTTACGCGCAAGTCTCATCAACCAGTTTTGTAGATCGCCCTGCTTGGGGTCGTACTGATCCAAAGAACGGTAAACTCGTACAAAAACTTCCTGAGTCAAATCTTCCGCAGTGTCGGCGCGCGAGGTGAAGCGGTAGGCGAGGTTATAAATGCGACGGGAATAGCTTTGCACAATCTCTTCCCACGCCGCGCCGTCGCCTGCGCGACACTTGCGAACCAATTCGGCTCCTTCACTCACTGCCAAAACCTTAACAGCTCCCACGTTTCTCTCCAGGTACCTGTAGGTCGGAAACTCAAAGGTGGCCAAACCCTTGTCCGAGCGGATTACGACAGGCACTAAGGTAAAGTTCAGCAGAAGTTTGCCACAAAGGGGCACAAAAAGCACAAAAGGAATTAGCGTGAGTGAGCTAGATCAAGTTCCATCTCCCGATTGCACAAATTTTGCAGAATGAATCTATGTAACCGGGACGGGAGTCTTTGCCGCTTTTCTTGCTCCGAGTGGTAACCTGTAGTAGCCTTGGCGGCCGGCCCAAGATATTGTGGTCGCACTGCTCCTGACTCAGATGTCCAACGCTCAGAGCTATCGCAAATACGTCGAATTCGCCGTTCTATGCCTGCTCGCGTCCGTTCTTTTCTGGTGGTTCGGGCGTAATCTGGACTGGGCTGAAGTCCGGCGCGCGGTGGGCAACTCAGATCCCTACCTCCTCAGCGCGGCGATACTGCTCATTTGCTCGGTTTACTTATTTAGGGCTTTCCGTTGGGGAGCGCTCCTGAAACCTTTAACTCCCGCACGGCTTTCCGACCTCTTCGCCGCGACAGCCATCGGGTTTAGCGCCGTGTTTCTTGTCGGACGAGCCGGGGAATTTGTGCGACCCGTAGTCCTCTCGATGCGTGACCCTGAAGTCAGACCGAGCGCGTCGCTCGTCACGATCGTGGTTGAGCGCATTTACGACATGACCGCTGTCGCGCTCATGTTTGCAATCAACTTGATCTGGTTTCGGCCGCCTGTGGCGCTGGGTGTCTCCTTCGATCGAGTTCGAATCGCGGGTTTCGCCCTGCTCGGCGCAACCATTCTCGGCATCATCTTCCTGACCTGGTTCCGAAAGCGCTCGCAGGTCGTGATGCCGTTTGTTGAGCGGTTGTTCTCGAGCTGGCGATTTGTACCGCGCCGGTTAGCAAACCTTGTCCTGCGCATGCTTGAACAACTGGCGCAAGCGCTTCGTGTTCTGGTGAACTTCGGAGAGCTCGCGGAAACGATCGCGTGGACGGCTTTGCTTTGGTTTGCCATCGCGGCCGCGAATCTGCTGGTAATGAGGGCGTTTCACCTTCAGGTGGGTCTCTCAGAAACAATTTTCGTACTTGGGTGGGCATTAGTTGGTTCGCTGGTTCCGACACCCGGCGGGGCCGCCGGTGCGTTTCATGCTGCTACTGCGGCGGGCCTGTTGTTCCTTGGCGTTAAAAAGGACATCGCAGCGGCGCTCTCGATTGTTATGCACCTCGTCGATTTTGGTCCGGCGGTTTTGTTTGGAATCTTCTACGTCATCCGAGGCGATCTCAGCTTCTCGAGATTGCGCACTTTGATTTCACCTAAGGAGGCTTAACTGAGATGAAGTGTCCATTCTGTGCGTATCTCGAAGACAAAGTTGTTGACTCCCGTGAGTCGCGCGAGGGCGATGCGATCCGCCGCCGGCGAGAGTGTCTCAGGTGTGAGCGAAGGTTTACTTCTTACGAGCGCATCGATGAGATACCGTACATGGTCGTGAAGAAAGACGGCCGCCGAGAAACCTTCGACCGCAACAAGGTGATGGCGGGATTGTTGCGCGCTTGCGAAAAACGTCCCGTGCCTTCGACGAAACTTGATAGCATAGTGAACGCGATCGAGAAGTACGTGCAGGAGTCGTCCGAACGCGAGCGTCCCACTAGCAAGATCGGAGAGATGATCATGCGACGCTTGAAAGAACTGGACAAAGTGGCCTATGTTCGATTTGCATCTGTCTATCTCGAGTTTGAAGACGTGTCGGAATTCATGAATGAGCTCAAGAACCTGGTGCGCACCAGGGCCAGTGGACCGGCAGGTAAAAAGTAGTACTTCGAACCAGGGAATCTGAAATGATCAAACCCATTCGCGCCACCGGATTAGAACGACTCGAATTGCAGCGACTGCGCGACCGCGTCGGACGCCTTTACGCAGCTTTGCAGGAAGCGAACGAAGCCGAGAGCCCACTTGCATCCAATACGTGGGCGCCGCCAGTCGATCTGTGCGAGACAGAACAGGGGATTTCAATTCGTGTCGAATTGCCGGGCGTGAGTGCCGACCAAATCAACATCGGACTGAGTAATACCAAACTACGAATCTGGGGGGAAAAGAAAAGACGACCTAACCGGAGGCGAATTCTGTCGTACCTCTGTTCCGAACGAAGTTTCGGGAAGTTTGGTCGCATCGTGCATTTACGCTGGACAGTTTGCATTCGCAACGCATCCGCCGAACTGAAAGGCGGCATGCTTCATATTTATCTCCCCAAGATCGAAGACCGGCGGGGAGAGGAGGTCCTGATAGCGGTAAAGGACGCGAATTAACACATGGCAATCGTCAAAGAACCAGAATTCACCGAGGCAATCGAACCCGCCGACAACGACCAGCAGTTGCAGATTCCAAACGAACTGCCTGTACTGCCCTTGCGAGACATCGTGATCTACCCGTTCATGATCGTTCCTCTGTTTGTCTCGCGCGAGAAGTCGATCAGGGCGGTGGATGAAGCGCTCGCCGAGAACCGGATGATTCTCCTCGCTTCACAAAAGGACCTCGATAAAGAAGAACCGACCGCGGAGGACCTCTATTCTGTCGGAACTGCCGCCGTCATCATGCGCATGTTGAAGCTGCCTGATGGTCGCATCCGAATATTGGTCCAGGGACTCGCGCGCGCGCAGATTGAATCGGTCGATGCAACTGGTGAGTATCTGCGATCGCGCGTCAGTGTGTTGCAGGAAGTGCTGCCTCCGGAACGTTCGTTGGAAGTAGAGGCCCTCGTGCGCAACGTGCGCGCGTCGATGGAGAAGGCCATCAATCTCGGCAAGAACATCTCGCCTGAAGTGATGGCCATCATCGCGAATCTCGACGATGCAGGACGACTGGCCGATCTGTCCGCGTCGAATCTCGAGCTGAAAGTTGAAGACGCCCAGTCGGTTCTGGACATTGCCGACACCACCGCACGGCTGCGACGTGTCAACGATCTCTTGAACAAGGAGATCGAAGTCCTCACGGTCCAACAGGAGATCAATACTCAAGCACGCGCCGATATCGATCGTTCGCAAAGAGAGTTCTACTTACGCCAGCAACTCAAAGCGATCCAGAGCGAGCTCGGCGAAGGAAACGAGCTTGCGGAAGAGACAGCACAGTTCCGCGAAAAGATCGAAGCCGCGAAGATGCCCAAGGCCGCTGAAGACGAGGCGCTGCGACAACTGAAAAAACTCGAACGCATGCATCCTGACGCAGCGGAAACGGCGACCTTGCGAAACTGGATGGAGATCATGACCGATTTGCCGTGGTCCAAATCGTCAGTTGACAACCTCGATTTGCAGAAAGCGGAGCGAGTTCTCAACGAAGATCATTACGGTCTTGAGAAAGTAAAGGACCGCATCATCGAAGCTCTGGCGGTGCGCAAGCTCAAGGAAAAACCGAAAGGACCGATCCTTTGTCTGGTTGGGCCACCGGGCGTCGGTAAGACGTCACTCGGGCGTTCGATCGCGAGGGCCTTGGATCGAAAGTTTGTTCGGCTCTCTCTCGGCGGCGTGCACGATGAAGCGGAAATTCGCGGACATCGCCGAACTTACGTCGGCGCGATGCCCGGAAGAATTATTCAAGCGGTACAGCAGGCCGGTACGAACAATCCCTTGATCATGCTGGACGAGATCGACAAGGTCGGCGCCGACTTCCGCGGCGATCCTTCGTCGGCCTTGCTCGAAGTGCTCGACCCCGAACAGAACAATTCATTTCGCGACAACTATCTCGGTGTCACGTTTGACCTGTCGAACGTGATCTTCATGACGACGGCGAACGTTCTCGACACGATTCAGCCGGCGCTCCGCGATCGCATGGAAGTGATCAGGCTCGCCGGTTACACCGAAGAAGAGAAGCGCGAGATCGCCGTTCGCCACCTGCTCCCGAAGCAGATGGAGGAAAACGGCATCACGGCCAAAGATCTACATCTTTCGCGGACGGCGCTCATCACCATCATTCAGCAATACACACAGGAAGCCGGGCTGCGCCAGCTCGAGCGTGAGATTGGACGGATTTGCCGCAAGGTCGCGCGCAAAATCGCCGAAGGTCACAAGGGCAGTATTCGAGTCTCGCTGAAGAATGTTCACGAGTTTCTGGGCGCGCCGAAAATCATTCCCGAAGAAGCTTTGAAGAAGGACCAGATCGGTGTCGCGACAGGGTTAGCTTGGACAGCGGTGGGCGGCGATGTGCTCTTCATCGAAGCGCTGCGCATGAAGGGGAAGGGAAACCTTGTACTGACGGGCCAGCTTGGCGAAGTAATGCGAGAGTCGGCGCAGGCGGCATATTCCTATGCGAAAGCCCGCGCGAAGGAGCTGGACATCGCTGAAGAAGACTTCAACAATTACGACCTTCATATTCACATCCCCGAGGGCGCAATTCCGAAGGACGGTCCGTCGGCCGGAATCACACTCGCCACCGCGATGGTCTCTGCACTCTCAGCTCGACCGGTCCGCAAAGACGTCGCCATGACGGGCGAGATCACTCTGCGTGGAAACGTACTTCCAATCGGCGGCGTGAAAGAGAAGGTGCTCGCAGCACGTCGCGCGCGCGTGACGACTATCATCCTGCCGCAGCAGAATCGCCGCGATCTGGATGAAGTGCCGAAGGAACCTTTTAAAGACATTCGATTCGTTTTTGTTGATAATATGCGTCAGGTATTTCGCGAGGCGCTTGGTGAGAAGGTGGTGCCTCCTGTAACATCAGGTCCGCGGCCGCAGCGGATGCCGCAGGCGGCAAATGCGCCCCGGCCTGCGTGAGTTCGATACAGTCATTCTGCAATGCAACCGGTGTGAAATACAGGGAATCTTAGTCCCGGCGTTGAAAGTTGGTCCCTCGCGACTGTCCAGGCAGTTGCAATCAGTTTACCCTTCAAGGAGTTTTTTAGTGAGTAATTCAAAACGCAGCTACCTATCCGTTTTGTTCGCAGTCATCTCTTTGGTTCTGGCTTCCCAGATCACCGCCTTCTCGCAGGAACTCAACCACGCAACCGTTTCCAATGTCACTATCAAGAATTTCGGCCAAATGGACGACAGGTTCTTTCGCGGCGCACAACCGAAGGAAGGCGAGTATCAGGAGTTGGCCGCGCTTGGGATCAAAACCATAATTGACTTGCGCGACGATCCCGAGTCGTATGAAAAGCGTGATGCGGAAGCACTCGGAATGACGTACGTGAACATTCCGATGAGCGACAAAAATTACCCGGACACCGCGAAGATCGACGAGTTTCTGAAGCTCGTGGATAACCCCTCAACCGGAAAGTTCTACGTGCACTGCGCCGGCGGGCGTCATCGCACAGGCGTGATGGGCGCTGTTTACCGTCTCAATCACTACAACTGGAACTACGATCAGGTTTACGCCGAGATGAAGAAATTCGACTTCTACTCTCGCTGGGGACACGGCGACCTTAAGAAGTTCGTGCAGGACTACGCCGCGAATTTCGTAAATAAGCACGCCACCGCGACGGTCACTACCGCCAGCCACTAAATCTAAACCACAGATTACACGGATCTAATCCGCGGATTTTATCCGTGTAATCTGTGGTTCCTGTTTTACTGGTACAAGTACGAATAGCTCTTCTTCTGATCCCACTCAATACCTTGAACGTTAGGGCCGTCGATGGCGAGGATGTCCGCGCTAATCTCGTCGGTGCTCACCGCCGGACTCACGTCAACTGAATACATGATGCTTCCCGGCGAGTCTTCACCCGCTTCACGATCGAGCGCGCGCAGTTCCTTATCAAAGCCATGAGTTTTGAACACCTGTCGCAAGGCGTTCTGCGTCGACACGACGTTACGCGTCGTAACCTTCAACTCCATTGAGCGAAACACCAGCTCCGGCTCACGCCATTCCAGCACCCAAAGCACGAGCAGCGAGAACAACGCCAGCACCAGCGCCAGGTCCCAACGACCGACTCCCGCAGCAAGACCCAAAGCCAAACTAATCAGCAGCACAGTGATCTCTTTCGGATCGCGAATGTTGGTCCGAAATCGCACGAGGGAAACGGCGGCGAAGATCCCAAACGCGCGGGCTGCATTGTCGCCCACGATCATCATCAGGGCCGCGGCAACGATCGCCAGCAGGATCTGCGTCTGCGCAACGTAAGGATTGCGTTTCAGCGCGAGAATTCGTTTGCGTGGTCGAAAGGCGAGTGCGGCTCCCAGCAGTGAAGCGAAGGTCAGTCGCAACGCGATCTTCAACATCGTCTCGAGCCACGTGCCGCTGCCTAGCTGTGATTCGCCGTGCCCTGTGCCGAACAAGCGATCTACAAAACTCGCGCCTTCCGAAGCGCGTACCGTGGGCGACGCGCTTTGAGCCGGAGGCGGCGAGCCGCGCTCAGTTGGGGCTTCAAGCACTGCATCGGGTTGGCGCGGTTCCTGCTGGATGCTTTCACGAGTTGCACGCCTGCCGCCGCCGAGGTAGTAAACTGCCAGCGCACTCAACAGCAGTACGCCGGCGAATACCACTACGAGAGTAACGATTTCTCTTCTTCTCTGGTTCGCCATTCAACTAACTACCGGTTTCTTCCGATCTGCACGCTCGGCCGCAGGCTGAGAAGTTCATTCGTGCGCTCACGCACTTCTCGCACGAGTAAATTGATCTGATCGGGTCTGTAGTTTGCCGCCCGGAACGCATCGCGCAGTTGGCGATCGCTCAGTTGCGCGAGCCAGCTACCCATCCATTGCGCATCCTGAACATCTATGTCTTTCATGATGCCGCGGTTCTTTCCACCAAAATGCAGCACGACACGATTGTCTTTTACCTTCTCCAAAAACTCTGACTTTGCATAGTTGACCGGATTGTTACGGCTTCTGGTGACTCGCCAGAGGATCGGCGTTGTACTCGCGTGTCCGAACGTGGCGCCGAGATCGCTGATGATGTACCGCAGTTCGTTGCCGTGATCTCCGCGAAGCTGGATCATCTCGTTGTTCGAGTCTTTCAAGTCCCAGTTGTTGATGAGCGCCATCAGGATCTTCAATCCCTGAAACTCAGTGGTGCCGCTGAATGGATTGCGTTTCCACTGCCATTCGCCAACTCGTTTCCAGTTTTCGGGACGCGCTTCGAACCTGACGTTCGTAAAAGTTCCTTTACCGGGGATCGTGACGCGCGGCACGAGATAATTGACTTCCGTCACGTAGCCGACACCCCACAGCAACCTGATCGCCGATGTTTCCGATTGCGCTTCGTTGCCGATCTTCGCCACCCACCTGCGACCCGAACCGTCGCGCACTTCAAACTTCTTTGAGTAACCGCCCTTCTCCTCTTTGATAAACGTGATGCGCCGCAGATCCGGACGCATCGCCGCTCCGCCAGGACCGAGGAAAAGATCGCGCGACGAAATGTCGGTCGGGCGTTGCCAAAGAATCGGCGTTCCAGTTGGAACGTCTTTCTTCTTTTTAGTTTTGGCCAGACCGGTATCGATTGAGGTGAGGCTTAGCAGTAATGCCAGCAGGACCAGCATTCGAAACTTCTTATTCATTTGTTATCTCCGCAGCTTGGAGTGGTACTGGGGGCTGCTGAGGGAAAGAGGGGAGACTGATCAGAGCGCTCGGGCAATCAATCGATGCCCGAGTGCCCAATGAAATAGGTTTGGCTATCGAACGACTCGGCGAACGATTCGGCGCCGCGCGCAATCGGAGCGTAGCTTCCATCGGGTTGTAACTCGCGCGCCTTCGTATTGTCGGTCAGGTAAGCGTCAAGCAACACGTCGCGCAGATAACGTTTCGACTTTGGATTCGTTACCGGCGCAACCACCTCGATCCGGTGTTTCAGATTTCGCGCCATCCAGTCGGCGCTGCCGATGTAGAGTTCATCGTCGCCGCCGTTTGAAAACCAAAAGACGCGACTGTGTTCGAGGAAACGTCCGACGACACTGCGCACCGTGATGTTCTCCGACAAGCCCGGAATGCCCGGACGCAGCATGCAGATACCGCGCACGATTAGATCGACCTTCACTCCCGCGCGCGAAACTTCGTAAAGCTTCTCGATGACTTGCAGATCCGCGAGACGATTGAACTTCGCGATGATGTGTGCCGGCCTGCCCGCGAGCTTGTGCTCTATCTCGCGATCAAAGAGCGCGTTCAGTTTCTCGCGCAGGTTTACCGGGGCCACCATTAGTTTTCGATATTCAGTCTGCTCGGAGAAGCCCGTCAGGTAGTTGAATAGTTCTGTAGCGTCACGTCCGATTGCGTCGTCGACGGTAAACATTCCGAGGTCGGTGTAAGTGCACGAAGTTGTCGGGTTGTAGTTACCGGATGCGATGTGGACGTAGCGTTTGAGCGCATCGCCTTCGCGCCTGACTACGAGCGTGAGCTTGCCGTGCGTCTTGAGGCCCATTATGCCGTAGACCACGTGCACGCCTGCTTCATCCAGCTTGCGCGCCCATTCGATGTTGTGTTCCTCATCGAAGCGAGCTTTGATTTCGATCAGGGCTGTGACTTGTTTGCCCTGTTCGCTGGCTCTGATCAATGCCGGTGGAATCGGTGAATCCGGACCAGTTCGGTAGAGACAGATCTTGATCGCAACCACATCCGGATCTTCAACTGCCTGATTGATGAATCCGGTGACGCACTCGTACGAATCGTAAGGGTGATGCAGTAATCGATCTCGTTCTCGAATCGCGTCGAAGATCGTGTCGTATTCGTTGTACCACTCCGGCACCGAGGGACTGAAAGGAGCGTCCTTCAAGTCAGGCCGATCGCAGTCATAGAGATCCGTCAAGTCCTGAACGTGAAGTGGACCATCAAACACGTAAACATCGTCTGCCTCGAGGTCGAGCGAATGCATCAGGTACTCGACCATTTCTTCGGGCATGTCGGGAGAGACTTCCAGACGCACTGGGGTACCGAATCGGCGTCTGCGCAATTCCTCCTGAATCAGGCTAAGAAGATCTTCGGCTTCTTCCTCTCGAATCTCAATATCGGCATCCCGCGTCACACGAAAACGATGGCACGGTCCCGGTTTCATGCCCGGGAAGAGCGCCTCGATGTTTGCCTCGATAATCTCTTCGAGCAAGACAAAGCGCGATTTAGAAGATCCGACCTGCACTAGTCTCGGGATCACAGATGACGGGACCTTGATTCGCACGAACCGCGACTCCTCGCGTTTCCTGCGTCCCTTGAACTGGCACTCACTCGGCGCGTGAACCATCAAGCCGATGTTGACGCTGAGCGGAGAAATGTAAGGAAACGGGTGACTCGGATCGACGGCCAGCGGCGTCAGAATCGGAAGCACTTTTTCCGTGAAATAGTCTTTAAGACCTTCTTTTTCGTGAGACGACAACGAATCGTAGGAGACAACCGACAGTCCCGCTTCTTTCAGTTGCGGCAATACTTCTTCGCGCAAACACCGGGCCTGCTCCTCGATCAAAACCAGCACTCGCTCTCTTGTTTTCGCCAACTGCTCCGTGGGAGTGAGACCGTCAGCGGAGACGACGCTGAGATTGTGCTCGAGTTCTTCCTTGAGACCCGACACACGAATCATGAAGAATTCATCCAGGTTCGAGGAGAAGATCGACAGAAATTTCAGCCGCTCGAGCAGCGGATTCCGGTCGTCGAGCGCTTCCTCTAAAACTCGCGCGTGAAACTCGAGCAAGCTCAGTTCACGATTGAAAAATAATGGCGACCGCGACGAGACTGCCTCGAGCTCGGTGCGCCTGGGGAATTCATGGACTCTGGTTTGTTGTTTGACGACTGTTGACATACTTTTTTCCAGGATCGCTCATCAAAATTTTCGGGAGAGAACCCGACGATCGCGGCGAATCGTCGTTCACGACTTCGCATTCCAGGCATAGTCACACATGCCGACGCGAAGGATTTGGCAAGCACTGTTCCACCGGCAGTACGAAGCCTATTAAGCAGTTAAGAGTTGCTCTTTTCAAAAGTTAACCATTTTGTTGCGGAACATAGGCGGCGGGCGGGTGTATGGATTTAGTGCTAACGCCCATCAGAACCGAGCCAAGTAGGACAAGTCTGGACGCCAGGTAATGAGTTATTTCTGCGCCGATATTTGAGTCCGATCAATTTGCAACGAGTCGCAATTTCGAGCGTTAACCAACCAGATCAGCACAACCCGTTTCTAGCGGGCTGCATCTGTAGCAGGTGCACCTAATTTTGGTGGAAAAATTTACCGTTTGCGCGTCTATTTTAAGGTGGGCGTTTCATTGACACCCTGAAAAACCGTGTGGTAACCTCCCAACGTGATTGGCTCCGTTAGTGAGTCGTGTAGTATCCAAATCATAGAGGAGCCGTCAGATACCGCACATAACGAATGCTGCCACTTGTGACTTTCGAGAGTCGCTCGAAGGTCGCATCTAGCATTGAAGGAGAACGACGATTTGATGTCAGCGAGCTTCCCTCGTTTGATGGCCCGTGTGGCTTTACTAACGGCTCTCGTCGCTTCAGCGGCAAGCAGTTTTGCACAAATTCCAGTAGCTTCATCTGCACGATCGATCCCCACCGAAGTCGAGCAGTCTGAAGGCCGGATCAACCAGATCATGACGCGCTCGGAAGATCACTTCCGGCGCGGCAAACTCAATCTCGAAGACAACAAGCGAGAGCAGGCGCGCGAAGAGTTCGATAAGGCTGTCGATTCCATTTTGGAGTCGGGCTTTGATGTCAGAGCCAGCCAGCGTTTGCAGACTTACTATCTCGAGCTGGTCGAGCGCATCTATCGCGAAGAGGTGCCGCTGCAACAGCAAACAGCACCGAGCGCTGTTAACACGCAACTCGTTGCGCAGAACACGCAAGAGCCTGCAGTTCAAAAAACTCCACCACCGCCGGTGATCGGTTTTCGCGATCAGAAGTTTGAACCTTCGCCGCTCGATGAGTTGAGCAAGCTCGTTTTGACTGAGCGGGAGAAGGAAGTTTCCAGTGAAGACCTGCTGGCATTGGAACAGGCGCAGCGTAACGTCGGTTTCTCGTTCACTCTCAATCCATTAATTCAGCAATACATCAATTACTACCAGGGCCCGCGTGGTCGAGCCACGATGGAAAACGGACTGCGCCGCTCGGGACAGTTCATGAAACTCGCGCGAAGGATCTTTGCCGAAGAAGGCGTGCCACTCGACGTCACCTGGTTGGGACAGGTCGAGAGTGCCTGGAAACCGAAAGCAGTTTCATGGGCGGCAGCTTCCGGCTTGTGGCAGTTCATTCCGAGCACCGGTCGCATGTATGGTTTGCGCCAGAATGCTTACATCGACGAGCGCAATAGCTACGAGCAGGCGACGCGTGCTTCAGCTCGTCACCTGAAAGATCTTGCGAAGCGTTACAACGGCAACTGGGAACTGGCGATGGCCGCGTACAACACGGGCGCCGGCAACATCGATCGCGCGATCTCGCGTGCGGGCACTGCCAACTTCTGGATGATCTATCCGTACATCGCCCAGGAGACACGCAACTACGTACCGAACATCCTGGCCGTGATCCTGATCGCCAAGAATCCTGAGAAATACGGATTCAAGGGAATCAAGTCGGATGTGCCGATGGCGTACGACGTGGTGCGCGTCCCGTCAGCTACGAGTTTACAACTGGTGGCGGATGCTACCGACACGAACGTCGATTACATTCGTGCGTTGAATCCCGAATTGAAACGCGATGTGACTCCGCGCGGTGACATTTATGACGTGCGAATCCCGGCTGGCCGTGCGAAACAGTTTGCCAATCTGATTCAGCGGATCTCACCTGATCGACGTGAGACAGCACGCGTGATTTCAGTTGCTCCGGGTGAAGATCTCCAGAGCGTTGCGAATCGTACCGGCATCAACGTCGCTCAACTTCAGGCCATGAACAGTGGCGTGGATTTGAAGTCGACGACGAAACTCGTGGTTCCGAATAGCGGCGTCAAGCTCACGAAGTGGGTGCGAGCGGCCAAGACGGATGCTGAACCGGCTGCGCCTGCGGGCATCGATAAAGTTCGGGCACGCAAGGGCGACACGATCGCCAGAATCGCGGCGTCTCGTAACCTCGATGCGAACGACGTTGCGCGTCTGAACGGTATTTCCGTTGATGCTGAACTTAGCGCCGGTCAGGAAATAAGAATTCCATCGTCAACGACTGCACCCTCGCGCCGTCGTTAGTTCGATTTGTATTAGCGAACTTTTGCGCCTTTGCGTGAAAACTTCCTCTTGAGTTTCTCGCAAAGACGCAAAGTTTTTGTAAACCTCATTCTCAAAGTTAGGAGCCGCCTCACATGCTCTTTCGCACACTCTCCGCAGCCGTCTATGGCATAGACGCTGATCTCGTAGACATCGAAGTCAATTTAACCCCGATTCGCGGCGAGACGGATCAAACGCCTCCGGTCACGATTGTCGGCCTTCCCGACGCAGCCGTCCGTGAATCACGCGAGCGCATTCGTGCCGCGATTCAAAACTGCGGCCACTTCTTTCCGTTTCAAAAAACCACGATCAATCTTGCTCCGGCAGATGTTCGCAAGGAGGGTGCGAGTTTTGATCTGCCAATCGCCCTGGGCATTCTCGGCGCGAACGGCGATCTTGCCGAACAGTACAACCTGATCCACGTTCTTTGCGTCGGCGAGCTTTCACTCGACGGCCGCGTGCGGGCGATAAAAGGCGCGCTGCCGATTGCGATGCTCGCGCGCGAAGGCTCAATCCGTCATTTGATCTTGCCGGAAGAGAATGCGAAAGAAGCAGCGGTCGTCGCAGGCGTCAATGTCTATCCAGTCGCCGATCTGCGCAGTGCTGTGAAGCTTGTGGCTGAGCTGCGTTCGTCTGATCCGCCGCCGCCGATGAAAGTCGACGTCGACGGAATACTGAATCGACCCGGACATTACAACGTCGACTTCAAGGAAGTGCGTGGACAGATGACGGCCAAGCGAGCTCTGGAGATCGCGATTGCAGGCGCGCACAACATTTTGCTGATCGGGCCACCGGGTTCAGGCAAGACGATGCTCGCGAAGCGTTTGCCCACGATCATGCCGCCACTGGAATTCGAGGCCGCGTTGGAGTTGACTAAGATCCATTCCGTCGCCGGTCTGACAGGACGCGCGGGCCTCGTCACTGAACGTCCCTTTCGCGCGCCTCATCACACGATCAGCGATGCTGGTTTGATTGGAGGCGGCAGCTTGCCGCGACCCGGCGAGGTATCGTTGGCCCATCAGGGCGTGCTCTTTCTTGATGAGTTGCCCGAATTCGATCGCAGTGTGCTCGAAGTGTTGCGACAACCACTCGAAGACCAACACGTGACCATCAGCCGCGCTTCGATGTCGTTGACGTTTCCCGCGTCGTTCGTGCTCGCAGCTGCGATGAATCCGTGTCCGTGTGGGTTTTGGAATGACCCGACGCGCGAATGCCGTTGCTCGCCGACGCAGATTCAGCGTTATGTCGGGCGTATCTCCGGACCACTGCTGGACCGGATCGATATTCACATCGACGTGCCGGCCGTAAAATTTCGCGAGCTGCGTGGAGACACTCCGCCCGAAACAGACAGCTCGGCAGTCATCCGCGAGCGCGTGATCAAGGCACGCGAACGACAGCACCGTCGGTTCTGCGGTGAGAAAATCTTTTCGAACGCAGCGATGACATCGCGCATGATCCGCGCCCACTGCCGGATCGACTCAAACAGCGAGAAGATGCTCGAAAACGCTATGCGGCGGCTGGGTCTCTCCGCGCGCGCTTACGATCGAATCCTGAAAGTCAGCCGCACCATCGCCGACCTCGAAGACGTAGATGCAATCAACTCCAATCACATCTCTGAAGCCGTCGGCTATCGGTCGCTGGACCGAACCTATTGGACATAGAAAGCAGGCGGTATAAATTTACCTGTTGCCTCATCTAAAATCCGGCTCGAAATCGTATTCGTTGACTGGTGAAGGGTAAAGCAGAGCGGAGATCTTTTTGTTGGCTGCCGGAAGCTCACAAGCGGCTCCGACGGACGGCGCATCTTGCCGGTGGGACCCGTTCCATGCTCTTGATGGGTTGACTTTTGATCCAAGTAAGCGATGAGTACCACAGAACTCCAACTCAATCCTGACGTGTGTGTGAAGTTAGTCAATGAAGATATCAATTCGCCTTGGGGCATCGAGTGGCAGGTTCGCAGAAGCCTGCGTTGGTTCGATCCTTCTCTTTTGCAGGAGTTAGGCTCAATCCAAATTGAAAGCGGGATGCCCGAAAAGCCGCGGCGGCTTAATGAAACCGATTGGGCCCGAGACGTGCGGGCGCTCGGTTACACTTCGCATGTGAACGGCTGGTACGCTCTGGCTAGAGAAGGAACGCCAGCAGCTATAATGCTGTATGCTCGCCCGATTTACAGAGCCGTTCCCTGGATGCTTTGGTGGACCACGGTACCGGCACTTCGCATACTCAGTACATTGGCCCACGAGGTGGCGCACCATCTCGTCGCCACGCGTGGGTATGTCTTCAAACAGGGAGAAGATGTTGCAGATGAGGAAGCGCTCGCCACTCGGTTCAGTAAGAAGATGGTAGAAGCAACCGCCGTGAGGTGGTCATATAGATTGGGACTGTGGTGCATTAAAGACCTGTCCAACTGGTATTACACGTTCGCAATGACAGATTGGGAAAAGAAGGATTTCTGCGCTGCTGCCAGACGGTTCTACAGTGCCTGGGATCTTTGTCCCGACAATGACGAAGCTGCTTACTGGTACTGGGAGGCAAGAAAGAGGTCTGAGGGAATATCGCCGTAGCCCTACCCGAAAAGCAGATCCCGACTCACGGTAATGCGTCAGTTTAAAAAATTGGAAAAGATTACGCGAAGCCGTTCGCTAAATTAGCCCCAGGGTTGGAGCGCAGGAGAACGCTGGAATTCGAGCTGAAGTCCGCGAACGCCTTCGGCCCATCATTCTAATTTGTTTCGTCCAGTAACGATGCCAACATTAAACCTCTACGCTTGTCAGCACCGCACCTCACGCCGTATCCTGCAACCCAGCCGTACGAAAACTATTGATTCGGCTGGCAAAATCACTACTTTTAGAGTCGGGTAAGGCAACGACGCGCGCAAAGCGCCGCATCACAGCCGCGTTGAGGGTACTGGGCCTTCGCACCGCATCCCCACGCGGGCATGGAAGAGAAAACAGTGCCGCTCCCTTGAAACTGGCGGAAGCGTGAGAATCGTGCCACACGTGGCGGAAGTTTGTGAGATATCTTCCGAACTTGCCCGAGCAGATGAACACGTGACCGCAGCCGAAACCGAGACACCGCAAACGACAGATTACGAGCTGGCGCAGAAAGCGGCCCAGGGCGATATGGGAGCTTTCGAAGAGCTTTACCAGCGTCATAATCGCCGCGTCTACTCGCTCTGCTTGAGAATGACCGGCAATGTCTCGGAGGCCGAAGATCTCGCACAGGAGGTCTTCATCCAGCTCTTTCGAAAAATTGGTAGTTTCCGGGGTGAATCCGCTTTTACTACCTGGCTGCACCGGCTCACCGTCAATCAGGTGCTCATGCATTTTCGCAAACGTGGCGTGCGCATGGAGCAGACGACTGAAGACGGCGAAACGCCTACGCAGATAGTGAAAGGGACTGAAAACCCCAATTCCATGCCCGTAGTTGACCGCATAGCGCTCGATAAGGCTATCGCTCAACTGCCGCCCGGTTATCGGACGGTTTTTACGCTTCACGATATCGAAGGGCATGAACACGAAGAAATTGCCAGGATGTTGGGGTGCTCGGTAGGAACATCGAAGTCGCAATTACACAAAGCGAGAATGAAATTGCGCACGCTTCTGAGGCAACAGAAATCGAATGAATAGCCTCGAAGCTAACGGCCAGCGAATCAGTTTGTCGCGCGCGCCGGACTTCAAACGCAGTCTTCCCTTGATTGACGATAACCGAAAGGTTCTGTCCGGAGCAGTTTAATTCCAATTGTGTGCGCACTTATGAGACAGAACGAAGGTGGTAAGCAATGAACTGCGAGACGTGTCAGGAACTCATCCATGATTTAATCGACGGCAGCATCAGTGGCAGCGATGAGTCCTCTCTTAATACGCACCTGAAACAGTGTTTGGACTGCGAGGGTGTCCGCCAGGATCTGGCGTCGATCGTCGGTTTTTGCCGAACGCAACGCGGCCAATATGATGCGCCGCCAAACGAACACGCGCTCTGGCTGCGCATCCGCAACGTGATCGAAGCCGAAAGACCGGGTGCCGTCGTCAGTAACTCTGAACCGCGCGGCTCGTTTCTCGGCCGGTTGATGGGACACAGTTGGCAACTCTCATTACCGCAGTTGGCTGCTTCAGCGGTCGCGATCGTGTTGTTAGTGTCGTTGGCGACTGTAGTCGGATTGCGGCGTTGGGGTGGTTATGGAGTGCAGGCGACTCCGACCACCGCCGTTGTGGAAGATTCGAACGTGAATGATCGCGTGTGGCAACGACGCCAGGTGATCAACTACTGGAACGAGCGAGTCGAACTGAACAAGGCGCGCTGGAGTCCGCAGATGCGCGAGACTTTCGATCGCAACATGAAAGTCATCGACCAGACCGTCGCCGATACGCTCAACGACTTGAATCGAAACCCGCACGATGAAGTTTCGGAGCAGATGCTCAACGAAGCGTTGAACGACAAACTCGCATTACTCAAAGAGTTTTCTGATCTGTAATTTTTGGAGTTTAACAGCCCCACGGTAATGAAAAGTCGATTACTAATTTGGCGCCCGTCAGTCCGCGCCGGCGTCCTTGCAGTTGGTGCGCTCCTCGCATTGGGATCGCTGTCTTTTTCTGCTAACGGGCAGCAGCAACTTTCCAAACGTTATCCGGCTGGCAAAAACGTTCGCATCGAGTTGAAAAACATCTCGGGCACGATCGTCGTCGAGTCGTGGAACAAAGACGAGATACGACTTTCCGCGACCATCGAATCAAAGCGCGCTCACGTCGTTCCCAGGCAGATCGACGAAAGCCTCGTTGTCGATGTGATGAGCGACAATCGCGGCATGGGTGACGTTGGCGATATCAATTTCAAACTACAGGTTCCGGTTAATTCATCCGTCGATCTGGAAACGCGTCGCGGCAACATCAGTGTCGCGAACATTCGCAGTGGATTGGTAAGGGCGCACGTTTCGTCTGAAGGAGACATCGAGCTGACGAACGTTTGCGCGTCTCACGTAATCGCGCAGAACGTTATTGGAAACATTTTCTTCGACGGGGAGTTTTCCAGCGGCGGCACTTACGAGTTCAAGTCAAATAAGGGCGACATCACGATTCGCATTCCCGGCAACTCGGCTTTTCGCCTCGTCGCTGCATCGCCCGCGCGGAAGATTGCGTTGGGTGATTTTTGGAACAACGGATTCAAGACGCAGGACGGAAGAAAGTACGTCGGCGATGTCGGCGATGGCCGCTCGTCAGTGTCAGTCACCAACTTCAGTGGTCAGATCACTTTTTTGCGAAGGTAAGCACTTCGCGTTTTTGATGGCAAGTTAATTATTCGGGACGTTGCGGTCAGGCAACGTCCTTTTTTTGTTTTCGATTGCACGACACGCACGGTACTATTGCCTCCGATGGCTAAATTGAAAATTCTTCTCGTTATAACCATCCTGTTCGTTGCTGCCTACCCTGTCGCTTCTCAAACGCCCGCCGTTCCTGATATCCAACTGTTGACTCGCACTACCACGCGGCGCGAAACACGGCGTTTCTCTTACGGCGGCACGGTGACACTGATCGGAGCTCCGCGGGGTTCAGTAATCGTTGAAGGCTGGCCGCGGAATGAAGTTGAACTGATTGCGAATATCGAGCTCCAAGCGCCAAGCGAAGCCGACTTGGACCAGCTCGCAACCGTGAACAGTTTTGTTTTTGACGAAGATTTGAATCACTTGAGCGTGCTCACCACGGGCACACACGATCGCGTGTACATGAAGCGCTCGGCGAAGAATTTTCCGAAGAAGCTGCTTAACTTGCCATGGAAGATCGACTATCGTCTGCGCGTCCCTTTTAATACTGATTTGGAAATCAACGCTGGCCATGGTGACGTGAAGCTTTCAGGCGTCGAGGGCGCCTTGCGCGTGAGTGCCACTGAAAGTGAAACTGCGCTTACGCTGGCGGGCGGCACTGTTTCAACGACTGTCGCAGCAGGGGCGATTACGCTGACGATTCCATCGCGCAGTTGGCGTGGCAGCGGCGCGGACATTCGCATCGCGTCCGGGACCATAAACGTCGAGTTGCCAGCGGGCTTCAGTGCCGACATCGACGCCGAAATCTTACGCACGGGAAAAATCGTGAACACTTACGAAGGACTCGAGTCACGCGAAAAGCCCGGTCTAACAGAACGCACCGTCCGCGCCCGCGCCGGCGCCGGCGGACCATTTTTCAAGTTTACGGTTGGCGACGGGACGGTGAATATTCGAAGGGCGGGAACTTAGATGAGTATTAAATCAGATAAATGGATCCGCATGATGGCCAGCGAGTACCGGATGATCGAGCCCTATGAGCCGGGCCAGGTGAAGCAGCTTGATGGCAAGCGAATCGTTTCTTACGGAACGTCGAGTTACGGTTACGACATCCGTTGCGCGGACGAGTTCAAACTGTTCACCAACATCAACAGCACCATCGTCGATCCGAAAGAGTTTGACGAGAAGAACTTTGTTGACATCAAAGGCGACTCGGTAATCATCCCGCCGAATAGTTTCGCGTTGGCGCGAACAGTCGAATACTTCCGCATCCCTCGCAACGTGCTCACCATCTGTCTGGGCAAAAGCACTTACGCACGTTGCGGAATTCTGGTAAACGTCACGCCTTTTGAACCGGAGTGGGAAGGCTACGTCACCCTCGAGTTCTCAAACACCACACCGTTGCCCGCGAAGATCTACGCCAACGAAGGCGTCGCACAAGTCGTCTTCTTCGAGTCCGACGACGTTTGCGAAACGTCGTATAAAGACCGCGGCGGCAAATACCAGGGCCAACGCGGCGTCACGCTCCCGAAGATGTGAACTTATGCCCACAACGCTGGACGTTCTTCGCTTCAAACAACTTGATTCGCGTGCAATCCTCCCGAAGCGGGGGAGTGCGCTCGCGGCGGGGTTGGATGTTTGTTCGATTGAGGAGGTGAGCATCCAGCCGAAGCAGCGCGTGACGGCGCGGACGGGGTTGGCGGTGGCGATACCGCCGGGGTTTTATGGACGCGTCGCGCCGCGATCCGGGCTGGCGGCGAAGAATGGGTTGGATGTGCTTGCCGGTGTGATCGACTCTGATTATCGCGGTGAGATTTGTTGTCTGCTCTACAACACGGGGGACGAAACGATAAATCTGCCTGCGGGGAGTAAAATTTGCCAGTTAATCATCGAACAGATCATCACACCCGAAGCTGCGTGGGCCACCGATCTTGATGAGACGGCACGCGGCGCCGGAGGATTTGGATCGACAGGGTGAATCTGCTTTGCCTCAATACTCTTCAACCACAAAAACAAGCACAAAAGGATTTTCCAGTGAAGTATCAAAAACACGTTTCAGTTCTTCTCGCGCTACTGCTCGTCACCTCAACGGCGTTCGGTTGGACGCAGACTGCACCGGCGCCGGCGCGAGCGCTCTCCACAACCGAGCAACAGCTAGTCGAGGGCCTCAGCGTCGAAACCATCAAGAACACAGTCAACGCACTCGCAGCCGACGAAATGCAAGGCCGCGGAACCGCTCAGCCCGGCGGTGATAAAGCCGCTGCATACCTCGCCGACCGCTTCGCGAAGCTCGGACTCAAGCCACTCGGCGAGAAGAACACCTACCTGCAACCCATCAAATTCAGAGAAACTCAATTTCTGCCGGAGACGACATTCACTGCCGGCAACGAGACTCTCAAACTCGGACCAGACTTCATCATCACGCCGCCCTACAGTGGCGACAAAAACATTATGGGGAAAGTCGTGTTCGTTGGTTATGGCCTGGTCGTCCCAGCTCTCAACCGAAACGATCTCGCGGGGCTTGATGTGAAGGGAAAGATCGTGGTGTTTCGTACCGGTCCGCCACCGGAAATTACTAAAGAGCAGTGGAAGAAAGCGAGTGCGCAGGTCAACATCATGCGCGGACTGATCGCGCGCGGGGCGGCGGCGCTCGTCCAGATTGGCGAAGACACGGAGACGATGTCGTACGCAGAGATCGCCGACTACTTGACGCGCCGTCAAATCGAACCTGAATCAGAGCAGGAGATGCCGGAGTTTCTACCGCCATTCATCAACATCAGCGACTCCGGCGCCGACAAACTGTTTGCGGGATCGGGACTCACACGCGCAGAAGCTTTCGCCAAAGCTCAAGCTAATAATTTCACGCCGATCGACCTCCGACAATCCGGCACGATCACCGTCCGGCTGAAAAAGAGTAAGGGTGTTGGAAACAACGTCGTCGGCCTGCTCGAAGGCTCAGATTTCAAACTCAAATCGGAAGCTCTGGTCTATTCCGCTCATTACGATGCGTACGGACTTTCGGCAGACAACCGCATCTATCACGGCGCCGCAGACAACGCTTTAGGTGTTGCTGAGATGCTCGCCATCGCCGAAGTAATGACAAAAGCCGCGACCAAACCACGACGCTCGATAATCTTTCTGGCGGTGACTGGAGAGGAGTACGGCGGCTATGGATCGGACTACTGGGTGAAGAACCCAACCTGGAAAATCAAACAAGTCGCCGCTGATCTCAATCTCGACGGCATGGGCACAGAGGTTTATGGACCAGTGAAAGTGCTCGTCGGTTACGGCACAGAACATTCGTCACTCGGCGAGCTGTTCACCGACGTTGCCGCAGCAAGCGGTCTGCGTGTGATTCCGGATCCGATGCCTGAGGAGAAGGCGTTCTATCGTTCCGACCATTACTTCTTCGTGAAGAAAGGCATTCCCGGAATCATGATCCTCGGCGCGCCCGACGGCGCAACCGCGGATTGGACTGCGCGCTTGAAGAAGTGGACGAAGACAGACTATCACCAGCCAACTGATATCGTCCGTCCTGATTGGGACTGGAGCGGTCCACGCACCGTAGCGGCGGTGATGTTGGTGATGGGGTTGCGCGCCGCTAACGAAGAAGCCATGCCGTCGTGGGTGCCGTCCTCGATTTTCAATCGCGAGCGCGGGACTGACAAGCCCGCCCCGCCCGAGCCTTAAGCACGGTTCAAAGCCGTAACACCAAAAGGTTGATCGCCCGCCGGCGGTCAACCTTTTTCCTTCATTCCCGCACCTTCCGCGTTAAACGTCCCCAGGTAACACGGGTCTTGCATACGATCCTTACAGATCCCGAAAACGTGCGGCTTTTATTGGGTAATCGTTTCAAGGTGAGTCAGTAGAACGTACGATTTTCAGCCTTCCCCCGCTAAACCGGCTCTCTCGAAAAGGCCTGGCCAGGTGAGTGATGTCTCGCTTGGCATAAAGTTTGAAATGAGGCCGCAAGTCTGAAGGAGGAGATGAGATGAGGACAATTCGCAAAACAATTTTCATGGCTTTCCTATTAGCGTTGGTGACAGCGGGCATGGCCACTTCCGGCATGGCTCAGTTCGGCACCAACGACGCCGCTATCAGAGATCTCGTGCGGCGCATTCAAACGCGCACCGACTCTTTACAGCGCGCAGTCCAGAATGCCGCCGATCGAAATAACTACCGGGTCGACGAAATCGACCGTTTGATCCTTGATTTCGAGAACGCGGCCAATCAGCTCGATCGCCGCCTCGGTACACGCCGCGCGAGTACGGCGGACGCGCAAGTGCTCCTCGATCGCGGCGCACAGATCGATAATTTCTTTTCAAATAACCGGCTTGGAGCCGGCTCGGGGCGTGAGTGGCAGGCGATACGCGCCGATCTCGATCAGCTCGCAAACTATTACAACTTGAGCCCGCAGTGGGGTTCAGGTGGCGTTGGAGGAAATGTCGGAAATAACAATTACCAACTGAGCGACTTTCAAATGCGGCAGTTGGTCGACCGGCTTAATGTGCGCTCGGCGACTTTTAGCCGCAACTTCCGGCAGGACCTCAACCGGTCGGGCTACAACGATCGCTATCGCCTCGACGAAGTTCGCCAGCAGTTGAGCCAGTTTGAATCGGCGTTGGTCCAACTTCGCAACCGTGTAAATAGCCGGCAGTCATCGTCGTCAGATGCGCGTAACGTGCTGGACCGGGCTGCGTTTTTGAACACCTACATCGCCGATCGCCGGTTGTCGTACCAGACGCAAAACAACTGGACCACGTTGCGGCAGGATCTCGATCAGCTCGCCAGTGCATACAACATCGCATGGAACTGGTCGACAGTTCCGGGTGGAAGTACTGGAACTACTGGAGGTGTTGGTACCCGTGGTGATTTGACGGGCACTTACCGACTGAACACCAGCCGTGGAGACGACGCGCGCAGGACCATCGACGATGCGACCCGAAGCGTGTCCGCCGCCGAACGGCAGCGAGTTCAGGAGGGCCTGCTGCGACGCTTCGATCCACCGCAGATGATCGCGATCGATCGCCGCGGAAATTCGGTGACAATCGCGTCCACGCGTGCGCCGCAGATCAACTTCATCGCCGATGGCCGCGAGAATGTTGAAAACACGCCGCAGGGACGTAGTGTTCGGGTTCGTGCGAGTCTGTCGGGAGACACGCTCACGATCACGAGAACGGGCGAGCGCGCCAACGACTTTACGGTAACTTTCGATCCGTCGAATGACGGCCGTGAGTTGCTGGTAACTCGCACGCTTTACAGCGATCGCTTCAATCAGCCGATTACCCTCAGGACCTACTACGATCGGACTTCTGATGTCGCAGAGTTGAACATCTACGACACCAATCGGGAGACTTCGGTCACCGGTAATACTACGGACGTGGCCACGGGAACTTTCGTTATTCCAAACGGAACGGAACTCGTTGCGGTGCTCAACAGCGATCTGTCGACGCAGAACGTTCGTGAAGGTGAACGCTTCACGATGACCGTGCGCGGCGGACAGTATGAAGGCGCGACGATCGAAGGGACCATAAGCAACGTCCAACGAGGCGGTCGAGTCAGCGGCCGTTCAGAAATGACGATGGACTTCGACACCATTCGCTTGAGAGACGGCAGGAGCTATCGCTTTGCCGGTATTCTCGAGAGTGTGCGGACGCCGAATGGAGACGTGGTCCGTGTTGACAATGAAGGCGCGGTTCGCGACAGCGACCAAACCAACAAGACGGTCACTCGTACAGCCATCGGTACCGCGGTCGGCGCCATCATCGGTGCGATTGCGGGAGGTGGTAAAGGTGCGGCGATTGGCGCCGTTCTTGGCGCGGGCGCCGGTGCAGGTTCGGTGTATGTTCAGGGTCGGAACGATCTCGACCTGACTGCCGGAACTGAGGTGACTCTGAGGGCCACTGGTCCAAGGGGTTAACGCGAGGTTAAGGCCCCTCCAGGAGAAGAGGGGGCCCAGAGGAGGCACATAAGTCACAAAGCATTTTGTGGCTTGTGTGCCTCTTTAATTGATCGTAATTGTCGCTGGCTGCGGCAGACGCTCGACGGTGAGCGTTAGTTGCTGGCCTGATTGTACGGGCTGTTTGTCGGGAGTTTGAAAGAAGAGAAAGCCCTGACGGCGGGTGTCGCTGGACGAGAGTGGCGTCTTCAGGTCGATGGCGTAAGCGCCAAACTCTTTCTCGAATTGCTTACGCGAGTTTGGATTGTAGAGAAAGACTCCGTTCGCCTTCATGATTCGCGAGATAGCACTTTTTGGCGACAGCAGTTTCCATTCTTTATTTTGCCCGTCACGCAAACGAAATCGCGCGCGCTTGATCTCCACCGGTACGCCGCTCTGAAAACCTAACTCAACACGCAACGCCAACACGCCGCTCAGCGGCAGGTTCGCTTCGAAAAGTTCCTGGCTCTCTTCGTCGGTGAGCAAAGGCGCTACTCGGATCGTCACGCCGCCTGCATCCGCAGTGCGCGAGTTAGCAGGCAGTGGCGGCAGGTCGGTTACTGGTTTGACCTTGAATAACGAGCCCGTGCAGGACGTCGAGAGGAGAAGAACTAAAACAACGAGCACGCGTCGAGTCATGAGGGCAATTTAGCATGAAATCCGTGTAATCAGTGGCTTATGTTACTATCTCGGCAAAATCATGATTAGACCGTTTCGTGGGGTTCACCCGCAGATTCATCCAACCGCGTATGTCGAACCCAGCGCTCAAGTAATCGGCGACGTGCATCTCGGCGAAGAGGCTTCAATCTGGTGCAACTCCACCGTCCGCGGCGACATTCATTACATTCGCATCGGCGACCGATCCAACATCCAGGACAATTCTGTCATTCACGTTCAGAATGGAACCCACCCGACGATTCTCGAGGAAGAAGTAACGGTGGGCCATAGTGTTACTCTGCATGGGTGCTACGTCGAACGTGGGTGCCTGATCGGTATCGGTTCGATTGTGCTCGACGACGTGCGTGTGGGTGAGATGTCGCTGGTCGCGGCTGGTTCGCTCGTCAGTCCGGGCACGATAATTCCGCCGCGATCGTTGGTGATGGGACTGCCCGCGCGAGTGAAACGTCCGCTGACGGATGAAGAGGTCGCGCGGCTCGAGGTGTTTTGGAAGAACTACGTTGAGTACACGAGGGAGTATCGAAAAGAGAACAATTACGAATGAGAACCTGGTCCAAACTGATCTACGCCATCGCTCTTACTATCTGTGTTTGCGCTCCTGCCTTAGCGCAAGCTGACGACAACCCATATTTGCTCAAACGAGGAGACAACGAGCTTGGTTTTTGGGGCGGCTTCTCCCCGAAAGCGACAACGATATTCGCCGGACTGCACGAGGACGAAGCTGAAGACCGGAAATTCTTCATCGCCGCACTGCGCTACGGCCGCACGCTCGCGGCCAACGATACTCTCGCGCTGCAATACACATTCGACGCTGTTCCGGTTGCAGTCGCGACCGGCACGATCGTCGCACGGACGACGAGTCTCAGCGGCGTAGATACCTTTCAGCGTGAAACAGCTTACGGCGCGGGACTCACGCCTCTCGGCCTCCAACTGGATTTCGCGAACGGCTCAAAGGTCCATCCGTTCGTTCACGTCAACGGCGGTTTTCTTTACTTCAATAAACCAGTTCCCATCGAAGACGCGGGCCAGTTCGCTTATGTCGGAGAGGCAGGCGGAGGTGTGCGCATCTTTACCTCGGAACGGCGCGCAGTAAACATCGGCATCAGGTTTCACCACATCTCGAATGGAGATCGATCCGGTTCGAACCGCGGCTTGAACCAGTTTGTGATCTACGCCGGGTTTTCCATTTTCAAGTAATGCCTTCAGCGAAGACGCAACCAGCGCGCGGCATGCGCGACTTTCTACCCGAAGACGTTCGCAAGCGCGAATACGTCATCGGTGTGATCAAGGACGTGTACGAGCGCTATGGTTTTGAACCGCTCGAAACTCCGGCCGCCGAAAACATCGAGACGTTGATGGGCAAGTATGGCGAAGAAGGGAATCAACTCATCTTCAAAATACTGAAGCGAGGTGTGCACGAGGGAACCGGCGAAGCCGATCTCGCCTTGCGTTATGACCTGACGGTGCCGCTCGCGCGTGTAGTTGCGGAGTATCGCGACAAGCTGCCGAAGTTTTTCAAGCGTTATCAAATTCAGCCTGTGTGGCGCGCGGACCGTCCGGCGCGTGGGAGGTTTCGCGAGTTTTACCAGTGCGACGTCGACGTGCTCGGCTCGCGTTCGATGATTGTCGAAGCAGAGATCTGTGCGGCGGCGAGTGAAGTTTTAGTAAAGCTCGGCTTCAACGATTTTTGTGTGCGGCTCAATCACAGAAAGGCTTTGACTGGAATACTCGCAGTGGCCGGCGTCGCGCTGGACAAGCATGACGCGGCGCTCGTCGCGTTAGACAAGTTAGACAAGATCGGAAGCGAAGGAGTGAAGAAGGAGTTTGCATCACGCGGTGTCGAAGAGACGGCCGGCGATCGATTACTGAACTTCTTTTCCGATCTGACGTCGCTCGAACGCGCTGCTGAGATTGTCGCTGAAGAAAATCTGCAAGAGGCGCTAAACAGGGCGGTGCTGGGTCGCATGGTTGAATTCGTCGGCGCGAATGAGTTAGGCGCCGCAGGCGTCGATGAATTGCAGTCGATTCTCGATTTTGCTGAGGCGGCGGGAATTGCAAACCGGTTGAAGATCGATCCGAGTCTGGCGCGTGGACTTTCGTATTACACCGGCGCGATTATGGAGATCAACGTGAAAGATCTCGCCGGCAGTCTCGGCGGCGGCGGTCGTTATGACAACCTGGTCGGGATGTTTTTAGGGCAGGACATTCCCGCATGCGGCTTCTCGCTGGGGCTCGAAAGAATTCTCGTGGTGATGAGTGAGAAGGATATGTTTCCATCACGCTTGAGTTCTTCACCGGCGGACGTGATGGTGGCTGTCTGGAATAAAGATTCGATATCGCAGTCTATAGAGTTAGCACAGGAATTACGCGCCGCGGGTCTGCGGGTTGATTTGTACCCGGAGGCTGATAAGCTCGGTAAGCAATTTAAATATGCTGCATCGCTGGGCGTGCCGTTTGTCGCGGTCTTGGGCGAAGAAGAGAGTGCGCAAGGGCAAGTGGCGCTCAAAGACATGCGAACGGGGGAGCAGCAGGCTGTGACGCGCAAGGAGTTGCCGGCGACGGTGATGTCCCTCTTGAAAATTCTGTAAAACTGTTTTTAGAGGTAAGCGATGTCAAGTGAAGCTATAGTACAAAACTATCTCGACGATGCGCTTTCGTCTTTCAGGGCTTACAAAAAGCTCGCCGACAAAGCCATCGCGCAATTGAAAGACGAAGAGTTTTTTGTAACTCTCGACGAGGAAGGAAACAGTATCGCCGTAGTCATGAAACACATGGCCGGCAACATGCTCTCGCGCTGGACTGACTTTCTCACCTCCGACGGCGAGAAGCCTGACCGTAATCGCGATATGGAGTTTGTAATTGAACCGCATACGAGTAAAGACGACGTGATCGCGTACTGGGAGCGCGGCTGGAAATCTTTGTTTGACGCGCTCGAACCATTGCGTCTCGAAGACTTCGAAAAGAAGGTCACGATTCGCGGCGAGGAACACACGATCGTGCAGGCGATCAATCGCCAGATGTCGCACTACGCGTATCACATTGGTCAGCTCGTTTTCCTGGCGAAGCACTTCAGATCGGCGGAGTGGAAGTCGTTGAGTATCCCGCGAAATCGCTCCGCCGATTTCAATGCTTACCTGACAAAGCAGCAAGGCGTTGCGGATCGAGAGAAACAGTTCGATGCAGCGGCCGGGTTTGCAGAGAACACTAAATGAACGCGAGTCTTCACCACGTCAACGTTACCGTGCCTAAGTCGCTCGAAGACGCGGCGAAGCATTTCTATCGGGTGGTGATGGGTTTGGAAGAGGTGCCGAAGCCGGAGGCTTCACGCGGCCGCGGTGGTGCGTGGTATCAACTCGGTCCGGTGCAACTGCACCTATCGCTCGAGGAAGCGCGCGGCGAGAATTGCATCAGCAAGCGACACGTTTGCTACACGGTCAGTGACCTTGCCGAGGCTGAGCAGCGTTTTCGAAACGCAGGTGTCGAGATTGTTCCCGACGATATGCCAATCGCCGGCTGGTCGCGCTTTTACGTTCGCGATCCGGGTGGGAATCGTTTGGAGATCGCGGCCGCGGATTACACCGATTAAAAACACGGATTTTAAATGCTGGATAATTTAGGAAATTTGGAGCGAACACATTCCTGCGGGGACCTGCGGCCGGCTGACATCGGAAGTGAAGTGGTCCTCATGGGATGGGTGGCGAAGCGCCGGGATTTCGGCGAGCTCACGTTTATCGATCTGCGCGACCGCGCGGGCATTACTCAAGTCGTATTCAACGCGGAAGATGCCTCCGAAGCGCACGCGCGAGCAAAGGAGCTCCGTGGCGAATACGTTATCGCTGTTACGGGGACAGTCGTCGCGCGCGCGGAGAACACGCGAAATCCAAAGCTCGCGACGGGCGATGTTGAAGTGCACGCGCGTCAGTTGTTGATGCTCAACGATGCACGCACTCCGCCGTTCCAACTCGACGCATCGCCGGATGCGCTTGCGAGCGAAGACCTTCGTCTCAAGTATCGTTATCTCGATCTGCGCCGCCCGCAGCTACAGGCGAACCTGCTTCTTCGGCATCGCGTTCTCAACGAGATCCGTCGCTATATGACGGCCCAGGGCTTCAGTGAAATCGAAACTCCCATCCTGATCAAATCGACGCCGGAAGGCGCGCGCGATTACATCGTTCCATCGAGAATTTTCCCCGGAAAGTTTTTTGCCCTGCCGCAGTCGCCGCAACTCTTCAAGCAGTTGTGCATGATTGGTGGTCTCGACAAGTA
>DASSEB010000164.1:0-6292 GCA_035696765.1 Pyrinomonadaceae bacterium | reverse complement strand
ATGTCATTGCGTCCGCAGGTGATGGCTGAAATCCGTCGTGGCGAAGAAGTGCTCACTTGCGATAACTGTGGTCGCATACTCTACTACGTACCATCGGAGTCACTACAGGCAGACGCGGCAGCGCCTCAGCCGAACGTTGCCATAACCTGACACTAACTTTTGACAGGATTACATGATTTACAGAACGTCCCGATTCTGTAGATCTAGTAATCTTGTCCAATGCGCGTTTTAGTCACCGGAGGCGCCGGCTACATCGGCAGTGTAGTCAGCGAGCAGCTCGTCAAAGACGGCCACCAGGTGGTGGTCTACGATAATCTCGTCAAGGGCCATCGCGGCGCGATCGTGGCCGGAGCGGAGTTCGTCAACGGCGACCTGCTCGACGCTGAAGGTCTTCGCGGGGCACTCAAAGACAATCAAATCGAAGCCGTCATCCACATGGCTGCGTATTCGCTCGTGGGTGAGTCGGTCGAACAACCGGCGAAGTACTACCACAACAACGTAGTCGCGGGGCTCGTGTTGCTTGATGCGATGCGGGAATGCGGAGTGAAAAGGATTGTTTTCTCTTCGACCGCGGCGACGTATGGCGAACCCGAAGCGCAACCGATTTTTGAAACTGCTCCCACCAATCCGACAAATCCGTACGGCGAATCAAAGCTCGCTTTTGAACGCGCGATGCACTGGTACGAGCGCGCCTACGGCCTGCACTACGCTTCGCTGCGATATTTCAACGCCGCGGGAGCAAGTGAGCAGTGCGGTGAAGATCACGATCCGGAGAGTCACATCATTCCGATTACGTTACAGGCGGCAACAGGCAAACGCACGCACGTCGAGATCTATGGCGACGATTATCCGACCCCGGATGGAACGTGTATTCGCGACTATATCCATGTGATCGATCTGGCGCGCGCGCACATTCTCGCCCTCGGCATCCTGAATGAACGTAGTGCGATCTACAACCTCGGCTGCGGCGGCGATGGTTACAGTGTTCGCGACGTGATTGAGACTGCGCGGCGAGTGACGGGGAAAGAGATTCCGGTCCGCATGGGACCACGGCGTCCGGGAGATCCGGCAGTCTTGATCGCGGGCTCAGACAAGATCAAGAGCGAACTCGGCTGGCAGCCGCAGTTTCAGGATCTTGGATTGATCATCGAGTCAGCCTGGAAATGGATGATGGCCCACCCGAACGGGTACACAGATTAACGCGGATGAAGACAGATTCATCCGCGATGCCCAACGATATCGAATTCAAACTTGACCGTGCCACTCACGCGCACCATCCCATGAAACGCTGACGTCGCCTTCACTTTGAAGTCGTCGCGGTCGATGCTGAACTCGCCTACCGCACGCAGATTATTTCCACTGAGCGTGACCACTGCCGGAATCGTGACGCGCTTCGTCACTCCGTGAAGAGTGAGATTGCCGTCGATCTTCACCTCGTAGCGATCAGCCCCCGAACTCTTCCCCGAAACACTGGTACTCTGAAACGTGATGTCCGGGTATTGATCGGGAAGGAGCACGATGTCGTGCAGTTCCTTGTTGATGATCTGCTTCTGCGGTTCCGTGAAGTCGGCGCCGGTTTCGTGTAGCGAAGCGGCGTTGACCACGAGACGAAGTGATGCGGGCGTAATTGGGCCGGGAGTGATCTCCACTCGCCCCGAGAAATCGCTGGCCGCCAGATGGTGACTGTGGCCCTTGAACCAGAAGAGACCGCTCCTGTTCGCGTGGGCCATGAACTTGCTTTGGCTCGCATCGAGAGTATAGGTTTCAGTCGCCGGCGCTGCTCCCGGCAATGAAGTGAGCACAGTTAGCAGCAGGGTAATAAGTATTGTTCGCATGGCAGGACCAATTTTAGAGCACTTCTGTGAAAGTTGCGTTGTAAACTTCGTCAATTATTGCACGGTTTCAGAGATGCCAAAAGAAGGGACCAAGACGTCTGGAGTTAAACGCACGCGGCAAAAAGGTGGAACTGTCATCACGACGGACGAGTTCCTCAGTTTGGAGCGGCCGAAAGGCGACCTGCTTCTCAAGGTCGGCCGCGAGCAGGTTTCAGTAACGAGCCTGGACCGTATTTATTGGCCCGACGAGAAACTCACCAAGTTTGATCTGCTGAGTTATTACTTAAAAGTCGCCGATTACATCATGCCGTACCTGCAGGACCGGCCCGCAATCCTGCAACGTTATCCGCGCGGCATCAAAGCGCCGATGTTTTTCCAGCAGGACCTCGATAGCGCGCCTGACTTCATCAAGACGGCGCGACTCACAAACCAGGAAGGGCGCGAATTGGATTACGGCGTCTATTCCACGGTGGGCTCGTTGCTTCACTTCGTCAATCTCGGGACGATCGAGCAGCATCCCTGGCATTCCACCGTCAAAAGGCTCGACAAACCCGATTGGATCGCGATTGACCTCGACCCGAAGACCGCGCCGTGGGAGAACGTTTTGCAAGTTGCGTTAGTGGTTAAAGAAGTTGCTGATGAGGTCGGGTTGGAGGCGTTTCCGAAAACATCGGGCTCTTCCGGCATTCATATTTACGTGCCGTTGAAACCGGCGAACGAGTACGACAAAGTGGCGGAATTTGCGAGACTGTTTGCGAGCGAAGTCGCGCAACGCGCGCCGAAGATCGCGACCGTCGAGAGGACGATTGCGAAACGAAAGAGCACGCAGGTTTATGTCGACTGGATGCAGAACGCGCGCGGCAAGAGTTTGGCGGCGGCGTTTACCGCGCGCGCAAAACCGAAGGCGACCGTGTCGATGCCGTTAACGTGGAAACAGGTTTCACAGGGCGTGAAGATCGCTGACTTCACGATCACGAACGTACCCGAGCTTTTAAAGAAGGGCGACGCCTGGGCAAGTTTCTTTGAATCACGGCAGACATTGAAATTTTAGCCACGGATTTCACGATTGAGACCAGTCAGTCTTGATCCGGGAAAATCTGTGGCCTATAATGCTGCCCGCGTCATGAACCGATACTCTTATCGCTATTATTACTATTACGGCCCGCTCTCCGCTGGGAGGGACGGTCAGGCGATGGGCTGTCGGCGTGCGTTGACGATGTAGCACTTTAGACAAGTTTCCTAAACCGGCCATCAATCCCAGGCGGATTGGTGGCCGGTTTTTTTGTGCGCTGAAACCGAGGAGGTGAACCAAGTGACGACACTAACCGAACCCCAAACTCTATTACGCGACCATGTCGACGTTCGCATGCTCACAGCCAATGGCGAAGAAACCGGCCTGGATCGCAATGCGATCGTGAAACTCGACCCCGACCACCCCGGCTTTCGAGATCAGGAGTATCGCGCCCGCCGCAACGCCATCGCACAGATCGCCATGTCTTACCAACCCGGTTCACCCATCCCTGCTGCTCCTTATACGGAACTCGAACATGGCGTCTGGCAAACGATTTGGAAAGCGCTTGGCCCGGCGCACCGCGAGCATGCCTGTGCTGAGTATCTCGAATGTCTGGAACGTCTCGACTTTGCCGCCGATCGCATTCCGCAACTCGACGAGGTCAGTCAAAAAGTTGAAGCTATCAGTGGTTTCAGACTCGAGCCGGTGGCGGGACTTGTCGAGCCGCGAGTCTTTCTCGAGTCGCTGGCCCAGGGCGTCTTTCTTTCGACGCAGTACATTCGCCATCACTCCACGCCGTTGTACACGCCGGAGCCGGACGTGGCCCACGAGATAATCGGCCACGCGGTAACGCTCGCTAGCCCGCGTCTCGCGGAGCTCAATCGTCTCTTTGGCGAAGCGGTCAAACGCACGACGAGCACTGACGATTTCGATCGACTCGCGCGTATCTACTGGTTCACGATTGAATTTGGCGTGTTGCGTGAGGACGGCCGGATCAAGGCTTACGGGACCGGTTTGTTGTCGTCCGCAGGGGAGTTGGCGGAGATGCACAAGGCTGAGCTGCGACCGTTGGATCTGACAGCGGCTGCGAACCACGTCTACGATCCAACGCACTACCAATCAATCCTGTTTTGTGCGGATTCGTTCGACGCGATGTATGAGACGCTCCGCGAATTTTTCAACCGCGGATAAAAATCCGGATTTCAAATCCGTGTTATCCGTGGTGCGGATTTAGCAGTTTTCGGATCGCCCTTGTGGTTTTTGGATCGAAACTAAACGTCAAAGCAGGATTTGCTAAGGAATTGTGGCGGCCTTAGGTCGTCTCCTTCGGCATCCTCATTGCTTAAAGCCTTTTTTCTCTCCCGTTTGAAATGCTTGCCCAGCCATGGTCAGGAGGTTTTATGCTAAGCAAAAGAATCGCACTGTTCTTTCCGTTCTTAATGCTCGTAGCCGCTCTCCTAGCGACTTCCTCAGCATTGGCCCAATCAACAGCTACACTTCAGGGCACTGTCACCGATTCCAAAGGCGCGGTGCTCCCTAATGCGACCGTCGTAGTCAGAAATAGAAACACTTCTACCGAGCGCACCACGCAAACCGACAGCGACGGTAATTATCAGGTGGCCGCGTTACCTGTCGGGGTCTACACCGTCGAGGTAAGGGTCGAAGGCTTTAAGACTCAGGTCGCGGATCAGGTCAGGCTCGAGGTCGCGAAAACGGCGGTCCAGAACTTTCAAATGGACGTCGGCGCGATTTCGGAACAAGTTCTCGTCTCGTCAGATGTTCCGGTTATCGAGACTGCAACCACGTCAGTCGGTACGGTAATCAACCAGCGAACCGTTCAGGAGATCCCTTTGAACGGCCGTCACTTCGTCGATCTCGGCCTGCTCATTCCCGGTTCGGTGACGCCGCCTCAAAACGGTTTTCTAACTGCGCCACTCCGCGGCCAGGGTTCATTCGCATTCAATACAGCCGGCGGTCGTGAAGACACCGTTAACTTCATGATTAACGGTATCAACCTCAACGACATGGTCCAGAACCAGATCACTTTTCAACCGTCGATAAACACCGTCCAGGAATTCAAAGTAGATAATTCCACTTTCAGCGCCGAGTACGGCCGCAACTCCGGCGCGATCGTTAACATAGCTACGAGTTCCGGCACGAACAACTACCACGGCGAACTTTTCGAGTTCCTGCGCAATGAGACCCTCGACGCGCGCAACTTTTTCGACGCGCGCAAGCCGCCCTTCAAACGCAATCAGTTTGGCTTCAACCTTGGCGGTCCGGTAAACCTGCCGCACTTTGGCACGGGCGGCGACGTGTTTAGTTATAGCGGTAAGAACCGGACTTTCTTCTTCTTCAGTTACGAAGGATTGCGACAGCGCCAGGGACTCACGCTAACGAGTAACGTGCTTACCAATGCCCAACGTGCTTCGGTAACAAACCCCGCCGTCCTGAAGTTATTGCCGTTGATTCCACTGGCTACGAGTGTTGATACTGTTATCGTCAATGGTGTACCGACACAGATAGCCAGGTTTGCAGGAGCGGGTACAGCTCCAGTTGATATCGATCAGGCGACCGGCGACGTCAGTCACAACTTCAACGCCAACGATCGTCTCCACGGTTACTATGCTTTTCAACGGGATAAGCGTGGGGAGCCAAACCTCCAGGGCAACACCGTTCCTGGCTTTGGCGACACGCGACAGTCGCATCGACAGATCTTTACTCTCAATGAAACACACATCTTTGGTCCAAATCTGACGAACGAGGCACGGTTGGGTTTCAATCGCATCAATATCACATTTACGCCCAACCTTCAGGTGAATCCTCTCGATTTCAATATTCGCGAAGGACTCACTCAGCCGCTGGGCCTGCCGCAACTCAGCATCACGGGCTTCAACTTCAATATCGGCGGCCCGGCTGGATTCCCGCAGGGACGTGCCGACACGACTCTTGTTGTTTCTGATACGCTCAACTATCTGAGAGGGAACCACTCATTCAAGTTTGGTGGTGAGGCAAGGCGTTTTTACAACAACAACTTTACCCTCGACACCGGCGCGTTCGCCTTCCCCAACGTAGCCAGTTTCATCAGCGGAACCGCCAACTCATTCGCTATCACATTGGGTGATCGCTCGAGTGCCATCATTCAAAACGCACTCGGCCTCTACGTTCAGGACAACTTCAAGGTGCGGCCGAACCTGACGCTCGAGCTCGGACTGCGTTATGACTGGAATATGACGCCTACGGAGCGTTTCGACCGGTTTGTTGGCTTCGATCCGGCGACGCGTTCCCTGGTCCGCGTTGGTTCGGGTTTGGATAAGGTCTATCACGAGAATAACAAGAACTTCCAACCACGCGTCGGCATCGCCTGGGATCCATTCAATGATGGGAAGACTTCGGTCCGTGCGGCCTACGCAATCCTGGCCGATCAGCCGGTAACTAATGTCGT
>DASSEB010000163.1:0-2046 GCA_035696765.1 Pyrinomonadaceae bacterium | reverse complement strand
TAAAGATTTCTTCACAGCCTCGCTGGCCTATTTGGTTTATCTCCCCTGGCTGATTCTGATTCCCATCCTTGCGTTCTTTCTACTGAAGGACGCGGAGAGTTTTCGCAGCTCGGCTTTGTTGATGCTTCCGCGAGGGCGTTGGCGTTGGCGGGGCGACGAATTCTTCCAGGACATCAACAGCACGCTCGCCGCGTACATTCGCGCGCAATTGACGGCGTGCTTATTTATCGGCGTCGTGTGCGCGCTCGGCTTCACATTACTCGGTTTGCCGGGCGGGTTAGTGATGGGCGTGATGGCGGGCGCGTTCGAGTTTGTTCCCCTCGTTGGACCACTCACAATCGCAATCATTGCGGGCATACTCGCGATGTTTCACGCCGGACCGTTCAATGCTTTCATGGTGCTTTTGTTCCTGGGAGTTTTGCGGATCGTGCAGGACTATGCGATCTATCCGAGACTAATCGGCCAGGGAATTCATCTTCATCCGTTGGCGGTGATATTCGCGATCCTCGCTGGTGAGAAACTCGCGGGAGTGGCAGGTATCTTTTTAGCTATTCCGGTGGTCGCGATCCTGACGGTCAGTTATCGTCACTGGTTGGAACACCGCGGCAGCGAGGGCTTTGCGGATCTGCTTGAACCGACTCCCGCTGAGACAGTCAAATTACCCACAGTCCAAACGGAAGAACTTCACCCCAAAACGATTCCGGAGCCACAAAAAGGCACATAAGGCAGCGGTTTTATTCAGTGTGCTTTTTGTGCTTTTTTGTGGCTCGATTCCTCCATCAGCTTCACGAATCGATGAAAATGATGTTCCGCATCGTGTGGACCAGGCGCGGCCTCGGGATGATATTGCACTGAGATCACCGGCAAGGTCCGATGGCGCATGCCTTCAACACACTGATCGTTGAGATTGATGTGAGTGACTTCAACTTCAGGCGGAAGACTCTCAGCACTGACAGCAAACCCATGATTGTGTGATGTGATCTCGACGTTGCGGTGCGCCAACTCCTTCACCGGCTGGTTGCCGCCGCGATGTCCGAATACGAGCTTGAAAGTCTTTCCGCCAAACGCGCGACCCAGTAACTGGTGTCCAAAACAGATCCCGAACGTCGGCACATTCGCCTGCAATAGTTCGCGAATCTCTGCCACTTCGTTGTCCATCGACGCCGGATCGCCCGGACCATTTGAGAGAAAAATTCCATCGGGCTTGAGAGCTAACGCTTCCGCGGCCGAGGTCGTCGACGGCACGACTGTCGTGCGCACGCCGAGTTGCGCCAGTTCGCGCAACGAGTTTCGTTTTACGCCGAAGTCGAAACAGACAACGTGAAAACGTTCTTCGCCGTCGGCGGGAAACTCGTAAGGCTCTTTCGTCGTCACCACGCTGGCGAGTTCACGATTTTCCATCGGTGGAGATTGACGTGCCTTTTCCACCAGGCTCTTTTCGTCGAGATCGGTGGTTGAGAGACATGCGCGCATCGCGCCCTTGTCGCGAATGTGGCGCACGAGAGCGCGCGTGTCGATGCCTTCGATCGCGACAATGTTCCAGCGTTTCAGGTACGACTCGAGACTCTCTTCGGCGCGCCAGTTGGAGGTGATGCGGCTTGCTTCGCGGACCACGAAGCCTTCCACCCACGGGCGCGAAGATTCCGAGTCGCTTTCGTTCACGCCGTAGTTGCCGATGAGGGGATAAGTCATGCAAACGATCTGTCCCGCGTAAGACGGATCGGTAAGTACCTCCTGGTAACCCGTCATGGAGGTATTGAAAACTATCTCGCCGCACACTTCGCCTTCGGCCGCCCACGAGCGTCCACGGAAAGTGCGACCATCTTCAAGTGCTAAAAGTGCTGGAGCCCTATTTGTCATGATTGTAAATCTTGTCTACTGACTGCTTTTAATAAACTGCTGCGCTTCGTTCAGCCAACGCTTGCTCGCGCGGTACTTGTACGCCGGCGCAGTCTTCACCGCCTCGATACAAGCCTGCATCAAGCTCGTCGCTTCGCGCTTGTGTCCCAGTCCGTCGTGCGCGCGACCCATCAGATAAAGCCCTTC
>DASSEB010000162.1:0-20061 GCA_035696765.1 Pyrinomonadaceae bacterium | reverse complement strand
GCGCCGCTTCCTGCGCCTGCAATTCCTCGATCGAGCGATCGAGTCCGAGCACAGAAGTCTGAAACGGAGATCTCGATGGCGGAACGGGCCTCTCGCGAACTGTTTCTGCGGGCGGCTGCGCCGGCGGCCGCACGACCGGCGGCCGCTCGACTGGAGGCGGCTCAGTTGCCGGCGGCGGTTCAGTTTTTGTCTCTACGGGTGTTGGTACAGGAGCGGGAGGTGGCGGTTGCTTTTCCTCCGCCGTGGCGGGCGTCGGTTCGTTCAAACGGAGGGAGACAAACTCATCCTTTTTTCTTCTCCAAAATAATCCCATGTGCGGGGGATTATAAGCAGAAAGTTCACAGATTACATATTAGGCAGGTAAAGTCTGTGTAATCGGTGTGATTTGAGGATTAGGCGCGGGCGCAGCGGGCTTCTTCAGCTTAACTTGTCCCGGTTTGATCTGGCCTTCTTTGCACGCCTCAGAAAGCGCGGCGACCACGCCCGGGTCGTAACGTGTGCCGACAAAACTCTCGATGCGCGCAAGAGCATCCTCAAACTTCATCGCCTTCTGATACGGACGATCGGTGGTCATCGCGTCGAACGTGTCCGCGACCGCGACGATCTTGCCCATCAAAGGTATCTCATCGCCCTTCAACCCTTGCGGATAACCCATGCCGTTGACCATCTCGTGATGCATGTACATCCCCGGCAGAAACTCTTTCATCGCCGGAATCTGCGACATGATCTTGTAGCCCTTCTGCGGGTGCTTCTTCATGATCTCGTACTCTTCATCGGTGAGCGCCGCGGGCTTCTTGAGAATGTTGTCGTCGATCGCGATCTTGCCCACGTCGTGCAGCAGCGCGCTGATCCGGATCTTCTCAATCTCTTCGTCCGACAAACCGAGTCGCTGCGCAATCGCCATCGAGAAACGCGACACACGTTCTGAGTGACCGCGCGTGTACGGGTCCTTGCCGTCGATCGCGGCAGCCAATCCTTTGACTGTTCCGATAAAGAGTTCGCGGTTTTCCTGTGCAGACTTTTGCAAGTCGCTGATGAAACGCTCGACCTGGTCCGTCATCAGATTGAAGGAGTTGCCCAGATCGCCGAGCTCAGTGCGGCTCGTCACCTGGATGCGTTGCGAGAAGTCGCCGGATGCGATGCGATGAGCACCGCTGGCGAGTTCTCTGACTGGATACGTCAACTTCTTCGCGAAGAATATGCCGATCAGGATCGTCAGCATGCCGGCAATAAGACTGATCCAGAGCGTTTGCCAACGCATGTCGGCCACTGACGCCAGAGCAGCCGCTTCGTCCTGAATAGCGATCACTCCAAGCCGCGAGTTCTTATCGAGTTCGGCGGTGGCGTACGAGCCGAGCATATCGACGGTGCGATTGTCGCGAGTCGCGGAAAACGGAGCGAGGGCCGATTGCACCTGCGCGCCTGACTCCAGCCAATCCTGCACGACTTTTAAATCAGTCATCGGTTTTTCTGAAAACGCGACGCTCGCTTCCGGATGCGCGACCGCGCGTCCGTTTTGGTCGACGACAAACACGACCGGAAGTCCGGCGTTCAAAAGTTCTCGCTCGCTCTTTGACGTCGGCTGCTGCACTGCGTCAAAAACTTCCTGGAACGAAACAATCGCCACGACCGCTGCAACCACATCTTGATTGTTCGTGCCCCCGAGAACAGGCTCAGCGATCGTGAGCGCCATCTCCTGTCCCGAGCGAATAATCTGTGGGCGGCTGACGACAAGACCGCGCCCGTTCATGTGTGCGAGCACCTCGCTGACGCGCGCGTCCACTTCCTCTAGCTTGATCACGTCGGGCTGGAAGGCGCGGTGAAGCGTCCCATCGACGGGCCAGAGTGCGAGCGCGATGAGATTGGGATCTTCCTGAAGGGTTTTCTGTAGACGCTGATCGTAGCCGCTGTCGTCGAGGGCGCGGATGCCGCCGGAAATCTCGAAAGCCCGGGCAAGGCCGGTCACGACGTCGCGATATCGCTGTCCGTAGAGTTCGATCTGGCGGGCCTTGTCCTGCACGAGCTGGGCTTGGTAACGACCCTCGATAGACCTTAATTCGTCAGCGCTGCGGTTCGAAAGCAGGAACCCGGCAGAGGCGAGCGGCAGCAAGCCTACCAGGAGCAGCACTCCCAGAACGATGTAGAGGAGGCGGATTCGTCCGAGTTTTTCGGGCATTTTTAGCGTTACAATCTCAGGCAGGTCTTTAGGGTCAGGCAGGGTTTAGCCTCGGGTATTATTGTCGAGCCACTCTTGTAGTGTCAACCAGTTTTAACACATTCTTTATCGACTTCCACGGGCCTTCGGGCGTCTAAACCCCTGAGCGCCAAGGCTCGAGAATGGAAACTTTGGGTACCGACGAGATCATCGTGGAGCGTGCTCTGACGGGAGATGCCGATGCTTTTGGCGAGCTTGTGAAGCGCTGGGAGCGGCGGATATTCGCGCTTACCTACGGCATGCTCGGCCGCGAAGAGGATGCTCGTGACGCGACCCAGGAAACGTTTCTCGCGGCCTTTCGCAATTTGCGCGGCTTTCGCGGCGAGGCAAAGGTCTCGTCGTGGCTGCACCGGATCGCGGTGAACCAGTGCATTTCCCGGCAGAGACGTTCGAAAGTCAGGAGCGAGTCGGCGCTCGAGGATGAGCAGGAAAGCAGTTTCGCGACGCCGGTGAGCGATTCGCCGGCGCGTGTCGCCGAAGGACGGCAGGAAACCTTCGCGGTGCGACGCGCGATAAACAGTTTGCCTGTGGAGCTGCGACAGGTCGTCGTAATGAAGGAGTTTGAGGAACTTACATTTCGCGAAATAGCGGAAGCGCTCGACCTGCCGTTGAGCACCGTGAAGAGCAGGCTCTACACCGCGATGAAGCAATTGCAGCAACGGCTGCAGAAGTTTGAAAGTAAGGGTTGAGATGAACGAAACGAACTCTCCAGCTTGTGAGCGCGGATCCGATTTGATCGCGTTTCTCTACAACGAAACGGACGACCACGAAACCCGCGACTTCGAGTTGCACTTGCAGCAGTGCAGTACCTGCCGCGAGGAAATCGCTGCGTTCGGCTCGGTGCGCGAATCCATCACGGCCTGGAGAGACGAAGCGTTGTCGGGCTTCGTCGCTACGACGCCAGTGAGGAAGAAATCCGCGCTGGCTGCGCTACGACAGTTTTTCGAGCTGTCGCCGTTGTGGCTCAAAGGCGCGACAGCTTTCGCACTCCTAGCTTTTTGCGTGCTTGCAGCATTAGCGATTGTCAGGTTGAAAACAACGGCGCCCACGTTAACCGCTGCAAATCCAGCCGCGGTTTACACGGAGGAAGATGTTAACCGCCGCGTCAAAGAAGCGCTCGCAAATCAACCGAAGCCAAATCAGGCGGTCGAAACGCCGGCAGTAGTTGTTGCATCGCCAAAACCAAAGCCGCAGCGAATTACTAAACCAAGCCAGGTGGCAAAGAGCCGCCGCCCCTTGTCAAAGTCAGAGCGTGAGCAACTCGCCGCCGATCTCAGACTGCTGCACGACGCAGATCTTGATCTACTCGGCGACCGGATCAATCAGTACTAATGTTTCAGGTGAAAATAATGAAGCCGCAGATGAACGCCAATAAAGGCAGATTAGGCATAGCAGCAATCGTGTTTCTGTTTCTCATGGCAATCTCCAGCCAGGCGCGGGTCGTTCAAGATCAGGACCCCACGCCACCGTCTGCGATGCCCGATCCGATCGAACAACTGCGCCTCACACCCGAGCAGCGACAGAAAATCCGCATGATCGCCCAGCAAACTAAAGACGAGCGCCAGACGATAAACCGTCGTGTGCGCGAAGCGAATATCGCTCTCGACCAGGCACTCGATGCGAACCCGACCGATGAAAACCTGATCGAACAACGAATCAACGACCTCGCAGCCGCGCAGGCAGCGCAATTGCGGATGAGAATTCAAACGGAACTGCGAATCCGCCGCGAGCTTGATCCGGAACAACTCGCCACCCTGCGACGCCTGCGACTTCAAGTCCGAGACGTCATGGGCGGCCAAAGACCACTGAATCAGCGTCCGCTCAACCCGCGACCTCTCCGTCGCAACGTTCCGTAGTTTCGCTACACACGGCTTTACGCCGCCGCTTCGATTCCATAACGATTCGCCACAAAGAAGCACAAAGGCAGAAAAACAAGGAAATCCTTTTGTGCTTTTTGTGCCTTTTTGTGGCCGAAAATACTTTTGACGCCAACCTGCTACACACAAGCCAAACCCAGCCAACCTGTTACTTGACGCCTTGCGTACATTTTGCGCATGATAGGCCGCTTTTACGCACTCTCTTCCGCGACCGAAAGAGTCAGTCTGATAAGCTCTCCATGAACTTCGCTACGCGCGCCCTGCTCGAGCTGCAAGAGACGACGCTGTTGGCCGCTCGCGCTGTTCGCGGTGTCTTCAAGCGACCCCGTTACATTCCCGAAACCATCGCGCAGATGGATGCGATTGGCGTGGGGTCGTTAACGATTATCATTCTGACGGGGTTTTTCACCGGCGGCGTATTGACCGTCCAGACGTTCCCCACGCTGAAGGCCTACGGCGCGCAGTCTCAAACCGGATATCTCGTCGCCGTCTCGCTCGTGCGTGAGCTTGGACCAGTGTTGTGCGCGTTGATGGTGACTGGAAGAGTTGGATCCGCGATCTCTGCTGAGTTGGGTTCGATGGTCGTGTCGCAGCAGATCGACGCGATGCGCGCGCTCGGCACCGACCCGATTCGAAAACTCGTTGCTCCTCGTCTCTTTGCGCTGCTCGTCAGTTTGCCTTTGTTGACGGTGCTGGCGGACGTGCTGGGAATCTTCGGCGGCTGGGTTACAGCAGTCGCGCTTTACTCGGTTTCATCCAGCGTGTTCATTTCGGCAGTGCGCGATGCGATTACGACCGATGACCTGATCGGCGGCGTAGTCAAACCGATTGTGTTTTCGTTGATCATTGGAACGATCGCGTGTCGCCAGGGTCTCAGCACCGAAGGCGGAACAGTCGGCGTCGGACGTTCCACCACGCGCGCGGTAGTCATGGCCTCGATCACCGTCATTATTGCCGATTACTTTCTCGCTAAAGCGCTTCAGGTTATCCTAGGAACCCAGTAACCTTCATGGCAGCCGAAATACACACCACTGCACCAACAATCAGCGAGAACGCTGCGGAATCGACTTTTCAGGAAGTGGACGATCGCGAGCGCGCGATTCCCGCGATCGAGTTTCGCAACGTGCTGCTGGCGTTCGACGACCGCGTCATCCTGAATAGACTCAGCTTCAAAGTCATGAAGGGTGAGACAAAGATCATCCTGGGTGGATCCGGCGGCGGTAAGTCGACAATCATTAAGCTCGTCTTGGGCTTGCTCAAACCCGACGAGGGGCAAATCTTCGTCGAAGGTGAAGACATTACGAATTACAGCGAAGAGCAGATGATGCGCGTGCGCAAAAACATCGGCATGGTCTTTCAGGAAGGCGCGCTCTTTGATTCGCTCTCGGTTTACGACAACGTTGCTTATCGCTTGCACGAACAGGGCGTCCCGGAAGATGAGGTGGAACCCGAAGTCCGGCGCATGTTGCGCTTCGTCAATCTCGAAGACGCAATCGATAAAATGCCGATCGAGTTGTCGGGCGGGATGCGTCGCCGCGTCGGCATTGCACGCGCACTCGTCGGCGATCCGAAGATCGTTCTCTTCGACGAGCCGACTGCCGGTCTCGATCCGCCGACTGCGCGAACGATCTGCGAGCTGGCGATGAAGTTGCGCGACCTGGAAGATGTTTCCTCGATCTTCGTGACGCACGAGATGAACAACGTGCAGTACATCTGTTCGGAATACGCGGTAGTCGACGAAGATGGAAAAGTAATTTTCGAGCGCGAGGGCGAGCGGCTTTGTCTCATCAACAGCAAGGTGATGATGATGCGTGAAGGCAATATTATTTTCAGCGGTACAGACGAATCACTGCGGCGCGCGGAAGATCCATACATTCAGAAGTTTCTGCGAGGACATTAAGTAAGGGAGTGAAGTAACACCATGCCTCGATCAAACGCGAGTATTAGCTTGAGACAGGTACGAGTCGGCATATTCGTGCTGTTTGCGATCCTTGTGCTGATCTTTCTCGTACTCAACGCGTCAGGCGACATCAACCCGTTCAGCCGAAAGTTGCACGTGAAAGCTCGGTTCGCTGACGCAAACGGTTTGCGCGAAGGATCTGAAGTGCGATTGGCAGGGGTACGCGTCGGCAAGGTGGAACGGATCGTTTTGCTGGAGCCGTCGCCGGTTCCGGGAGCTCCGCGTGTCGAGGCACAAATGACCATCGACTCGACGATTGATGGTCGTCCAGCGAACGAGCGTATTCGTTCAGACTCACAGGCGCTGCAAGGCTCGCCGAGTCTGCTCGGAAACGAGATGCTGATCAATATCACGCCGGGAACGGCAGTGGGCCAACCGGTGACCGATGGCGCCGTCCTCCCCTCGTCGTCGTCGAATACCGTAAACGACTTCGCCACCTCGGGAACTGATCTAGCGCAACGGCTGAGCAAACTGTCCGACGAAATTAATGGGATGGTTCAGAGCGTAAAAAAGGGAGAAGGAACTGTCGGGCGGCTCTTCAGCGATGAGGCTCTTTACAACAACCTCAACGCGACGATTCGTGAGACCGAAGACGTGATGCGGGATATCCGGTCAGGTAGCGGTTCCGCGGGAAGATTCATCAACGATCCGGCGCTTTACAACAACGCCAACGACATCGCCACGCAACTAAGAACCATCGCTGAAGATCTGCGCGCTGGTCGCGGCACGGCTGGAAAACTGTTGACCGACGACGAGTTTTACGTGCGCATCAATCGCACGGCGGATCGCCTCGACAAGTCAGTGGACCAAATCAATCTCCTGATCGCCGATATCAACGAGGGCCGCGGGACACTCGGCAAACTCATCCGCGACGAACAGATCTACAACGACGCCCGCGCTGCAATCGCGCGCTTCAACACCACCGCCGAACGAATCGACAACCTCGTCGCCGCCGCCCAACGTGGTGAAGGCACCGTCGGCAAACTTCTCAACGACGACACGCTCTACACCAACGTCAACCAGCTATCCTCCGAAGGCGTAAAAATGATCTACGACTTCCGGCAGAACCCGAAGAAATATCTGACGATCAAGTTCGAGTTGTTTTAAGCAGTGGAGTTGACAGAGAGCGGCGCTCGTTCAAGGCATGACGAATGGCGCAGGACGATCTAACTCTACCGTCTTCATCTTTGCCGCTTCAGTTATCAGCAGGTTTATCTTGTCGGCAATATCGAAGCGTCCCGCGCTGTACTGGTAATCAAAGGCGTCAACCAGCGCCTCCCGCAGGGAAGGTTTGAATAGCTCTTGATTGTAATGCAGCGCTTTCTCCGCCCGGCGAGCACCGGATGGACCATCAGTAGCCAGGTGCGCGGCAATCCCCAGCAAGTTCGCCTTAGTCTCCCGGCCAAGGTCGTTATCTGTGACGGCGCTGCTCGCCATTGACTCGAGTTTGGACAAGGCGCCCACTACGAGCCGGTACTTCCTTGCATTGATCGCTACTTCTCCCATATCGAAAACTATGTGGCTGTCGCATTCGGCCGCAATCTCCAGGTATGCGAGCGACGTTTCCTCAGTCATGGAATCTACTGAGCGCAAAGCCAGAACCTTTAATGCCTGAAGTGTCGCACCGGCGTCGCTGGTACCTTTGCGAATCGAAAGCCACCGCCAGATGTTTGACAGCACTTCGACGGCGCGAAGGTAGTTCTGATCGCTACCCGGACGGCTGCTATTGTCCAACATCGGCGGGATGTGCCGGATGAGTGATTCGAGTTCATACCCATTGTAGGCGAGCCCCTCTGTCCTGACTTTTGCCTGCAGCTTATCGGCAAGGTTATCGATGACGTTGAGAACCATTTCTTTCTCATCGCCCGCACGGCCATGTTCTCCCAGATAGCTGAGATCCTTCAGGGCGATCGTATCAATGCTGCTCTTGGCGTCGAGGTTTTTTAGTAATTCATCTGCAAGGCGCTGAACAACCTTTTCGCGTTTGAATTGACTGTTCAGCGTCACGCCCGTGATTAGGACCACAAACGGCAGAAAGGTCACCGTAAAGGCTGCGAAGATCGATTTCACTATCGGGGTAAATCCACGAGATGGCGGCGCCTCTTCGGGTTCGCCTGCAGAGACTTCCGGACTTGCCGCTCGAACGTTTTTACCTTCGCGAGTCTCGGAACTGGCTGTGGTTTGCTGCCGCGTAGTCATGTCGGGCCGCGGGGGTTCGGGATGCAGGAACCAGACAATAATAAATGCCGCCACGTACAACAGCGTCGTGACTACAAAATAACGACGTGCCTTCACCCGCGTTTGTGCTACTCGCTTGATGTCCTCATCCACGATCAGGCTATACATCGCAGTGGGCACGCCCAACGCAAAGAGAAAACTTTCAAAGAGCACCTGTAGGTAAGTCGTCGCCCACTGTTCAGTGTAGGGCGGCAACCAGTTACTGATCCAATTGAATAATCCTTCGGGGATCATGTTATGTGTCTTCTCGCCGGCGTACGATCTGCTTGACCATGTCAAGCAGCGTTGTGTGGGGTGTGCGTGTGGTTTTTTGTTTGCAGACGGTTATGCCGAACGAGTTGACCGCTTCGCGCACCGGCTTGAGATCCTCTACGGTCAGTACACCAAACTTATTCGGCTTGATCCAAAAACTATCATCCTTCATCTTCTCTCTAATGTCCTCGAGCTTCACATCGTCTTTTCGAGGATCGAAGATACTGTAGAGCAGGCACAGCCCAAGACGTGCGGTGCCCTTTTCGCGGCCGTACTTACCGTAAAGCGATTCCCAGTCGCTGCTGTTACCGGGTAGCAATCGAACGTCGACGATGACCGCGGCAAATTCGGAGTGCTCGAGTTGGTAGACACCTTCAGCGACTGTCGGGGCAATGACCGGGTCGTATTCTCCACTCATATAAACAGGAGCCAGCAAATATCTCAGATCCGTTCTCGCGTTATCTTCGATCCACAGGAACCTGGTCTTCATTGATCGCTCCTTAGCTCTGACCAAGAGGGAATTTCATCGTTACGCAAGTGATAAATGGACTCGAATAATCATCTTTCGCACGTGAAGCGACGGCGGGTTGGCTGGTTACTTCAACGCCGCCTCGATGTGCGTGGGCTACCCTGCGAGCGTTCGCGAGACCAATGCCTGTGCCCACGCGTCCCCTGTCGCCCGAGAGCTTGCCGCGGTAGCCTATGTCGAAAATCAGTCCCTCATCGATTTCATCCTGCATGATTGGTACTCCCCAATTCTTGAACTCTATGTAAACGTAGCCATCAGCCACGCGAGTGCGAATGTCGACCCACGGTGCTTTCCCTTCGTCACGTCTCCAACTGTATTTGATTGCGTTGTGTAGCAGGTCGGTGAGAGTACGTAACACCTCGCGCCGCGCAACTTTGACCTTCACGTCCTCTCCCTCAATTTTGACCCGTACACGCCGGCTGCGAGCGTAATGAAAAAGGTTGCTGCGGACCTGCGTGATGAGTGATCGAACGCCACAGACTTCTCGCTCCTCCGGCTCCCGAGCATTGTTCGTCACAAACTCGCGTAACGAGCGGACCTGGTGGTCCATCTCGAGAACTGCGTCGCGCATCTGGTGCAACGAAATCAAATTGGTAACCCGCACCAGGGTCCGCGCGGCGTTGCCCACACTCAATACGCTCTCGCGCGAAAATCTGTGCGTCGGCAGCAATATGTTGCAGAACTCAATAATCTCGAGTGCTGCCTCACTGAGAACAGCCGGCTGCGCATCAATCTCAGATATCTCTATTCGATAGTCGCGCAGCATGGTGAGTACATTGTTGAGCCTCGTCCATTTCTCCTCGGGAAGGGCCGGCGCGCGTTGCTCTTCTTTGGCAAACTCCAGCAAGTGGCTAAGCCTCTCGGCAAGCTCCATCGCCGGCTGGGTGATCGCTTCACTCGCTTGCTCCGGAGTGACTTCCTCATCCAAAAGGAACGGGTCCGGCGCAAGCGAACGAATGACGGGCTCGGTGGAAAGTTGGATCATCAGCAATGTCGACGTGTAGTTATGCAAAACCTTGCCGAAGTCGTGAGTTAATTCGTCCAGGCGTTCTCGCAATTCAGCTTCATTCGTTATATCGCGGACGGCGCCGGCGCGACCGACCATCTTGCCGTCAGCGTCGAGCAATGGCTGGCTACTGATTTCGACGGTCTTGAAACTGTCGGTCAGGGTTTTGACCTTGAGGTGATAACCAACTACCGGCTGACCTTGCTTCGCTTTAGTCTGCAATTCAGCTTTGAAGCGAGCATATTCTTCAGCAGAGGCGTGGAGCTTCCTTGCGTCGAAGCCTCGGGCCACCTTTGGATCCCGGGACGGAAAGTCAAAGATTTTGAGAAACTGCTCGTTGCAGTCCTCGATTACGTCCTGCTCCGGTTCATGGCGGATGAAATTTAGCCCGACGGGTACGTCACGCAGTATGCGCCGGTAACGTTCCTGGAACGTTACGTCGATAATCGTACCTTCGCGTCCACCATAAGCGCCGTCATCACCTCTCACCATGTGCGCATTGATATTTACAAAGATTTTCTCCCCATCCTTCTTGCGCATCTCGGCGACAAAATTATTGACGGGCTCAGGGTGCCGGTCCTCGATCATGTGCCGCAGTCTTGCGGCTTCGGCCGGGTTGACATGGAACTCGCTACTCGGCTTACCGTCGATTTCGCTGGGTGAGTCGTAGCCGAGAATACGAGCGAAAGCACGATTGGCTGTCTCGCAGTTATCGTTTGCATCGAGCCTGTAAACGCCGGCGGGGACCGAATCTAAAAGGCGATTGGACCGCTCCGCCGCAGTCACATCAGTCATGCAGCATACGTAACCAAGGATGTTGCCCGCGTCATCTCTCAACGACCGCGTATAGTCCCGAACGATAATTTCCTCGCCGCCGACGTCAAACGAAAGGAGCTTCTCCAAACACTGGCCCCGCTTTTCTGCCTCCTGCAACTCCTGATGCATCTGCTCGCGGACCTGCGGATCGGCATAAAAACGAGCGATGGAAGATGCCTTGACGTCTTCTTCCAAAGGAAGGCGCAAAATTTTGCGAGCCTGGTGGTTACAACTGACGAATTGCCCATCACGCCTGACAATGTAGACGCCTACAGGGAGATCCAAAGGTTTGAGTTCGTTGGCTAAGCGCAACAACTCCGCGTCTTCAGACATACCTATCCACCTCGCCGGCCCTTTTACCTTAATGGCAAATTTGGGCGAGACATTTCAAACTCCTTAAGCTAGATGGACCCACACACACTCCAAATTGATGCGCCACAAAGAAGCACACAAGGCACAAAACCGCACAAATCAACGAAAATCCTTTGTGCTTTTTGTGCCTTTTGTGGGCTAATTTACGATTGCAAACGCGCGTACGGGGAACGTGCCAAACTGCCGGACCTTCACGGGCACCGCGAAGAATTTGAAGTCGCTGTCCGGAAGATCTTCGAGGCCGCAGAGGTGTTCGACGATTGGGATATCGTGGCCGAGGAGGATTGTATGCGCCGGGCGATGGCCGTCGTGGGTGGCGTCGATGTTGAATGAATCGATGCCAACCAGCGCGGCGCCGCTCTTCGCCAGATGAGTCGCAGCGGCTTCGTTGAGAAACGGGTGATTGCCGTTCGAGTAGTCTTCCGTGCGCCAATGCTTGTCCCAACCCGTGTGGACCAGCACGGCTTTGCCTTGCACTTCGATTCCACTGAAGCTCTCCTCGCTTATCTCGCGCCCACTCACGTGAACGACAACGCCGTCCAGATTGGCTATCGAATACAGATCGAGCGCGGCGAGATCCTTGCCGCGGGCATAGCGGTGGAAAGGACTATCGAGATACGTGCCTGTGTTCGCCACCATCTCGATCTTGCCGATGTGAAACTCGGTCCCGGACGCGTAACGGCCTCGCGACTCTTCGCGGCTCAAAAAATCGCTGATGAGCGGCGCGGGAAGTCCTTTGTACGTGATCATCCCGTGCTCAACGGTGTGAGAAACATCCACAAGCTTAGACATATCGCGTTCGCTCCTGCACCAAAACTTGAAAACTCGATGCCATCCCACCCGGCAGGATCATCTCACGCGCGCCGGCAGTTAGAGCCGCCTTCTCCGCGGCGCTCAGGCTCGTCGTCATGAGATGCTCCATCTCTTCCAGCAATCCTGCACGCAACAGAAACTGGTCCTGAGAAGCAAACTCGACGACTTTCAGTCCGAGCCGCTCACCAACTCTCTTCACGTGTGTCCAGTTGACGGTTGCGGTGATATCAACTTCGCCGGGCTGCGACAGCAAATCATCCACAAAGCCATGTCGTGAAAACGCTCTCAAAGTTCCCTGCGGACGCAGCACCGGATCGTAAAGCTCGTTTGCCTCAGCACCGTAATCAACCGTGATGACAAAACCTCCCTCGAGCTTCTCGGCAACCTGGACCAACCAGTCGTCAAGCTCGAGATTGATCTCGACGATTTGACCGGGCCCAAGGTTGAGCGAGTAGGTGCTACAGAATTCCGCCAGGCGAGGTGTCGATAATGGTCCGGTGGTCCACTCGAAGTTGCCATTCGCCGCGACGCTTACGTAAAACTCCAGTAGTCCTTCGTCGCTGTTGATTAGACGGTGAACCGGAAACGCATCGAGTAACTCGTTTGAGCAGTAAATACCGGCGTCAACAGACGGAAGATCGAAACTGAACTGCACGCGGTCCTGGAATTCAGCCAGCCGTTCCTCAGCGCGACGGCGTGCATCATCGCTCAACTCATGGATGACATACTGCGTCGCAGCAAAGACCGCAGGAAATCGGGCCGCCAGGTTGTGTAAGACCCCGGCCGCAAAGCGTCCATCGCCGGCGCCGCACTCGACGATGGTCCAATGCTCGGGCTGTTCAAGCTCGTCGTGCAGCTTCGCAAAATAACGCGCGAACGTGGCGGCAAAGAGTTCGCTTCGCTCCGGACTCGTGCGATAGTCACCTGCCCTGCCCCACCGCTGTAGATCTGCTCGTTGGTAATATCCCGCGGCCGGATCGTAAAGCGCCGCCCTCATCCAATCGCAAAATGTAATTGGACCTTCAAGTCGAATCAATTCTCGTAGTCGTTCGGTAAGTAAACCCGGCAAGTACAAATCCTGGTTAAGAGCTGCTATCGCTCTTTACGATCTTCTTTTTCGAGTAAGCGGGTCGTATTCTCAGTGACGCTGGGTGGATTCGCCAACTCGGCGGTGGTTGGCCGCGGACGCCAACTGCCCGCGGACCGAGCGGACGGAGGCGGCAACGCATGGTTTGGCGCGGGTGGTACATACTGTTGCGGAGCGTACATCTGCTGCGCGGGTGGTCCATGAGAAGGACGAAAAGGGTTCGGCGCCGGTTCTTCGAACAGGGCCGCGTACAACATCCTCAATGGACCACCGACGAAACAGACAATTGCTGCCAGGGCCAGCAGGATTTCAAGAAACGGTGCATTGATGTAGCTGGCGAACATGGCAAGAATGGGAACTATCAAAGCGCCCGAAAGCAGCAATACGCCACCCTGTTTCACTCCCCTTCGACGCGGAGAAATCGGGGCGGGTTCATCCGAAGCGCGATACGTGGGAAGCATGCCACCGTTCCCAAGCAACTGAATCACACCATCCAGAGGGAAACCGCAACGAGAGCAGAATCTGATAACTCCAGTAACTTGTTGCTGACCGCACTGCGGACAAAACATGAGTTGATCCTCGCCAAGCGGGGCTGTTTTACGGCGGACTAGTATACAGGATAATCCTGCAAAACTGCCTTTCGATAATCCCCGGCCTTTGCGAGAGTCTCGTGCAGTAAATCGATTAGCAACCGCGGCTCGCCTGAGGGAACTGAAATGTACTTACTCAACGCATTGTTGTCGGCGATCGCACTGAACGCGCGTTGCCGCGCTGCATCCACTTCCGACAAATACTCGATTATCCGGTCTGCGTCCGAGAGTGTTTCCGGGAGCGTCCACTCGAAAGGATCGTCCCACAGGTTCGCAGTCAGGCCGCCGCAGGTCTGTTCGATCGCGGCGGCGCTGCGCAGAAGGTTCTCGCCGATGCTGACGGCGGGCGGGTTACGGCGGTAAAGGAGATCCGGCGGAACAGATCGGACCAGGTCCTTGAGATCGTTAATCAGGCTCGCGAACTGCTCGTCAAGCTGATCAACGATCTCACGACTCATAGCGTGAATCTGCGGGTTAACTCTTAACGAACTACCTGCCTCTCGACCGCCGATCAGTCTCTTCCATCACGGTCCCATAGCTGCGGCCGCCGAAGCTGAATCCGTTGCGCACGTAACCCTTTGCTCCGACGTGTGCGCCGCGAGATGGAATTCCGCGCCTGGTTGCGACCCACATCTTGCCGGTGCCGTCGTCAATCTCATACGCTCCGATCCCTGCGGCGCCGTAACTATCGGTTACCCTGCCGACGATCCCAACTTCCTTGCCGGCATAACGTCCCGGGTCGGCATTAATTTTTGCGATGTTTGTCTGGCTGGGGCAGGCGGTGAGCAGCAAAGTGCCACCGATCAGGGCAAAGAAAACAACGAGCTTTTTCAACACTAACATTGGCATCTCCTTAAATGTGGTGTTCATTTCGGGAGAGGTAGAAATGATAGCAAAAGGAACCACAGATTACACAGATTGGAGCACACATCCGCGTAATCTGTGGCTGAATTTACTTGAACCAGCCGATCGGGCGTCCGGATAGATCAACCCAAACGCTTTTCACTTGCGTGTAAAGCTCGAGCGCGTGCCGGCCCATCTCGCGCCCGTAGCCCGACTGTTTATAACCGCCGAAGGGAGACGCTGCATTGAACATGTTGTAAGTATTAATCCAAATGACGCCCGCCTTGATTTCTTTCGCAAAACGATGCGCGCGCGTGATGTCGCGCGTCCAGATGCCGGCCGAGAGCCCGTAGATCGTGTCGTTGGCCTGCTTGATAAGATCGTCCTCGTCTTTGAAGCTGATGACTGAGACGACTGGACCAAAGATCTCTTCCTGGGCCACGCGCATATTGTTTTTAACTTCTGCAAAGATCGTGGGACTGAAGAAGTAGCCTTTTTGAAACGCGGCGTCCAGTTGCGGTGACTGGCCGCCCGCGACAACTGTCGCGCCTTCCTCACGCGCGATGTCGACGTAACCCTTTATCCGATTCAGTTGCTCCTCAGAGACCTGCGGGCCCATCTGCGTCGCTTTATTCATCGGGTCGCCCACGGCGATCTTCCCGGCCTTGTCTGAAAGCTTGCTGAGGAACTCGTCTTTGACTGACTCTTCCACAAACAGTCGCGAACCAGCGCAGCACACCTGGCCCTGGTTGTAAAAGATCCCCATCATCGCGCCCGCGACTGCCTGCTCGAGATCTGAATCGGCGAAAACAATATTCGGCGCCTTGCCACCCAACTCCAACGACACCTTGGTGAGATTGTCAGCAGCGGACTTCGCGATCAGTTTTCCAACCTCAGTGGATCCGGTGAACGCGATTTTATCGATACCGGGATGAGAGGCGAGCGCGGCGCCGGCAGTCTCGCCGTATCCAGGCACGATGTTCACGACGCCTTCGGGAAATCCCGCTTCCTGGATCAACTTCGCAAGCTCCATCGCGCCGACGGGAGTTTGTTCCGCAGGCTTGAGCACCACCGTGTTACCGGCTGCCAGCGCAGGCGCGAGTTTCCATGCTGCCATCAAAAGCGGAAAGTTCCACGGAATGATCTGGCCGCAAACGCCGATCGGCTCGCGCAACGTGTAGTTGAACATCTTGCCGGGCACGGGAATCGTTTCGCCTTCGATCTTCGTGGACCAACCGGCGAAGTACTCGAAGTTCTCAACTACTTGCGGTATGTCTACATAAAGCGATTCCTTGATCGGCTTGCCGTTATCGGCAGTTTCCAGCGCGGCCAGCTCGGCTGAGTGTTGCTCGATCAGTTGCGAGAGCTTGTAAAGCATCCTGCCGCGATCACGCGCGCTGAGTTTGGACCACTTTCCTTCGAACGCACGGCGCGCGGCGGCGACTGCTTTGTCGATGTCCGCCTTGTCGGCCTCGGCAACTTCGGCAAGCGTCTCGCCAGTTGCAGGGTTCGGCGTGTTGAACGTCTTGCCCGATTCTGCATCAACCCACTGCCCGTCGATGAACAGTTGGTACTTCCGTGTAGTTTCAGCTAATTCTGCAGATGACATTATTGCTCCTTCGAGATTCTGATCGGTTTTTATCCGCCTGCCGATCCGTGTAATCCGTGGTTAAAATTCCGTGGTGCCTAAAAGTAGTTGGCGCAGCACATACGGAAGAATCCCACCGTGGTGGTAGTAATCGACTTCAATCGGCGTGTCGATCCTGAGCGTGACGGGTATCTCTTCGATCGCGCCACTCGCCCGGTGAATCACGAGCGTAATCTCTTCTCGAGGTTCAATGCCGTCTTCGATCCCCAGGAGATCAAACGTCTCGGTGCCGTCGAGTCTGAGCGAAGCCGCACTCGTATCATCTTTAAACTGGCACGGCAACACTCCCATTCCGACGAGGTTGCTGCGATGAATGCGCTCGAAACTCTGCGCAATCACGGCTTTCACGCCGAGTAGCCGCGTGCCTTTCGCCGCCCAGTCACGCGAACTTCCAGTACCATACTCCTGACCGGCGATTATCACGAGGGGCACACCTTCCGACTGGTAACGCATGGCAGCATCGTAGATGCTCATGCGTTCGCCATCGGGTTGATACATCGTGACGCCGCCTTCAACTCCCGGCACCATCAGATTCTTAATGCGCACATTGGCGAACGTCCCACGGACCATCACTTCGTGATTGCCGCGCCGCGCGCCGTAACTGTTGAAGTCTTTGATATCGACGCCGCGCTCCTGCAAGTACAAGCCCGCGGGCGATGAAGGCTTGATCGCGCCGGCAGGACTGATGTGATCGGTCGTCACTGAGTCGCCGAAGATCGCGAGTGGACGCGCACCTTTTACCTCAGCAAGAGATTCGAGCGTGCTGTGAAAGTCTTCAAAGTAAGGAGGCTCGCGAATGTAAGTCGATTCCGGCTCCCATTCATAAACATTTCCGGTGGTGGTCGGAATATCATTCCAGAGCGGGTTCTGTTCGGCGAAACTGCCGTAGAGCCGGCGGTAGGTTTCTGGATCAAACGCCTCGCGCATCAGCGCGTTGATCTCCTGCGTGGTGGGCCAAATGTCCCGCAGGTAAACCTCGGCGCCATCGTTTCCGGTGCCGAGCGGGTCAGACGACAAATCGAGATCGACACGACCGGCGAGTGCAAACGCCACCACCAGCGGCGGGCTCATCAGGAAATTCGCCTTGATACTCTGGTGCACACGTGCTTCGAAATTGCGATTGCCGGAAAGTACGGAAGCGGCGATCACATCACGGTCGTTAACGATCTCTTCGATGGCCGGATCGAGTGGTCCAGAGTTTCCGATGCAGGTAGTGCAGCCGTAGCCGACCAGATTGAAGCCCAACTCGTTCAGGTAAGGCTGGAGACCGGTCCGTTCGAGATATTCGGTAACAACTCTCGAGCCCGGCGCTAAAGAGTTCTTTACCTTCGGACTTACACGGAGTCCTTTTTCGACGGCTTTCTTTGCAAGCAACCCGGCGGCGAGCATGACGCTCGGGTTTGAAGTGTTGGTGCAGGAAGTGATCGCAGCGATCAAAACGTCGCCATGGCCCACGAGCTCGTCGCCCATTGGATACTCGTCTTCCGGAATTTCAGCAACGCGGTCCGGAGTTGGGCGGTTGTTGACCATTTCTGTTTCAGTCCAGACGTTAGTGTTTTTCGGCGTGATGTCGCTAACAACAGCAGCCGGAACCGTCTCAGTTCGCTGCTCACCACCGCCGACAACTACTCGTTGCCTGTCTGCGCCTGTCTTCACGTGATACCGCGTCCAGAGCTCGTCCTCTGTTTTGCCGTACCCTCCCTCGCCCGCCGGCTTCAGCATTAACCGATTAAACTGCTCTTTGAGAGCTGACAGTTCGATGCGATCCTGCGGCCGCTTTGGACCAGCGACGCTCGGGACGATCGAGTCAAGATCGAGCTCAAGCACGACGCTGTAATCACATTCGCCTTTTCGCGGCATGCCGAACATGCCTTGCGCGGTGTAGTAAGCCCGGACGATATCGACGTGCTCCTGCGAGCGGCCGGTCGCGAGCAGGTAAGCACAAGTTTCCTCGTCAACCGGGAAGAAGCCCATCGTCGCGCCATACTCCGGCGCCATGTTTGCGATGGTGGCGCGATCAGTCACGGCTAAACTCGCCGCGCCCTCGCCATGAAACTCAACGAACTTCCCGACCACTTTCGCTTTACGCATCATCTCTGTAACACGCAGGACGAGATCAGTCGCGGTCACGCCTTCGCGCAAAGTCCCGCTCAAGTGAACGCCAACGACGTCCGGAGTGAGAAAGTAGACTGGTTGGCCCAACATCGCCGCTTCAGCTTCGATACCGCCGACGCCCCAACCGACCACACCAAGACCGTTGACCATCGTGGTGTGTGAATCTGTACCGACAAGCGAATCGGGAAAGTAAACATTCTTCTCCCAAACGTTCTTCGCGAGATATTCGAGATTGACCTGGTGACAGATGCCGATGCCGGGCGGGATCACGCAAAACCCATCAAACGCCTGTGTCCCCCACTTCAAAAACTGGTAACGAGAGCGATTGCGCCGGAACTCGATTTCCATGTTCTTCTCAAACGCATCGCGAGTGCTGGAGAAGTCGACTTGAACAGAATGATCGATCACGAGATCGACGGGTACGAGTGGTTCGATGATGCCCGTATTTTTTCCCAGACGCGCTACAGCGGAACGCATTGCCGCGAGGTCTACGAGGAGCGGGACGCCGGTAAAATCCTGGAGCAACACCCGGGCGACGACGAACGGAATTTCTTCGACACGTCTGCCGTTGGGCTGCCAGTTTGCGAGTTCGCGCACATCGTCTTTAGTAATCTTCTCTCCGTCACAATTTCTCACGACGGATTCGAGCACAACGCGAATACTGTGCGGCAGCCGCGAGATTGGACCGACTCCATTCTTTTCGAGTTGCGGCAGCGAGTGAAACTGTCCTACAGGACCGGTGGGGGAAGAGAAAGTTTGCAAACAATCAATGGGGCTATCTGGCATAGTGGTGCTCAAGCTCTTTCCTGAAAAGCGAAGTTATGCAGGGTGTTTTGGTTCAAGTTGAAGTGTAAGATCCACGTTAGTAATCGTCAACTGGCCCTGCAAAATCTGCGACAAAAAGGCACAAAAGACACAAAATAAAATGCAAGAGCAAATGCAGGTGATCCTTTGTATTCTTTTCGGCACTTTTCATTTCCTCATTTCCGCGCGATTGGGTATAGTTGCACGGACCCCCACAGACTGCTTCTGAGGACAAGCTGAGGAGACTTGCATGGCTAAGAAACGCGGCGACGAGTTCGAGTATTTGGCCAACGATCCGGATTATGTGCCTGACCCTGAGATCGAGGAGTTTATGGAACAGGAGATTGCGCACGCACCGAGGGATCCGGATCTGCTCGCGAATCGATTGCGCAACAATACCGCTGCTTCGCCGCGCGACGCTGGTGGGGATTTGGATGCATCGTGGGAAGACGTCAACGACAGTGGATCGGAGACCGTAGCAGGCGACAACCCAACACCCGATCAGTCGCTCGTGGAGGAGAACGCATCGGCGATGGGTGTCAGTTTTGAAGACAACGAAGAGCTCGAGTTCATCGATAAGATTGAAAGGCGCGATCGCGATCGCTACGAGCTCGATGAGAATTCAAAAGCGTCAGAGGACATGATCTAAAACTGCCGACGGCTGTCGAGCAGGATCGTCACTGGACCATCATTAACCAACTCGACCTGCATCATTTTGCGGAAGCTGCCAGTCTCAACTCGCTCGAGCAGCTTACGGCTGCTCGTCACAAAGTATTCGTACAGAGGTTCCGCGATTTCAGGCGCCGCAGCGTCGCTCCACGAAGGCCGCAGTCCGCGCCGTACGTCGCCATACAAGGTAAACTGCGAAACTATCAGCAGTCCTCCGCCCATGTCTT
>DASSEB010000161.1:0-29994 GCA_035696765.1 Pyrinomonadaceae bacterium | reverse complement strand
TTGGGTGTGCGCTTCTCAGTACACTGATAGAAGGGCTGCCAACGTTTCGATTAAAAAGTAGTCCGACGTTTCAGCCGTGACGCCTCCACACTGTTCAGTGTTGGAAATCGTAGGGTCTTCATCGCAAGTGCTCGTTGCCCGTGGTGGAGGTGGAGGTACATAACCAGGGGTGTCCTGTTCTCCAGCAGGTGTATTAACTGCGATAGCAGACATAAGGAGCACCGCAAATACGAAGTTTTTGACAAGTTTCATTGATCTTCTCCTCTAGAATGTTTGTATCAAAGCCCGTGAGGCCGGTGTGCAACCAAGTAGAAATTGGTTGAATATGATAATATCCGTCAATTGAAAGGCTTGCAAGGTTCCTTGCCGACTCACTAAAGTGGAGATCTAAGATGGATTTGCACACATCTGTTTATGAGCACTTGGCGGACTCTGTGGTCACAGACGACGTCCTACCCTTATGTGAACTTGCAAAGAATTTAGAAGAAGCGGGAGAGTTCGAGGAGGCTGCAGAGGCGTTGCGGCCTTTCTGGAAGGGTTTACTGCATCGTCCAGAAATCAACGGCCTAGAAGAGAACTCTAAGGCCGAGTTGCTCCTTAGGAGCGGGACCTTGACCGGGTGGCTGGGAAGTGCAAAGCAAATTTTAGGTGCTCAGGAGGTTGCTAAGGATCTCATCAGTGAAAGTGCAGCCCTTTTTGAAACCTTAGGACTTGCCGAAAAGGTGGCAGAAGCAAGAATCGACTTGGCAATCTGCTATTGGCGCGAAGGTGGACTTGATGAGGCACGAGTTACATTGCGACTCGTTCTGGAGAGCTTGGGTGAAACGAGCAGTGAGCAGCGACTCAGGGCACTCTTGAATAGTGCAATCGTTGAAAGAGCAGCGACCAGAGATCATGATGCGTTAAAGATTTATACCGAAGCGGCTCCGCTGTTCGATGTCAGTTCTAATCACGCACTCAAGGGAAAGTTTCACAACTCCTATGCTACTGTGCTCCGAACCTTAGGTAGTTCAGAGCGTCGAGACGAATATATCGACCAGGCTTTGGTTGAATACGCGGCGGCGGGTTTCCATTTCGAGCAGGCTGGACATAAGCGGTTTCAAGCTCGCGTTGAAAACAACGTGGGGTTTCTCTTTGGCACTATAAGAAAGTTCGATAAGGCTCAGGAGCACTTAACACGCGCACGGGCGTTGCACCTAAGCGTTGGAGATCACGGCGGCGCTGCAGGTGCTGAAGATACACGCGCTCAGGTTTTTCTCATGGAGGGTAACTACGACGAGGCCGAGAGAGTTGCTCGACGGGCGGTTCAGGCATTAAGACGAGGCGGTGAACAAACGGTCTTAGCTGAGGCACTCACCACGCACGGTAAAGCGCTGGCTCGCCTCAAGCAAACTCAAGTAGCTAAAACAACTTTGGACCAAGCAGTCGAGATTGCTCAAAATGCCGGCAACCCTGACCGCGGCGGAATTGCTGCCGTCACTGCAATCGAGGAATTGAGCGACTACCTGCCGCCGGACGCGCTGCAAGATTACTATCGCACAGCTGAATCGCTTCTCTCGAACTCACAGAACCTGAGCATCAAAACTCGCCTCGGCGAATGTGCTCGACGCGTTCTCTCTGTTTCACTGTCTGACGCCAATGCAGCAACAAAAGATTTCATATCGCTCGCACCCGGGTTCTCTCTGGACGCTGAAGTACTTCGCTACGAAGGCAACCTCATTCGTCGCGCTTTAGAAGAGTCGGGAGGCAGTGTTACACGAGCGGCCCGTCTTCTTGGCGTAACACACCAGGGGTTGGCCTTCATTCTGAACGGCCGTCACAGCGATCTTTTGTCCATTCGAACACCCGTAAAACGCCGGCGGCGAAGCATCATCCGTAATCACTGATTCAATCTCCCTAATGGCCCTCTCACGGCGCTGCTTTGACAAAGGCAGCGCCTCTCTTTTATTTGTGCTCTAACTGTTGTTCTCCTATCATCCCGAGCTGTGAGTCAACCAATGAAGGCCAAAATCGTCGCGTTGTCCCTGATTGCATGCTTGTGGTCTCCCGCTCTGGCGCAAACTGCCAGACGAAGAGCAACGACTGCCCGCAAGCCGCCTGTCACAACCGCGCAACCGCAACCAGTCGCTCAACCACCCGCAACGACTCAGCCGGCGCCAGCCGGACCGATTTCTCTCGTTACGGTCAACGGCCAAACCTTTACGACCGCCGATCTCGAGCCTGCCCTACGTCAAGACCTCGAACAGCTCGAAAATAAGATCGCCGCTGCCCGCAAGAGCGTGTTGGAATTACAAATCAATACTATGTTGCTTCAACTCGAAGCGAAGCGGCGGGGCATCGATAGTCATCGTCTGTACGAACTCGAAGTAAGTAGTCGCGTGCCAGCAGCAACTCCCGCGCAAATCAAGAAATTTATTGACGACAATCGCTCACAATTCGAAGGCGTAGATCCGTCGGTCGCCAATCAACAGGTGGCTGCCTATCTTCACGACGAAGCCGAGAACAAGCTTGCCGACGACCTTGTGAGCCGTTTGCGAAAGACTAACCCGGTCGTCATGGGAGCTGATGTAAACTCGCCGGCGCTCAACAGCAATTCAGTCATCGCGACAGTTGCGGGCCAACCACTAAAAGCAGATGCTCTCCTTGAAAGGCTAAAGCCAATTATCTACAGGATGAGACTCGAAGCCTTCGAAGCAGCGAAGACACGGGCGGATCAATTAGTCGACGACATGCTGCTGTTGGACGAAGCAAAACGTCGCCAGATTGGACCAGAAGAAATTATACGGACTCAGATCAGTGATAAAGTTCGTAACCCCACTGAAGAAGAGATCGCAAAATTTTATTCGGAAAACAAGGCCCGCATAGCCGGAGATCTGAACAGCGTAAGAAATCAGATCGCGACCTATTTGCAGAACGAATCCAGACAGCGTCTCGAGAAAGAACTGTCAGCGCAGCTCCGCAAGGGCGCCAACATACAGTGGTTGATAACTGAGCCCACTCCACCCGTGCAAAACATCAGCCTCGACGATGATCCATCGCGAGGCGATATCAATGCTCCGGTGACGATCGTCGAATTCACGGATTTTCAATGTCCCGCATGTGCCGCAATGCATCCGGTGCTGGATGAGGTCTTAAAGTCCTACGGCAATAAGGTGCGGTTTGTCGTTCGCGATTTCCCGCTGAACCAGCACGAGTACGCGCGCAAAGCAGCGGAAGCAGCCGACGCCGCTAACGCCCAGGGGAAATTCTTCGAGTACATTGCTTTACTCTTCAAGAATCAAAAGGCCCTCGATGTCCCCTCGCTCAAGAAATACGCAACCGAGATCGGATTGGACCGAACTCGTTTTGATGCGGCATTGGACCGTGGCGTGTACGCGGCTGAGGTGCAAAAAGACATCGAAGACGGGGAGATGTATGGTATCGGAAGCACGCCGACGATCTTTATCAACGGGATCCAACTCAGAACTTTAAGCGCGGAAGGATTACGCGAGGCGATCGATCGCGCGGCCGCCAAACGTGTAAACGCCTCTTCGCCGCAGTGATCGTCCCCAACTGGGCCAGGCGGTACGTGTGACCCTTACGTTAAACTTCTGTTGCCGATGCGACAAAGTCTCGAACTAAATACAGTTTGTTGGACCAAACGGTGCGCATGAAATGGTAGTCTCGTTAAAACCAGAGCGACTCAAGCGTTACAAAGACGTCGCCATGCTGCTAATCAAGTACGGACGCTCGGACCTGATCAGTGCGGCCGGACTCGAAGGCAGTGTTCTGCCCGATGAAATCGCGGCGGAGTCACAAACTGCTTCTGCGGAAGATCTGGCCAAGGACCTCGAGCGGCTTGGTCCAACCTTCATCAAGCTGGGACAATTACTCTCTACTCGCGCCGACCTGTTGCCTGGGCCTTATCTCGACGCGCTGGAAAGATTGCAGGACCAGATCGAGCCGTTCCCTTATGAAGAGGTCGAACGAATCGTGTCAGGCGAACTCGGAGTTCGGTTGTCGAAAGCTTTCGCCGATTTTGATCCTGTTCCCCTCGCCGCAGCATCACTCGCGCAAGTCCATCGAGCTTACATGCGAGATGGCAGAGCTGTCGTCGTAAAAATTCAGCGGCCCGACATTCGCGATCTGATCGTCGGCGATCTCGAGGCCCTGGGAGAGATTGCACATTTTCTCGACGAGCATACGGAACTCGGCAAGCGTTACGAGTTTGAAAACATGCTCGTCAACTTGCGGAAGAGTCTTCTTCGCGAACTCGACTTCACCATCGAAGCAAGAAACTTAAGTACTATCGGACAGAACCTCGCCGAGTTTGAAGACATAATCATTCCCGAGCCAATCGAGGATTTTACAACCACGCGCATTCTGACGATGGAATACATCTCGGGCAAAAAGATCACCGCGCTCAATCCGCTGCGGCTGCTCGAGATCGATGGAAGCCTGCTCGCTGAAGAGTTGTTTTCTGCTTATCTCAAACAATTTCTCATCGACGGTATCTTCCATGCCGATCCCCATCCCGGAAATGTTTTTCTCACCGATGACGATCGCATTGCGTTGCTCGACCTCGGCATGGTCGGCCGGGTGACGCGCAGTTTTCAGGACAACTTATTGAGACTTCTGCTCGCCATCAGCGAGGGAAGAGGCGAGATGGCGGCTCAAGCCGCGATCAAGATGGGCGAGGCGAAGGAAGGCTTCGATCGGGCCTCTTTCGAAAGACGAATCACAGACCTTGTAGCTGACAATTCCGACGCGGTTCTGAGTCGCTTGAACGCAGGCAAAGTAACTCTTGATATCACCAGAATTTCCGCCGACTGCTGGTTCCGATTGCCGCCCGAGTTTACGATGTTCGCAAAGGCGCTCCTGAACCTGGACCGCGTTGTCTACACGCTCGATGAACACTTCGATCCCAATATCATCATTCGCGAGCGTGCGAACGAAATTTTGCAACGGAACATCATCAAGAGTGTTGCTCCAAGCAATCTGCTGTCTGGGGTCGTTGATCTAAAGGAGTTCGCTGAAAAGTTCCCTACTCGCGTCAACAGAATTCTCGATGCTGTAGGAAACAACGAGCTGCGGTTCAAGGTTGATGCGATCGACGAGAAAGTTGTGCTGGAGGGGCTACAGAAAGTCGCCAATCGCATCACGCTGGGACTCGTCGTTGCGGCCCTCATCGTTGGCGCCGCCATGCTGATGCGTGTTGAGACTTCGTTTCGGATCTTCGGCTATCCAGGACTGGCAATGATCCTGTTTCTGCTCGCCGCTGCCGCCGGTCTCGTGCTCATTTACAGTATTGTTTTCTACGATGAGAAGCGCCGTAAAAAACGCTAGCTCAAATTCTCTTCGGCCGACAATAGCAATTGTTTCAACACAGCCGCTTCGTCCTCACTCAGCGAAGTAAAAGACATTCCAAATCCAACTCCAGGTTGGTAAGACGCAACTTTTCCTCGTAGCGGCAACCATTCGCCTGACGGAAGTTGAATTTCCAGATTGACGTCTTCGTCAACTTCGGCTTGGGCATAAGTATTTACAAAACAACCGCCAAGGCTGACGTCGTCAACCCGAGCTTCATGCCGGCGCGACACGCTCTCCCACTTTGCTTCGAGAAGGATCCTTTTTCGCTCGCTGCTTCTACGCTCGTCCGGCATCGTCTGCCTTTCATCTCCACGAATACACGAGGGCCATTCTAAACGAAGGCCGCCACCGTGACTATGACTACTACTGGCGTGGAAAGAGACCGGTCGAGGGCTGGTGAGCAGGGGCGTACTTCACGAGCAGTCGATATCCGAGCAGGAACAGCACGATAAAGCCAAACGTCCACGGCAGGCGCGTGTCAGACTTTACCAGCATCCAGAAGTGGACCAGTCCCGCGATCGCTGCGACGTAAACAAGCTTGTGAAGTTTCGCCCAGCGCTTTCCGCCGAGACGCTTCACCATCTTGTTGGTCGAGGTGATCGCTAATGGAACCATCAACAGAAATGCGGTCATGCCGGCGAGAATGAACGGGCGCCTCACCACATCCTGACCGACGCTCGCCAAATTGAAAAGCCGGTCGAACCAGATGTAAGTGAGCAAATGCAGCGAGCCGTAGAAGAATGCGAACAGTCCCAGCATGCGGCGGAGTTTCACCAGAGAGTTTATGCCGAAGATTTTCCGCAACGGTGTGACGGCGACAGTCAAGCTGAGGAAGATGAGCGTCAGCATTCCCGTTGTTCGCGTGGCGAAATCGAGCGGATTTGGACCTACGCGCTTGTTGTAGAGATCCCACAAGAGCAACACGAGAGGTACGAGCGAGTTTACGAAGACGATGAGTTTAGGGAAGGTCATGTGATTAGAAGTTCTTCACCAAATCCATTCCCTGATACAAATGGGCCACTTGCTCCCCATAACCATTGAATAACAGCGTGTTGCGGCGGCCGTATTCACCGATTCTTCGCTCCGTTGCCTGGCTCCAACGAGGATGCGGGACGTTTGGATTCACATTCGAGTAAAAACCATATTCATCCGGCGCCTGCAAATTCCAGGTTGTCGGCGGTTCATCGGCTGTAAGCGTTATCTTCACGACAGACTTGATACTTTTGAAACCGTATTTCCACGGGACGACAAGCCTGATGGGCGCGCCGTCTTGCGGCGGCAATGTCTCACCATACATTCCAGTTGCCATGATGGTCAGCGGATGCATAGCCTCATCGAGACGAAGCCCTTCGACATACGGCCAGTCGAGTATGCCGGTGCGCTGGTTTGGCATTCGCTGAGGATCGAGAAGAGTTTGAAACGCTACATACCGGGCCGCGGAATTCGGTTCGACCTTCTCTAACAGCTTATGAAGCGGAAATCCGATCCAGGGGATTACCATCGACCAGCCTTCAACGCAGCGCAACCTGTAAATACGTTCCTCGAGCGGAAACTTCAGCAACTCATCGAGATCGAAAACCCGCGGCTTGTTCACTAACCCATCAACCGACACCGCCCACGGCCTCGTGACAAAACCCTTCGCCGCATAAGCGACGCCGCCCTTCGAAGTATCAAACTCGTAGAAGTTGTTGTAATTGGTAATCGCTTCTAACGGCGTTAACGTGTCGGTTACTGCAAAACCTTCTTTGATCGCCTCTTCTTTTGGCGCCTTATCGACGCCGGCGAGTTTGTCGCCTTCGACACGTTCCGCTGGTGGCGGATTGAGGCGACGATAAAGCAGCGTGCTGGCAGTCGCAGTTCCAGCCAGGACCGCCGCCCGCATGAATAGCCGCCGGTTTAAGTAAACCTGTTTGTCGGTGACCTTTTCTGACTTCTCCACCATTTTGCGCCCTTGGTTTAGAGTACGCCTATTTGTCGTCGGGTTCGCCAGAACCTTACATAGCCGACCTCACGCAATTAAAACCCTTGAGTAAGTAGTGTCTGAGGGAATAGTATCCCGAAGCTGTTCTGTCGCCCAATAAAGGACGATCGCGTGGAACAACCATTGTCGCTGCCCGCCGAAACACACAAAAACGAACCCGCCGACACGATTGGATTTCGCAGCAGACTCTTGCGGTGGGGGATTGTGCTCTTTGTAGCTGCTGCTATTTTGCTGATTCCCGTTCCGGCCGGGATTACCCCGCAGTCATGGCGTTTACTCGCGATCTTTGCCGCCACCATTACGGGATCGATCGTGCGTCCGATTCCTGGCGCTGCCGTTGTGTTACTCGGAGTCACGGCGCTACCGGTCTTCAGGGTTCTGACGATTAACCAGGCCCTCACTGGTTACGCGGATCCGGTCGTCTGGTTGGTTCTCGCTGCGTTTTTCATTTCAAGAGGAATGATCAAGACCGGCTTGGGACGACGCATCGCGTTCCTCTTTATCAAAGCCATCGGCCGTCATTCCCTCGGGCTCAGCTATGCCCTCGGATCGACTGAGATGGTGCTGGCCACAGTCATACCGTCAACCGGTGCTCGCTCCGGGGGAATTATATTCCCCATCGCGAAGAGCCTGGCGGAGGCTTACGAATCCAGACCTGGACCCACAGCCCGTCGCCTGGGAGCGTTTTTGATGGCGAGCGTTTACCAATGTAACGTCATCGTTTGCGCGATGTTTCTCACCGGCCAGGCCTCTAACCCAATCATTGCCCGGTTCGCTCAGCAAGTGACTGGAATTGAGATTACGTACGCACGTTGGGCCATCGCCGCCATCGTTCCGGCGCTGTTGAGCCTTTTATTGGTGCCGTGGGTCCTTTATCGAGTGTTTCCTCCGGAAATCAAACACACACCCGCCGCCAGCGAACTTGCTTCAAAAGAATTAAAGATTATGGGGCCGATGAAATGGTCTGAATGGTTGATGTTGCTGGTATTTGGCCTGGTCTCGATTCTGTGGATGACAATCAAATTCCACGGTATCGACTATGCTGCCGTTGCTCTGATTGGAATAAGCGTCCTCCTGATTACCGGTGTGTTGGATTGGGAAGACCTCATCGCTGAAAAGTCGGCGTGGAGCGTATTCATCTGGTATGGCGGATTGCTTCGCATGGCCGAAGCGTTGGGCCAAACAGGAATTACCAACCGATTCGCTGAAGCATCAGCTAGTTTGACGACGGGTTGGAAATGGTGGCTGGCGCTCGCATCACTGCTTTTGATCTATTTCTACGCACATTACGTTTTTGCCAGTATCACCGCTCACGTAACCGCGATGTATGTGCCGTTTCTAATCGTGATATTGGCCGCAGGAACCCCGTCGTACTTGGCTGTGCTTTCTTTGGCTTACTTTTCTAATCTTGGCGCTTCACTCACGCATTACGGGACCACACCCGCGCCGATCTACTTCGGCGCCGGCTATACGACGCAACGAACCTGGTGGTGGCTTGGCCTGATTACATCTTTAGTGACTATCGCTGTCTGGAGTTTGGCAGGCTTCACGTGGTGGAAACTTCTTCGACTCTGGTGAGACATGGCTGGATACTCCGGAACACCCTTAGCAAAGAAACTTGGTATCAAAGAAGGTTCGCGGATCGCACTGGTCAACGCACCCAAAGACTTCCGATCCGCGTTGGGAGAACTGCCTGACAACGTCGAGTTTGTAAGCCGTCCGACGAAATCTCTCGACATGATTCTCTTCTTCGTTATGTCTGAGCGCGTGCTTGCGCGAGACTTTGCTAACCTCGCGGAAAAGCTCGTGACGAATGGAATGATCTGGATCGCATGGCCGAAGAAGAGTTCAGGCGTCACGACTGATCTCACCGAGCAACGTGTGCAGCGAATCGGTCTTAATGCAGGCCTCGTCGACGTGAAGATCTGCGCGATTGATGAGACCTGGTCAGGACTCAAATTCGTTTACCGTTTGAAAGATCGAGCGAACCGTAAATAAAAACTTTTTGCTCCACAGCGTTTTCCACAGAAGCTGAGGAAATCTTTGTGGAAATCATGGGTCTAAATTTTCCAAACCTGTTACGAGCGCGTACTTAGAACATTTTGCACACGTGAGCGGCATGCGCGAAAAGCTTTTCGTATGAATGTCTTAAGTGTTATTCAAGCCCGTCATTTCTCCCTCATACAACGAGGGAGCGCAGTGACAAGATTCACGACTCACGACGACTGATTCAGCACGATGGCCCAACGAGTTTCGCTCCGTCTACTAATTGTAGGACCACGGAAAACAAGTACGAACTACTTGCGTCAAACATACGGCGAACGCTTTTTAGAGTTTTACGAGCAGTCGAAATTTCTAAATAAAATTGAATGTCTCTCACCGTACTTTGCGACAGTTCAGACACAAACTCGAACCTCATCATGTTTATGATGTGATCCAGTATCCTCTCGTAATTGAATTGTTTGCACTTACAAAAGGCCTGTAGAAGTCACGATCGATCGCCAAAATTTCGAAATTAATTTTGGTCTGAAACAAATCCGAAAAAGAAGTTGCAAAAATAATGTCGATCACTATAATGCGATTCCCTCGCTGACATCGATTGCCAATTTACGTTTTTGATCAGCGGCCTGTATTGATCGTTTGAAGGTTTACTAGCTCTCATTTTTTATTTCTCGCAATTGCCCGGAAGCCTTCGACGAAATGAAACCAGGGATGTGTGGGGCGTGACTCGTGCGGAAGTCGCGTAAGGCAATCTAGGCGTCGCGCCGTTGGGACCTTCGCCAAAAAATACTCAAAAGTAAAACGTCTTTGCCGGACGAAAGTAAGTACCGGATCAAGGTGTAGTGTTGCCCGAATACGCATTACAGTAAGAGTTTTAATGCCCAGTGGAGTGCCGAAAAATGACTGAGATACAGTTGTCTCCCCAAATAAAACATTGCCCGATTTGCTCCAATGATTTGCCCATATCTGAGTTTGGAATTTGTCGAGCGCGTAAAGACGGACGCAATCTTTATTGCAAGAGTTGCATTCGTCAAAAAGTTACACAGAGCCGTCGCGCTTTGAAGGAATATAAATGTGCTCGCAAAAAATACATCGCCCAGCAGGTTGATATTGCCGAGCTCCTTTCCGCCGATTCATCCAGTCATTACCCATCGAAGGCCATGAGCAAATTATCGCCGGTGGAACGCGTACGCGACGCCATCCGGCGAGGCTCACGAACACAGCGCGAAATCGCACAGGAAACAAAACTCGGTAAGGACGAGATAGGCGATGCGTTAGCCAACCTTCTGCTCTGGACCCACGAAATCAGAACGCAGATCGTAGACAATACACGCCTATATTTCCTGAACGATTCCGTGGAGGCGACTTTGGACGACGGTCCGCGTCTGCCTGCCCGGAAACGCGACGTGCCGAGCTCGTTTAGTTGTTTGCCTGGATTAATGCCTGGCAGAAACCCTGAAGGTGAACCCGAAAAAATTGGGGGCTGGGTGGCAGCCTAGCCTCTGGTTGTCGCCGATTGCAATTGCGGATTTACAGAAATTGGCACTTGGCAATCGGCAGTGTTCATCAGTCAGCGAAAGCTTCGAGCACCTCACTGGCGTGATCTTCAGGTTTTACCTTCTCGAAGATCTTTTTGATCTTGCCCTTCTCATCGATCAAAAAGGTGGTTCGATGGACGCCCATATATGTTCGTCCCATAAACTTTTTCTCTCCCCAAACCCCGTAAGCCTCCGCGATCGATCGATCCGTGTCGGCCAACAGAGTGAACGGGAGTTTGTACTTCGTCTCAAATTTTTTGTGAGACCCTTCGCTGTCTGGAGAAACACCCAACACAGTGATACCTTTCTTTTTGAACTGCGAGAAAGCGTCACGAAAAGAGCAGGCCTCTTTTGTGCAACCGGGTGTGTCGTCTTTAGGATAAAAATAGAGCACTACCTTCTGCCCGCGAAGGTCTTTTAAGCTGACAGTTTCACCGTTCGCGTCTTTAGTCTTGAATGCAGGTGCAGTGGATCCCTCTTTGATCATGTCTGGTCTCCGTCTCGAGATGGTCTAAGGCCCAATTGTAGAAGATCACGGTCACTTTCATGAAAGCTGCAACGAAGAGTAAACACAACTATTGGATGGTGAAGCAGGAACCCGACACCTATTCATGGGACGACTTCGAAAAGGACGGCGGCACTGATTGGTCCGGTGTACGAAATTATCAGGCAAGAAACAATCTGCGCAATATGAAGCCGGGTGACAAGGTCCTCTTTTACCATTCGGGTAAAGGAAAGGAAGTTGTGGGCCTGGCGGAAGTCACAAAGGGTGCTTACCCGGATCCGACGGCCGACGATCCGCAGTGGGTTGCAGTCGATTTGAAACCCGTGAAGCCGCTGGCGACTTCGGTCCCGTTGGCAGCTATCCGCTACGACAAACGTCTCAGTCAGTTGCCACTCATTCGACAATCGCAACTCTCCGTCATGCCGTTGACAAAGGATGAGTTTGACGTGATCGTGGCGATGGGAAGTAATAGAGGGCGCAAACGTAACGGAGGGAAATAGGCCGAAAAGTCACTCAAATAAAGTGGGTGATTTGTCAGGTTGCTCCGGCGTTGCTGAATCGCTTAGCCGGGGATACAACTTGAATAACGGCTCTGGCGCCGGGACCGGCTCCTCGGTTAGAGCCGCTTTGATTTCCACTGCGTTGACAACCGCTTGTCCGCGAAAGTGGTTATTCGTAATCACATACGTTTCGCGAGTCTGCTTTGCCACTTCCTTAATTCGGACAATCCAGGGCTCGAGCTGATCGAGCGAGTAGAGATAGTTGTAACGCTCATCTCGAGGCGCCTTTTCTCGAAACCAGTTTTGATAATTCCTTCCATGAAGTCGCACGTAACCAACAGGCGAGGTGGTTAGCGCGGCCGGGCGAATCGATTTTGAAAACACCGGTTGGTCAATGTTACAAACTCCAACGCCACGTTCTTGCAGCCACTCATAGACTTCCTCGGTGTTCCAGGACGTATGCCGGACTTCCAGCACGAGCGGATAATCGGAAAACTGTTGCAGCAGCTTCGCGAGGTAAATCCGCTCGTCAGCCGTATTTTTGAACGACCAGGGAAACTGGAGTAACAAAGAGCCGAGCTTACCGGCATCGGTAAGCACGTCCATCCCCTCGCGAAAAGCCTTTTCATCCTCCGCCGTCGCTTTGCCGCGTTCGTGCGTGAACACACGGTGCAGCTTGGCAGTGAAGGCAAACTCCTTATTTGCAGCGACACGATCTATCCACGATTTGGTTGTCGAAGGTGTGGGCGGCCGGTAGAAACTGCTATTGATCTCGATGGTGTTGAAGAATCGAGCGAGATATTCGAGCGGATCGAACGACTTGCCCGGCTTCTGCGGATAGACCACGCCTTCCCAGTCTTTGTACGACCAGCCGGCAGGTCCAACGCGAATGATTCTCTTTGGCAAGCAACTCCTTTGGACTAGGTCAGAGGTCGTAGAAGAACCTGCGCTGAGGGGGAGATGACTTTATAACGAGCGGTTTGCCAGAAAGCAATTGTCGATGAGAGTCGAACAGCCTTGCCGCCGTGCAGTTGTGCGATTTACTATCCGGGGGCAGCATCGCCAGGAAGAGGCACAAAAGCACAAAATGGTTTTGCTGATTTTTGTGCCTTTTGTGCTTTTTTGTGGCGAAAGGAGGTGATAACGACGATGCGTCTGACGGAGATGGTTTCGTGTTCTGGTTGAGCGGCGAAGCTTAGCCCGAGCTTACTCGCTCAAGTTTTGAGCGGGCTACCTGTACAACCTGCCGATCCGAATTTGATTGTCGGTTTTGAAACAGCCGACGACGCGGGAGTATACCGCCTCCGCGACGACCTCGCGCTCGTACAGACGCTCGACTTCTTTACTCCCATCGTTGACGATCCTTACGACTACGGACGTATCGCCGCCCTCAATTCAATCAATGACGTGTGGGCGATGGCCGGGACCCCAATCACGGCTATGGCGATTACGTGTTTTCCGAAAAAAGGCGTGGATCCGGCGATCCTCGGTGAAATCATGCGCGGCGGTCTCGAGACGATAAACAAATACGGCGTCACTCTGATTGGCGGTCACAGCGTCGACAACGAACAGATCATGTTTGGATATTCAATCACCGGCCTCATCCATCCAGACAAAGTCGCCACGAACTCCGGTGCGCGCGCCGGCGACGTTCTTATTCTTACGAAGCCGATCGGCACAGGCGTGATTTCCACCGGAATCAAAAACGCGCGCGCGGACGAACGCATTGTCGCCGCTTCAGTGGAAACGATGCTGACGCCGGGGAAGTATGCTGCGGAAGCAATGCGCGAGTTTGGCGTGAAAGGCGCGACGGACGTGACGGGTTTCGCGCTCCTGGGTCACGCGTGGGAGATGGCGCGCGCGAGCAAAGTCACGATTGAAATCGACGCCAACGCGGTTCCGCTGCTCGACGGCGCCCTTGAACTGGCGTCTCAACGAATGCTAACCAGCGGTGACAAGACAAATCGAGAGTATGTCGGTGCGGACATCGAGATTCGCGGTGCGGTTGATGAAAACCTGGTGAGACTACTCTTCGATCCGCAAACGGCAGGTGGCATGCTGATCGCCATCGACGAAGATAAGGCCGCGGCTCTCCTTGGCGAGCTCAGTAAAAACTACCCGAAAGCACAGATAATCGGTCGCGTTCTTCCCCCCGGCCCCCGCTCAATTGTCGTTTCCAGTCCCCAGGCCACGCAGGCGTGATTTGATTCTGCGTGATCTGGAGTATTATTGCCGAAACAAAAATCATGGCTTCAACAGTACGTGACTTTTCAGCGCCGGAGACCGTGTCTATCGCCGATCTCTACACTCAGGTCCGCGCGCGCACAATGCAAATCGTGGCGCCGCTCGAAATCGAAGACTACGTGATCCAAACGGCTGACTTCATGAGTCCGCCGCGCTGGCACATCGGTCACACCTCCTGGTTTTTCGAGACCGTCCTGCAGGCACACAAGCCCGGCTATAGCGTCTATTCCGAGGATTATCTTTTTTACTTCAACTCGTATTACGAAGGATTTGGCGAGCGCATCGAGCGTCCCAAGCGGGGCACAAAGTCGCGCCCGACTGTCAAAGACACCGTTGCCTATCGGAACCACATCGACGAGCAGGTACGCCAGCTGCTGCAATCGCTGGACACGCTGCCCGACGCCGAGACTGTGCGTTCGTTGGTGAGACTCGGGCTGGAGCACGAGATGCAACACCAGGAGTTGCTCGTTTACGACATCAAACATCTCCTGTGCGATCAGTTTGACGCGCCGATGAAATCGCTGCCGAAGCCGTCGACAAAGGTCGAGGGAAGGGTGGAAATCGAAGGCGGACTTTTCACATTAGGCCACAACACACCCGCCCAATTTGCCTTCGACAACGAGAAGCCCGCTCATCAAGTTTTCCTGCAAAACTACGCAATCGACAAAGCGCTCGTCACGAACGAACAGTTTCTCGAATTCATTCACGACGGCGGTTATCAAAACTTCCGCTGGTGGTTCTCCGAAGGCTGGGAAGCTGTCAATCGCGAACAGTGGCGCGCGCCGTTGTACTGGGAACTCCACGACGGCGAATGGATGATTCGAGACTTTTCCGGTCTTCAACCTGCCGCGAACAGGAAAGACGAACCCGTTTCGCACGTCAGTTACTTCGAGGCGTCAGCATTCGCAAAATGGGCCGGCAAACGACTGCCGACCGAAGGCGAATGGGAGAAGGCGGCGTGTTATGATGCGCGGCGCCAAACTAAAAATGCATTTCCGTGGGGCGACGCCGGTCCCGGCAGCGACAATACAAATCTTTTCGAGAACGATTTGTGGTCGGTTGCACCGGTTGGAGCTTTTCCTGCCGGAGCGAGCGCTTACGGCTGCGAGCAGATGATCGGCGACGTGTGGGAGTGGACCACGTCCGATTACGTGCCGTATCCGGGATTCAAATCCGAGTTTGACGAATACAACGATAAGTGGTTCGTCAACCAAAAGGTTTTACGTGGCGGCTCTTTTGCCACGCCGCAGTTGCACATCAGAGCGACGTACCGAAACTTTTTTCACGCCCATGAGCGCTGGATGATTTCGGGATTTCGGTGTGCAAGCGATCTGTAACCGCGGATTAGACGGATCGGGAAAAAAGATCTACACGGATCAGGCCTACCTTAACGAAGGAGAACATCATGTCCTCAGGACTCCGAAGACTGCTCGTCAGTTTTGCCGTTGCAGTGTTTGTCGCTAATTCAGTCGTCGCGCAAAGCGAGGCGCGCAGTAGTGACGAAGCGACGAAAAACGCGACCACGTCGACTGCCGCTAAAACCGCGCCTGTAAATCCGAAGTACACCACTCCAAAGTCTCCGCTCAACACCGCTTACGGCGCGAAGATCGCCGAGTACACGACAGAAAAGTACTTCATGACGGAGCTCGTGGATCATCTTCCGATGTCTGACAAGGTTCCGTCGCCTGACAAAGTCTTGGGATATGTCGTCGGCACGCCAAACAAGCTCACGTACACAAAAGATCTTTACCGTTACTATCGCGAGCTGGCGGCGGCGTCGCCCCGCGTGCGCGTGCTCACCGCGCCTGAAAAGAGCGAAGAAGGTCGCGAGCAGATGCTCGTGCTGGTCAGCGATGAAGCAAATCTTGCGAAGCTGGATCGTTACAAGGAGATAACCGCAAAGCTCGCGGATCCTAGAAAGATCAGCGACACGGAAGCACGCACGCTCGTCGCTGAAGGGAAGCCGTTCTACTGGGCGTCAGGCTCGATACATTCTCCGGAAACGGGCTCACCCGAGATGCTGATGGAGATGGCCTACCGTCTCGCGGTCGAAGACTCACCCTTCATCGAAGACATTCGCAAAAACATGATCGTGATGATTACGCCGGCGCTCGAAGTCGACGGCCGCGATCGAATGGTCGATCTCTACAACTATCGCAAAGCTAATCCCGGCAAACCCGTGCCGTCACTGCTTTACTGGGGCAAATACGTCGCGCACGACAATAATCGCGACGGCCTGGGAATGGCGCTCGCCCTCACGCGTAACCAGATGCGGACGTTTCTCGAGTATCACCCGACCGTGCTGCACGATCTCCACGAGTCGGTGCCTTATCTCTACACGATGACGGGCACTGGTCCATACAACGCCTGGCTCGATCCGCTCGCGATCGACGAGTTTCAGCTACTCGCTTACCACGAGATCGAAGAGATGACGAAACGCGGCGTTCCCGGTGTTTGGACGCACGGTTTTTACGACGGCTGGGCGCCAAACTACATGCTCTACATCGCCACCGGACACAACTCGATCGGCCGTTTCTACGAGACATTCGGCAACGGCGGCGCCGATACACGTGAACGCACTCTCGGCGCGAACCAGACGTCGCGCGTGTGGTATCGCCCGAACCCGCCGTTTCCGCGCGTCAACTGGTCCATGCGCAACAACGTCAATATGCAAGAGTCGGCGATTTTGTTCGCCATGAACTTCGTCGCCAAGGACAAGGAGCGCTTTCTAAATAACTTCTACGTCAAAAGCAAACGCGCCGTCGCCAAGGCGTCGAACGAAGGTCCGGCGGCTTACATCATTCCCGGCGACACGCCGCGTCCCGTTGAAGCTGCCGACATGGTAAATCTCCTGCGGATGCAGGGCGTCGAAGTACACCGCGCGACGAAAGAATTCAGCGTCAAGGACCAGAAATACCCGGCCGGTTCTTACATCATCAGGATGGACCAACCGTATTCGCGCATGGCCGATATGCTGCTCGATACGCAGTATTACAACGTCACCGATCCGTCGCCGTACGACGACACGGGCTGGACGATGGGGCCGATGCGCAATGTGAAAACCGTGCGCGTTGTCGATAAAAGCGTTCTCGACGCGCCTGCAACTCTGCTAACCGCCGACGCAAAAGTCACCGGTCAACTCACCGGTCCTGACTCGTCCGTCGCTTACGTCATCAACCACAACACGGACAACACGCTCGCAACGCTTCGCTTCAAGTTGAAAGACGTGAAGATGAGCGCCGCCGAAGAGACGTTCAAGATCGGCGATCAGCAATTCAACACGGGCTCGTTCATTCTGAAGAAGGACGGCAACCCGCAAGACCTGCGGACAAGGTTGCAATCGGCTGTAACCGAGCTTGGTCTAAAAGCGATTGGCGTCGACAAACTGCCGGACGTGAAGACTCACGAACTCGCAGTGCCCCGCATCGCGATTGTTCACACTTGGATCAACACGCAAAACGAAGGTTGGTATCGCATCGAGTTTGACCGGCTGCAAATACCTTACACGTACATCTCGGATCACGTGATTCGCAACACGCCGAATCTGCGTGAGAAGTTTGACGTATTGATCTTTCCGCCCGTAGGCGGCTCGGCCCAGACTATCGTCAACGGCATGCCGCAACGCGGAGATCCGATTCCGTGGAAGGCCTCGGCCGTCACGCCCAATTTCAGCAACTCGCCGGATCAGACGGACGACATGCGCGGCGGAATGACTGTCAAAGGTGTCGCCAACCTTCAAAAGTTTATTGAAGACGGCGGTCTGTTCATCACGATCGGAGGCATTTCTCAGGTGCCGATCGATTATGGCATCACAAGCGGCGTTTCGATCCAGCAGTCCGAACGGCTCCAGGCGCGTGGTTCGATTTATAACGCGACGTTCTCCGATAAGAAGAGTCCGATTGCTTACGGCTACGATGCTGGTCTGCCGGTTTATTTCAACCAATCGCCGCTGTTTCAGGTAGCGGCTGGTGGCGGTGGTGGTTTCGGCGGCGGCGGTGGCGGGCAGGGAGGCGGCGGTGGCGCGTCGCGTGCTTCCGGGCGCGGTGGTGTCAACGATCCGGACGTCGTTCAGGCGATGCCGCAGCCCAGACCTGCCGATCCCTCCGATCGAGCAGACGCGGATCAGGAACAACGCGAGAGCCCGTTTTTCGTGCCGCCGCAGTTGCGGCCGCGTGTCGTCATGCGGTTTGCATCTGACGAGAAAAATCTTCTGATCAGCGGCATGCTTGCCGGCGCCAGTGAGCTCGCGAATCGCCCGGCGATTGTCGACGTGCCGGTTGGACGTGGACACGTCGTGATGTTTGCGACAAATCCGATGTGGCGGCACCAAACGCAGGGTGAGTTTTTCCTGGTGTTCAATGCGGCGCTGAACTACGACAACCTGAGTGCCGGCCGCTCCGAGCCGCGCGGACAAGGACAACGTTCGAGTAGCATCGACGACGATCAGTAAATCATTAATGACGACAGTTCTATCCGATATCGAAACGCGCGTGTTGGGGTCGTTGATTGAGAAGCAGGTGACTACGCCCGAATACTATCCGCTCACGCTTAACGCCCTGACGCTCGCCTGCAACCAGAAGAACAACCGAAATCCGGTCACCGCGTATTCCGAGCAACAGGTTGCCGACGCGCTCGAAAGTTTGCGCGAGAAGAACCTGACGTACGTCTTTTACGGCAGCACGAGCCGCGTGCCGAAGTACAAGCACGTGATGCCGGAAGTGATGCACTTGAATCACGCGGAGACTGCGTTGATGTGTGTGCTGATGTTGCGAGGAGCACAGACGCTGGGAGAGTTGCGCGGGAGTGCTTCACGGCTGCACGAGTTTTCCGGTTTGGAAGAGGTTGAGGAAACGCTGAACGGGCTGATTTCGCGCGAGCCTGAGCCGCTCGTCGCGCGTTTGCCGCGTCAGCCGGGACAGAAGGAGGGCCGGTTCGCGCACCTGCTTTCCGGTGAGATCGATGTTGAAGCGCTCGCAGCCGAAACGGAGCGCATCGCTTCATCGAGTTCATCGCGGCGGTCGAGTTTAGAAGAAAGGGTTGACGCGCTGAGTGCGGAGGTGGATAAACTCAAAGAACAGTTTGAGCAGTTCCGCAAACAATTCGAATAGGACCGCGGATTACACGGATTTGAAGATGGATTGGGGCGTTTCACGCTTGGGCTCGTGATTCAGCTATGCAAGCAGGAGACGGCGAAGTATAATGTCCGTCCCTTATGAACCTGGAAATTTTTCATCCAGCAGTAGCGCGCTGGTTTGCACGGAGCTTTCCTGCGCCTACCGAGCCGCAATTACAAGCATGGCCCGAGATCAAGAAACAGCGCCACACGCTAATCGCGGCGCCGACCGGATCCGGCAAAACGCTCGCCGCCTTTCTCTCAGCCATTGACGATCTGGTCCGGCTCGGCGTCGAAGGAAAACTCGACGATTCCACACACGTTATCTACGTCTCGCCGCTGAAAGCACTCAGCAACGACGTTCAGCGCAATCTCCAGGTACCGCTCGAAGGCATTCAAACCGAACTGAAGGCTCTCGGCTTGCCGGAAGTTAACATTCGCACTCTCGTGCGCACCGGCGACACGCCCGCGTCCGAACGCACGGCGATGACGAAGCGCCCGCCGCACATCGTCGTTACGACTCCCGAGTCGCTCTATATTTTGCTGACCAGCGAAGGCGGCCGCCGCATGTTGGAAACGGCGCGAACGCTTATTCTCGACGAGATTCACGCAGTTGTCGGCGACAAGCGCGGCTCGCACCTGGCGCTTTCGATCGAACGTCTCGAACAACTCACCCGCGAACACTCAGACCAAAACCATTTGATCCGGATCGGGCTTTCAGCCACTCAGCGACCGATCGAAGAAGTAGCGAGATTTCTCGTCGGCACCAGAAACATCAATGCCAACAACACTCCCGACTGCGCCATCATCGACAGTGGCCACGCCAGAAAGCTCGACCTCGCCATCGAGCTGCCGGGATCGCCGCTGCAAGCGGTGATGTCCGGCGAAGTTTGGGAGGAAGTTTATGATCGACTGAGTCAATTAATCCGGCAGCACCACACCACGCTCGTTTTTGTGAACACGCGACGCCTCGCGGAACGTGTGGCGCGGCATCTCGGCGAGCGTATCGGGGACGAGAACATCGCAGCGCATCACGGCAGTCTCGCTCGCGAACAGCGTTTGATGGCGGAACAGCGACTCAAATCCGGCCAGTTGAGTGCGCTCGTCGCGACTGCTTCGCTCGAACTCGGAATCGATATCGGCGACGTAAACCTGGTTTGCCAGCTCGGCTCAACTCGCTCTATCGCCAGTTTCCTGCAACGTGTCGGCCGTTCGAATCACACCGTCGAAGGTTTTCCGAAAGGCCGCATCTTTCCACTCTCGCGCGATGAGCTGGTCGAGTGTGCCGCGATCGTCGATTCAGTGCGCCGCGGCGAACTCGATCGTTTGGAGATACCCGAACGGCCGCTCGACATTCTGGCGCAGCAGATTGTTGCCGCCGTCGCCGCCTCGGAGTGGAGCGAAGACGACCTGTTCGAAATGGTCCGCGGTGCTTACCCGTATCGTAATCTCGAGCGCGAACAGTTTGACGCGATCGTCCGCATGCTCGCCGAAGGTTTCACGACCAAACGCGGCCGCCGGTCTACTTACCTGCATCACGACGCGGTCAACAAGCGGCTGCGTGGACGCAGAGGCGCTCGGTTGGCTGCGATCACCTCGGGTGGCGCGATACCCGATACCGCGGACTATGCAGTTGTACTCGAGCCAAGCGAACTCGTTATCGGCTCCGTGAACGAAGACTTTGCGATCGAGAGTCTGCAGGGAGACATCTTCCAACTGGGAAACACTTCATGGCGCGTGCTGCGTGTGGAGCAGGGAAAGGTGCGAGTCGAGGACGCGCATGGGCAGCCACCGTCGATCCCATTTTGGTTAGGTGAGGCGCCCGCGCGAACGCATGAGTTGTCGGTGTCTGTTTCGCGTTTGCGAGAAGAGGTAGCGGCGAAGGTCGTTGTAACCACGGATGACACGGATCAGGAAACGGATTCGAACGGATCAGGGGTGAATCTTCAGCCGGCGCTCGAGTGGTTAACCAACGAGGTTGGGATTTCTGAGTCGGCGGCGGAGCAGATTGTCGAGTATCTGGCTGGGGCGAAGATTGTGCTCGGCGTGATGCCGTCGCAGGACAACCTCGTGCTGGAGAGGTTTTTTGACGACAGTGGGAGCATGCAGTTGGTGCTGCATGCGCCGTTTGGGAGTCGTTTGAATCGGGCGTGGGGGCTTGCCTTGCGCAAACGGTTCTGCCGCAAGTTCAATTTCGAATTGCAGGCGGCGGCCACCGAAGACGCCATCGTGCTTTCGCTTGGACCAACGCACAGCTTCCCGCTCGACGAAGTGTTTCACTATCTAAACTCGAAAACTGTGCGCCAGCTTTTGTGCCAGGCTTTGCTTGACGCGCCGATGTGGAACATTCGCTGGCGATGGAACGTGACGCGGTCGCTGGCCGTGTTGCGGCGTCGTGGCGGCAGGAAGATCCCGCCGCAGTTGCAGCGAATGGACGCGGAGGACTTGCTCACAGCGGTTTTTCCGGACCAGGTTGCCTGTGCTGAGAATCTGAACGTCGGCGAACGAGAGATCCCAGGGCATCCGCTCGTCGAGCAGACCGTTAAAGACTGTTTGGAAGAGGCGATGGACATCGACGGCCTCGAACGTTTGCTCACGTCAATCGAGCGAAACGAGAAGAACCTTTTTGCCCGCGACGTGATCGAAGCCTCGCCTTTGTCTCAGGAAATACTCAACGCGCGTCCGTATGCGTATCTTGACGATGCGCCGCTTGAAGAGCGCCGCACGCGCGCGGTGTTTCAAAGACGCTGGCTCGACCCGCAGACCGCCAGCGACATGGGCAAGCTCGATCAGGCAGCGATCGATCGCGTTCGTGAGGAAGTTTGGCCCGAGCCGCGTAACGCAGATGAACTTCACGATGCCTTGGTCGAGCTTGGTTTTGTGACTGAAGCCGAAGGCGCGAATTGGCAGGAGTTTTTTGCAGAGTTGAATGCCGATCGCCGTGCGGCAGTGTTGAGCACGCAAACAGGGAAACGGTTGTGGGTTGCCGCCGAACGCTTGCCGCAGCTCAGCGTGGTGTATCCAGCCGGCAGTTTGGAGCCGCCAATCGTCGCGCCCGAAAGCGTCTCACGAATGGCGTGGAGCGCTGAAGACGCCCTCGTCGAGATTATTCGCGGACGTCTCGAGGGACTGGGACCAGTTACGGTCGAGCAGTTAATCCAGTCGTCGGGCCTCGGCAAGCTCGAGATCGAAACCGCTTTGCTCAGACTCGAAGCCGAAGGTTTTGTTATTCGCGGACAGTTCACGCCCGGCGGAACGCAGACCGAGTGGAGTGCGCGCCGCCTGCTCGCACGCATTCATAGTTACACACTGAACCGCCTGCGACAGGAAATCGAGCCGGTCGCCACCAGCGACTTCATGCGCTTTCTGCTGGCGTGGCAGAAACTCGCGCCCGATCACCAGGTCGAAGGGCCGGAGAGTTTGAAAGCCATCATCGAGCAGCTCGAAGGTGTAGAAGCGCCCGCGGCAGCATGGGAAGGCGAGCTCCTGCCCGCGCGAATGCTTGAGTACGATCCTGCCTGGCTCGACGCGTTGTGCTTGTCGGGTGAAGTTGTTTGGGCGCGTCTGACGCCACTGTATCGTTCAGCAGCCGTGGAGAGCGGAGAACGAAGTCGCGGTTCGGGACCGGTGCGAAACACTCCCATCGCGCTTCTTCGCCGGAAGAATTTTGCCCTCTGGAGTTCGGTGTTTCCACAGCCGGCGCCGATGGCTGTCTCAGAGTTTTCAACCACCACGCAGTTGGTCTACGAATATCTAACGTCACGCGGCGCGTCGTTCTTCACTGACATCGTTGAAAACACAAAGCTGTTGCGGAGCCAGGTCGAGGAAGCGCTCGCTGAACTCGTTGCGAATGGAATCGTGGTTTCCGACAGCTTCGCGGGACTGCGCGCGTTGTTGACACCGGGAAGCCGCAAGACGCAGGCCGCCTCGCGCCGGAAACATCGCCAGCCGGTTTACGACATGGCTAGCGCCGGGCGCTGGTCCATCCTGCAACGCAACAACATAACTCAAAACTCGATCGACCCGGCATTGACGGAAGAGGTCGCGTGGGCGCTTCTCAAACGCTACGGTGTAGTTTTCAAGCGTTTGCTGGAGCGCGAAGGAATCGCGTTGCCGTGGCGTGTGCTGTTACGCGTCTATCATCGATTGGAAATGCGCGGCGACATTCGCGGCGGACGTTTTGTCGGTGGGATCTCGGGTGAACAGTTTGCTCTTCCCGACGCGATTGGAATGCTTCGTTCTATTCGCCGCGGAGGTCCGCAGGACAGTTTGATTTCCGTGAGTGCCGCCGATCCTTTGAACCTCGTCGGCATCATCCTCCCCGGCAGTCGCATAACCGCGCACACCAGCAACAGGATCCTTTATCACGATGGCGCGCCTATCGCGTCATTCGAATCGGGTGAGACGCGCTTTCTGGTCGAACTGAGTCGCGCAATGGAGTGGAAAGCGAAGGCTGCATTGATGCGTAAAGCGACACGACCTGAACTGAGATCGTACCTGCAGCGTCCTGCCTGATCGGAAATATTTCACGCGAAGGCGCAACGAGCACGCAAAGGCGCAAAGAAGTAAAGCGTTCTTTGCGATTTTGCTTCCTTTTGCGTCTCCGCGTGAAAAACTTCGCACGATATCGTGTGAGTCAGAGTATTTCAGCATCAAGATGACCGGCATTCCGCTTAAGGCATGGCAGTTGCCAAAAACTCCCCACAAGGGAGGTTAGCAACACATGAAATCAGTTTACTCGAGTAAAAGTGTTGGTGGATATTTACTGGCTCTCTTCCTACTGTTTGGATTCATAACAGTCGCCAGTTCCACCGCTCAGGCCCAATGGCGGGACAACGATCGCTACAGACGCGATCGGCGGGAGGATCGCCGGGATGATCGATGGGACCGCCGCGATGATCGATATCGCGACAGGTATAACAACTATGAGGTAGCCCGCCAGCAGGGCTACAGTTACGGTTTGAACGTGGGCGCCGCTGATGCCCAGCGGGGGCAGAATTACAACCCGCAACGTTCACACTATTGGAGGAACGCAACCGAAGGTTACAACTCGTACGGCAACAAAGGCCAGTACAAACAGATCTTCCGTAATGCGTTCGAACAGGGTTACCGTGAGGGTTTCCAGCGTTACGCCTATAACCGGCGAGGTCGTTGGGACAACCGCTGGCCGCGGTAATTAAGGGCAAAACACCACGAAAAGAGGGGCGTCCGGTTTCTGGCGCCCCTCAATTTTTTTGGCTGCGACCCTGGAATCCGCAGGCGATTGGCACTGCCTTAGATTGGACAGGCGTTAATCCCAGTTCAACAAAGGTGCCAATGAAAGTACTAGCTCAAAAGAATCAGACCGTTGCAATGGAGTTTCCGATAGCGAAACCCCGCGCTTTAAGATATTTACTCGTGAATCCTCGGACGTCGGTGCCCTCGACTACCGAGTTTATGCGAGTTAACAACGCAACCGTGCGCGAAGGCAGATCCCATCGCGTGTGGCCGCCCGAAGTCCTCCGCAAGTTTCAAACGGCGGAAGTCGTCACCGAGCTTCGCACTCCACATTACGTAACCCGCGACCGCAGCATTTCACCGATATCACGCTGATCAGCCTGGACAGGGTCAGTTCCGTAACGCGGTACTGACCCTGTCCAACTCTGTTATTAAGCATTTACCGGGATGAACTCGCAGCCCCGTTTTGCTCATCAAGCCATGACTTGAGTGGCGCGAAGTAATCGATGATCGCAGTCGCGTCCATCTTGTCTTCGCCGGTCATGGCCTTGAGCGCCGCCGGCCACGGCTCGCTCGCACCCATCGCCAGCATCGCTTTCAGTTTTTCGCCGGCCTTCTTATTTCCATAAATCGAGCACTGGTAGAGCGGCCCATTGAATCCCGCTTCGCGACACAGTGCGCGGTGAAACTGAAACTGCAGAATCGCCGCGAGGAAGTAACGCGCATAGGGAGTGTTTGCCGGCACGTGATACTTCGCACCCGGATCGAAGTCCTGTTCGCTGCGCGGCGCAGGCGGCGCGATTCCCTGATACTTCTCGCGCAACTCCCACCACGCCTTGTTGTAATCGTTTGGACCAACCTCACCGGAGAACACTTTCCAACGCCACTGATCCACGAGGTAACCAAACGGCAGAAACGCGACCTTGTCGAGCGCGCGGTTCAATAGAAAACCGATGTCCGCGGTGGGATCCGGCACCTGGTTGATCAGCCCGAGCTGTTTCAGATATGGCGGCGTGACTGACAGCGCAACCGTGTCGCCGATCGCTTCGTGAAACGCGTCGTTCGCGCTCTCCCGAAAGAGAAAAGGCTTCCCGGAGTAGGCCATTTGATAATAGTTGTGGCCCAACTCGTGATGCACGACGGAGAAGTCTTCTTCGTTGATCTGGACACACATCTTCAGCCGCACATCTTTTTCGTAGTCGATGTCCCAGGCGCTCGCGTGACAAACCACTTCGCGATCCGCGGGTTTAGTAATCATCGATCGTTCCCAGAACGTCGGCGGCAGTTGGTCGAAGCCCAGCGAGGTGAAGAACGACTCGCCGTAGTGCACCATCTGTTTCGCATCCGTGTTGCGCGACTTCAAAATCTGCGTGAGATCGTAACCGCGATCCGCGTTTGCGGGAGCAAGCAGCGGATAGATGTTTCCCCACGTCTGCGCCCACATGTTTCCGAGCAGGTGCGCGGGTATCGGTTTGTCTTCCGCAACGACTTCCTTGCCGTACTTCTCAGACAGTTTGCGGCGCGTGTAGGTGTAGAGCGAGTCGTAAAGCGGTTTGACTTGTTGCCACAAGCGCTCCATCTCGGCGGCGAACGCATCGGGCTCCATGTCGTACTTCGAACGCCACATCGCGCCCGTGTCTTTGAAGCCCATCTCTTTCGCGCCCTTGTTGCTGAGCTCGACGAAGCGTACGTACTCTTTGCGAATCGGCACGGCGATCTGGTGCCAGCCCAACCACACTCTCTTCAACTCTTCCGGATCGCGGCTCGTACCGATGATCTCTTCCAGTTCCGGCAGGCTGAGACATTTTCCTTTGTCGCCGTCGGGACAGTACTTGCCCTTGCCGTAGTCGCCTTCCATCGCCGCGGTTAGTTTTGTCAGTTCCGCGCGCTCTGCCGGGTCTTTCGGCGCAGGAAGAGTGAGCGAGAGCTTTAGCAGTTTGAGTTTGCGTTTGAGCTCAGGCGAGAGATCGAGGTTCTCGTATTTTCGCGCCTGCTCGGCGAGTTCGGTTGTTGCCGCGATCAGGTTTTCGTTGGCCTCGGCGGCCATCGTTTCGGTATCGTCAGTGATGAAGGTGCTCTTCACCCAATCGGCGCGACCGGCTCTGATGTTCAGATCCAGCAGACGCTTCTCAGCGTCCTGCATAAATTTTTCAGCCTCGTCTTTACCGCCGGCCGACGAAGCAAGATTTGGATTGTCAGTACACGACATAAGCGCTAGTCCCACACTGAGAAGAAAGAAGACGCCCAGCCACAACTGGCGGCGCTGACAAATGAAGCTCACCGTTAACCTCCTCAGGAGTCATTGTTTATGGCAAATTGGGGATTTGGGACCAACACTATATCGGGGATTGCACAGATGCTCAACCCGGTTTAGAGTCAGTTCAATCGCAAAAAGGCACAAAAAGCACAAAATAGAATTTTATTCTTTGTGATTTGTGGCTATGACTTTGTCCATTCAAACGCATACACGGGAGGAAACGGTAGTGAATAATCCATTAGTCATTTTGGGAATCGCCGGGAGTCTCCGACAAAAATCTTTCAACCGCGCGCTGCTGCGGGCCGCGGAGGAACTGACGCCCGACGGCGCGAGAATCGAAACATTCGAAATCGACGGTATCCCTTCATTCAACGAGGACGACGAACGAGAGCCGCCCGCGAAAGTCGTCGAACTGAAACAACGCATCCGCAGCGCCGACGCGATTTTGTTCGTCACTCCGGAATACAACTATTCAGTGCCCGGCGTGCTGAAGAATGCGATCGACTGGGCCTCACGTCCTTACGGCGATAGTGCATGGAACGGCAAGCCTGTCGCCGTCATGGGCGCGTCAGTCGGCACTATCGGCACGGCGCGCGCGCAGTACCATCTGCGACAGAGTTTTGTGTTTCTCAACATGTACGCAGTCAACCAGCCCGAGGTGATGGTGGCGAATGCGCACAAGCATTTCGATCAGGATGGAAAACTGACCGACGAAACGGCAAAGAAACTCATCCGCCAGCTACTCGAAGAACTGGTGAGCTGGACCAGGCGGCTGCAAATACAGTGACATTCTGTCCGGGGGTAAGGGCAAAGGGTGAGGCCCAGCCAAGAGTCTAAATTTCAGTTGTCGACCGCTACGGGCGAACGATACCTTTCTTGATGTTTCGTTGCCATGCTTCGTAGTTTCTGATGCGGCGTTTGGCTTGTTTGCGAGTCAGCTTCATTTCCTGGGCTACGTAATCGATGCGCGCGGTCCGATCTTTTTTCTTGTCAAACCGATCGCCTGGCGCCCTAAGGTAAAACTTGTATGCGGTAGACCATTCCGCTTTCACTTCATCCGTGGCTTGTACGCCCCGTTTCTCTGGCATGCCTGCGGGCTCCTTTCAGGAGGATTTTTTCGAATGGGGATTCTACACGGAGGGATTTCGAATTGCGAACGGAATTCCCCACCAGGTCGGCCAAAAGGTTACCAAATTTCTTGTAATTACTCCGTCGGCTCGGTCTTGTCTTCTGTCTTGTTTTTCTTGAACCATCGCAGCAACGAAAGAGTGCTCCCGACGATCGCGATGGCCATCAATGCGTAAACGATGTAAGTAACGACGTCGGAGTTTACAAACGCTATGACCTGCCGCCCAAAGTAGAGCGCCAGCACTGCTACGATTCCAAACCGTATCAGCCGGCCCGCAAAAACTGCTCCAAAAAGTTTTGGTTTGGGACACTGCAAAGCGGAAGCAGTCATGACGGCAGGCGTGAACGGGAAGGGCGGCGGTATGAGTGTGGCGATGAAGACACTTATTCCTGCCTTGTTCTCCATTTTATTTTTGAGTTTTTCGATCTTCTTCGGGCTGATAAAACGTTCGAGGCCTTTTTCTCCGGCCTTGCGCATTATCAAGTCGATTATAAATACGCCGAGCACCGAGCCGAACGCGGAGACAATTACGTAACCGATCCATACCAGGCTGTCGCGATCCGAGCTGATGAGCGCGACCAGCAGCAGATCGTTTCCAAATGGAAGCACGAGAAAGGAAGAATCGAGCGCGCTCATCAGGAACAGGCCGAAAAATCCCATCCTGCGAAAGAACCGCAGGACGGTAGTCGTAGCACTAGCCAAGATTAAAAGACGTAAACTTTCGAGCAATTGAAGACTCCTCTACCAGGTTACTCGAGCAGCCTGGTCGGTTCAGGCGTGGAGGGGTCTCCAATCGGTGGAGGCTGGTCGGGTTCGCGAACTGGAGCGTGTGGTTGCGAACCTGTGTCGGGCGGCAACGGAATTGGCGCCGGATCCTGATCCGGATCACTCGGATCGTACGGCGTGGTTGGCGGAATTTCCGGCTTCTCCCCCTTGATCTGTTTGCTCATCGATTTTTCTCTGCCGCAGTCGAATTGGTATCTGAATCTTAATCCTGTCTGATGACGAAACTCTCACCAACATTTCCGAAAACATTCCGTGCCGGGCCGGGTCTTTTGCCAAGCAGTCCCTGCACGATAGCCATGCGGGCCATGATTCTCGGTTCGGCAAACTGAAAACGTCCGGCCAGCATGTCCGCGCGTTCAAAATCACTCGCGGCAAGCACCGCCAGTTCCTGGCCATACCGGCTGATCATGGAAGTTAATCCGTTTCCACCCTGCATCGCCATCTCTCCGTCGCGAAACATGTTCATTTCGAAACCACTCAACACCGCCGCGGCTGAGAGCAACTCATTGAGTTGATTGATACCCGGATCCAACAGCTCGAAACTGCGCGCCGGATCTACGGTGGCAAACGCATGCGCCACTTTTAGTTGCTGCTCAAAATCCTGGTAATTCGTCGCACGGCGACTCGTCATTTGCTTCGCTTCTTCCAACAACTGGAGCGCCAGCTTCGGATTGCTCTTTTGTGCGTCGTTCGCCACCTGGATTAAAAAGTCGATCTTTTCATTGTCCGTTTGCATCCGCGCGAGCGTTTGTCTGATCTCTTCGACGCGAGAGCCGTCGGCTTTCTTCGCCATTTCACGAAAATCAATGCGCTTCATCACGTTTTCACGAGCATTCTCTGACAAATGGTCGGCCGCGATTTGCCGCGCCCGTTCCGTGTCGCCTTCGTCAAGCGCTTTGTAAGCTGCCTGTTGATAAAGCCGCGCCTGTAACTGCTGCGGCGCAACAGCAGCGGCCTGGACCAACGCATCGGCAGTGGGATTTTCCTGGAGCGCTCTGAACGTTTGCGCGATGTTCACCGGAGGAGTGTTTCCCATGCCCATCTCCGACATCTTCTGTCGCAACAACTGGGACTTTGCCGGCAGATACTGATCGATCATCGGCATTGCCATCTGCAATCCAACCAGCAAACGACGCGCATTGTTCTGTTCAACCTGTGCATCGGTCGGTTGTGGGCGCGCCGCGTTTGCGGTTCCTGGTCCAACGGCGCGTACGCGTGGATTAGCCACGGCTCGCTGATTGTTCTGAGACGGAGTGGCTTTCAACGCGGCGTCGATGACAGTCGAGAGCAGGTCGACGTAAGCAGATTGTTCGAGCGCACCTGCGCGGCTTTGAGCCGGCTGTGTTGCGGCTGTGCCTTCGGCGGCAGGCTGAC
>DASSEB010000160.1:0-6113 GCA_035696765.1 Pyrinomonadaceae bacterium | reverse complement strand
CAGTTGCGGAAACAGTGCCGATGGAAAGGGTCGTAGGATCGCCGAAATTTGGGTGGTTGAAAAGATTGAAGGCTTCCGCTCTAAACTGTAGATTCAATCGCTCTGTTAATCTGAACTGGCGACGCACTGCCACATCTATTTGATGAACCGGAAAGCCGCGCAGGGTATTGCGCTTCAAGTTTCCTTGCCTTGTCTCAGTTGGAATCACGAAGGGCCCTCGCTGATTAGGGCTACCGGGCACCACCGTACTGTTGATCTTCTTACCGCCGGGTAGCGAAGGATCGAAGATGTAGAGTGGAACATCGGGAACCACGTCGGGACGAAAACCGAATGTGCCAAAACCAAAGTTTCTGTTGTAGGTGACGTTTACTGGCGTCGCGGATCGAGCAGTGAAAATCGTATCGACTCCCCAGTTGCGAGTGATCGCTTTACCGATACGGCCTGTTTGGATCATGGGAAGATTGTAAGTAACGGCTGCACTGAAGGCGTGGCGCACATCGAAGTTAGAGGGGCCACGGTCAAGTTCAGGATCAAGTCGTGCGGCAGGAGTGTTGGATGACGAATCGTTGGAAGCAGTGTCCTCTGACTTCGACCAGGTGTACGACACGAGACTCTGAAGCCCGCGGGAAAGGCGGCGTTGAAATTGGAGTTGTAGCCCGCGATAGTCCGAAGTGGCGCTATTCCTGGTAACCTGGACCACCAGGCCATTAGCCAAAGTGGGGTTCGGATTTATTAGCGACTCCAATCGTAAGAGACGGCGCCCTTGAGCACCAACATAAGACAGGGTCAGACTCTGAGCGCTACCCAATGATTGTTCCATGGCGACGTTCCACTGGTACGTATAAGGGAGTTTAAGGTGTGGATCGAAAGCCGAAATTGTTGCATTTGCGGAAGGAGTCAAACTGAAGGCGGGCGGCTTGGCTAAGTCAGAGGTTAGCGGGAATGACGTGTTTGCCGGCACTGATCGCAATGCCGCGAATGGAAAATTACCGCTGCCGAACGCTGTACCCGCCGTGGTATTGCCCAAATCGTAAAAGACACCGAACCCGCCTCGCAGTATTAGCTCACGCCCAGGACGATCCGATAGCTGGTACGATGCACCGACACGCGGCGCAAAATTATTGAACGTTGTCTCGTAGATTTTTGTGCCACGTGGAGCTAAAGCTATAGTTGCAGGATTGTCCAGGCCAGTCACTGCGAATTGCTCGTTTCCAGATTGTTCGGTTGGTGGAGGATTGATTTCGTAGCGCAGGCCATATGTCAACATGAATCTGTGAGACATCTTCCACGAGTCCTGGCCGTAGAAGGAAAGGTTTGTGTATACAGGACGCAGTCCATGTTGGAACGCACTGACACTGCCTCCAGCCAGGGTCCCCGCAGCTGCCTGAGCGACGTTTATAAAAGAAGCAACCTGCCTGTAAGCCGGTAGATTAATGATCGGAAATAACCGGCGGTAGTCCACGCCGAACTTCAACTGATGTGAAGACCTGATAACTGAAAGACCATCAACTATGTTGGCCTGACGCTGTACATTGGCGGCAGAGCTGCCGAAAAAAAACGACGAATTCGCACCGCCGGCGACGCTAAACACAAACAGGCTATCTTCGGGCGACCCAAAAAAAGGAAAAACAGCTGAATCTGACGGCACAATAGCCTGTCCGAAGGTGTCTAGCTGACTAGTTGATTTGCCAATATACCGCGTGTAATTGGCGCGGAAATCATTGACGATTTCAGAGGTAATGACTTGGGTTGAACCCAGTGTTAAGGTTTGCGTGTTTTGTTCAGTAGTACTTACCGTATTCAGGCTAGCCCCTAAACCTCCGCGGGTCGCATTGAACGAAGGCGCATAATCATACCTTCCGAATAGCGTTACATGATTGCTCACGGTATGGTCGATTCTTATGTTGGTTGCATTTAGCGTTGACGGATTTGAAAAAGCGCTTGCAAATTGAGCGAAGCCGTTTGCCTGGGTTGGTCCCGTGGGTCGCGGAAATGCATTCAAAAACGGCTGCATCCTTGCATTAGCATTTTGTCGAGCTGGCAACGACGGGACTTCTGTAGCTAAAAACAGTGGCTGGCGCAGCCGCAGCCCTTCATACGAGAAGAAGAAGAATGTCTTGTTGCGTCCGTTATACCCCGGTTGACTACCACCCTCACCAAACCGAGGCAACAAGACTGGTCCACCTAGCACGAAGCCGAAATCATTTTGACGAAGAGGGGCTCTCTTTCCACCGGAACGATTGACAAACCAATCATTTGCGTCCAATACATCGTTTCGAAAATATTCAAAGAAGGTGGAATGAAAATCGTTGGATCCTGAACGCGTAACAATTTGAACCTGAGCGCCGGGAGTGCGACCGAACTCCGGAGCGAAAGTTGATGTCAAGACCTTGAATTCCTGAAGCGCATCCACAGAGACCAGGTTGTTAGTTCCACCCGCAGCGCTGAGAGCCGGCAGAGATCCTCCAATCGTTTGGCCATTACCAAATCCCGCCGTAATACTAAACGTCGCGCTCACTCCATCCACGCTGAAGTAGTTCGCATTTGCTCGTTGGCCGTTGACGCTGAACTGACCCCCTTCGCTTGCGGTCGCTTTAGTCAATACAACTCCCGGCGTCAATGTGATTAGTTGATTGAAACTTCTGCCGTTGAGGGGAAGATTGTTAACAAACTGGTTATCTACCACCGTGCCTACAGCCGGAGATTGATCAATGAGGCCTCCGCTGTCACTCACCAGGACGGTTTGGGTAATCTTGCCGACGCTCAACGAAATCTTGATGACCTTTTCATCATTCACGTTCAGAACAACATCTCTTATTTCAGCCGTGTTAAAGCCCTCTCGTTCAGCTTTCACTATGTAACTACTTGGTGGGAGCTGCGGTACTACGAACGTGCCGTCGTCGTTGGTAGTGGTTGTTCTTTGAAAGCCTTGGCCTTTATTAATTACCGCAATATTTACGCCGGAAACGAGTGCATTGTTCTGGTCGGTAACGATACCGCTGAGAGTTGCCGTTGTGCTTTGCGCATGGACAATGACGAAGGATGAATGCATGAAAAGTATAAACAGGAGACAGGATAAGAACGCAAAAAAACCGGCCCTCACGGCCGGTATACAACGAAATAAAATCTGAAGAGGGGTGGCCCACGTTTCGCCTGATGCGTTCACATGAGGACAGAAGGCACACGGGTAGACTTCCGGGATTCTGGGCATTGGGAGTTCTCCTGTGATTATGACAAGCCGCCGGGCGAAGACGGCATGTCAGTTAAACGTTTAGCTCTCCATCACGGCCCTGGTCGCTGCAACGAAGATCATCGCCCACGCCACTCGGTCTTTGCCGCACGTAGGTCTCAACCTTACTAAATAGAACTAAAATAGTCCTTAAAGAATTATCAAAAATTTCTCAGGTGTCTGGACAAGAAGAGAATCAATTGCTTGCGGTTTGATACTGCTCGATCGTTGCCGCTAAATTTCCCGCTCTCTGAATTGATTGCCAAAACGCCGCCGATTTGATCGCCGCCGCGGAACGCTGCGAAGAGATGGTGAACGCAGCACGAATCCCTTCATTATTTGCAAGCGCCAACTTGAAAAGCCGTTCTACCGCGCGAGCGAGATCGGCATCACTCTGAATCGAAACCTCTTCAACCACCTGCAAAGATATGCCGGGAAAAAAAATGGGTTCAATCTCCTTGCGCAGCACAGCATTTTCACGCGCGAATGCAGCCGCATGTTCGTGCAGCATCGCCAGCCACTTGGCACGTGCATCCGGAGCAACCGTGCGCATGTCAATATTCGAAAATCGATTTACAAGTCGTTTTAATTCGATAGCTTGAAACAACGCACGGTAGGCGCCATTGACCATGCGCGAGGAATAAACTCGAATGCTCTCGTCAGTTGCTCCCCCCGGATCTTTTTTATTGAAGTATGCGCGCAACTCATCGTCGGCAGCGATAGTAACGTCGGTTTCTTCCGGCTCTTGAACTGACACGGGGCCGGTAGGCACCGCATGTTTTACTGCTTCCGCGATCGTGCGGATCTCGATCTTCACTGCGGGGTTGTTACTGACCGGCGCCAACGTTCGCAGGAATTCGTCTTTGCGTTCTTGTGTATCGACAATTCCCTCAACGCGCAGTGACCCACCTGCGCTGCGCGTGAGGGCGACTTGCTCATTCCGGTCGGCCTTTGCCCGATTGAGCAAGTAAGCGACGTCCACTTCCAGCTCTGCAGAAGCAGCGGGTGAAGTAGACGTGCTGGGCGGAGGAGGGACACGGCTAGTGGTGAGGTCCCTGAGTGCCCAGCTCTCGGGCCTGCCCGTTTCCCCGGCCCCTCCTGTCAGTTCCGGTTCGATTTCGAAGGCAGCCGGAGCTACAGCTTTGACGGGCACGAGTTCAAAGCTTGCCTCCACGAACCGGTATTCGCGTAATTCATTGCCACGCTCCACAAGCAATGTCTGCTCCATCGGACGCAGATCAGGCTTGCTCAACGTTAGCGTTGCCTTTAATAGACGACTGGCTCCAATCGTTCGGCCCTGTTCATAATGGAGAACAAAACTACTGGACCGTTCTTCAACCTGAGCAACAGCCGGTTCAGCGATCAATGTGTGGAATGCTTGCGCCGAAGGTTCCAGTTGCCAGACGTCTTCGAGGTTGAGCAGCAGATTGTCAGGCGTTGTAATTGGCGACTGTGATTGCGGCTTCGAACCATGATGATAAACGGTGCGAGCGCCATCTGCCGTTTGCCAGACGCCGGCGATCATTCGATTTGAATCGTCGTACAGTCTTTGCGCGCGAGCACCCTTCGCGCGGTTGTCCCAGATTTCGATCTTCCGCCGCGCCACAATCGCTCCTTCGGCACTGCGACGCTCCTCGAGGTTGATCGTTCGATGCCTGATTGTGTCTGGCACTGCCGCAGTGGTCTGCTCGGCAACCGCCGCTCTCTCGAGCAAGCTCACGGCCGTTACCGAAGGCGTCAAACTGGCTTTGAAGAAAAGTAGACCACCAACAACCACCGCGGAAACCAGCAAGGTCAACAACCCGACATATCGCCTGCGATCTCTGTACTGGGATTGGCTTAAAACATTCAAGAAGGGCGCTGCTGAAATCTTTTCAGACCTTTCATCGAGAGAACTCAAACTCTTACTCGACTGGGTCTCTTCAGCAATGATCCGCCGCCTCGCAACCGTCTTTAATATCCGAACCAGCCGCGCAGCCCACGAGCGAAGCTGGAGACCCTCGTCCATCACATTCAGATCATCCGTGCCGTTATTGGGAACGAGAAAAAGGGGTGAGGACAAAGTGTTTACATTGGACGTTTCGCCAGCGCGAGCCTCGTCGGATTCCGGATCTTTATAGCTCACGTGAAGGCTTGGCCCATTATCGTCGTTGAAACTGGCTTCGAGGGAGCGTCCGTCACTCAATTCGGCGCAGGCCCACTGCTCGCCTTGGGCTTTCGTCGGGTCGATGCTCAACAGCAGGAGCAGCACTCCCTGCTCACTACAAACTTCAACAAACTCAACCGGTTCATCCGGTGTCAGGTTGAGATTTAAATCGCTCGACTCCGAACCGACTTTAAAAGAACTGACGAGCACTCCATTGACTCCGATACGCAGTTCGTGAGGTTTGTGCTCGAGAGTTTCCCGCAGCTTGCGTCCAAACTTCTTCGCCAGATCTTCCGATCCATCACCGGACGGACCACCACCAGTTTCATCAGGCGGCGGATCCTTAGGCTCGCAAGGTTCAGCCTGGTAACGTTGGGCCAGCAGCGGCAGACCCAGTAAGCGATTCACTGCATCGAGGCACGAGTGACAACTAACAATATGCGCCAGCCTCGTAGTCGTAAGCGCATCCGCCTGGTTTTCTGAATAAATCTGCTGCAACTCCTGCGATGATATGCACTCACCCTGACGCGAGTTGAAGATCAACCTGCGCAGGTCGAGTATCAGATCGCAATCAGATTTGAAGTATCCGACCGAACGTTCTGCCTGAGGCTTTCCATTCACGAATCTCAAACGGCCTTGTTTATCCATGAACAGCTTCGCTTCGCGACGCGCTAACCTTTGCCACTGGTCAACGCAATTTCGCGAGCTGTTTAGAATGCGTATGATCTCGGTCGGAAA
>DASSEB010000159.1:0-22969 GCA_035696765.1 Pyrinomonadaceae bacterium | reverse complement strand
CTACCGTCGCTTGAATTGACGGGGAGAAATCGGCGAGAACCCGGTACCATTCCGGAAGGTTGGTGAAGTTACTACCTTTCTCTGAACCGAACTCCTCGAATGGACCAAAGGACGATCAAGTAATCATCTGAGAGCGGTCAGGTAAATGCTGAAAACATTATCAGCCGACATCGGTATATTTGTGTTGGTCAAACGGCTGTCATCCGCAAGGAGGACAACCATGTCAGTTGATAATCGCGGCACAACGGACGTGCCTGGTTGGTATTAGAGTTTAATGATTCGGGGTGTGAGGTATTTTGGCTCTATCCCCGAAGCACGAACGAAAGCCGAAGCTTTAAAAGTTGAGGCAATGAAGCGTCTCGAGGTCTATGAAGGGCGCTATGGCAAGGAACCAGGGGTAAAGGATTTCTGCGAGTTTGTCGATCAGGTTTACATGGAATACGCCAAGAGCAACAAAAGCGACGTGGAAACATGATCTGTTCAGAAGTGAAACGTTGAAGGAGTATTTGATGGCCTGCGTTTTCGGCATATCACACCAAGGTCGGTTGAGAAATTCATTCTCGGCAGGCTCGACAGCGACAGCCGTCGCAAATCAAAGCGCAGTCCTGTAAGTGTTCACAAGGAATTCAGTCTTCTCTCATCTATCTTCAACATGGCAATGCGGGAAGAAGTTGCTGCATGTAACCCATGTTTGAAGATCAGCAAAAAGGTTAGGGACCGGCCAGAAACAAACGCGATCGGTTCATGTCGCTTGAAGAAGAGGACAAACTATTTAACTTGGGACTCGTTGGTTCGCGTGCCCATTTTCGACCGATTGTCCGACTGGGCGTTCACCTTGGAGCCAGACTTGGCGAACTCATGGCACGAAAGGGGCGACATCAACCTCAAACGAAGCCTTTCTCCGTGAAGTTGAGGAGCAAAGGACAGGATGTGAAGGTTGAGGTGAGACCAAATCACGTGCTGATTCCCAAGAGCAAGAATGGTAAGCCGCGAACGATTCCTTTGAGCAATGTAGCAAAGGAGATTTTCGCGGACCTTCTGGCCGATGAAGCAGGATTCGACTATGTGTTTGCAAATCCTGACATCGGCCGGCCGTATACGAATGTTGGTAAGGCGTTCGGAGCGGCATGCAGGGAAGCTGGAATTCAGGATCTGACCTTTCATAATTTGCGTCACACGTTCGCTTCACGATTAAGAGAAGCTGGCGTCGACGCAATTACGAGAAGGGATCTCCTGGGACACAGCACTGTAGAAATAAGCGACGACTACTCACTCATCAGCAGAGTCAAGACTACGTGCAGTGCAGTCGATAGCTGATTACCGCAAGCAGGATTACAGCAACTTTACAACAAATCAGGATTCGGAGATTTCTGTTCGGATCGCGAGTTAGTTGTAAGTCTTTGAAAATAAACCGGAAGGTTGGTAGCGGGGGGCGGGATCGAACCGCCGACCTTGGGGTTATGAATCCCACGCTCTAACCATCTGAGCTACCCCGCCCTGCCTTAATTATCAACAGTTTACAGCGTCAAGCGCAAGTGGTCGTAATGGGCGTGTGGCCAATTTGTGGACAACCTGTTTGGAACTGAGCATTGCTGCCTCGACCGCTGCACGTTTGTTTCTCTCCGTCGCACGAACATAACGAGCCGTCGTGTGAATATCAGAGTGTCCCATTAGCGCCGCGATTGTAAATGCGTCGAAGCCAGCTTCACCGAGTCGCGTCCCGAAGGTAGCACGGAGATCGTGCCAAACCAGACCTTCGATTCCCGCGATCTTTAGAGCCGTTTTGAAACCCTTCTTGATCTCCTTTACCCGTTTTCCCGTCTGAGGGTTTATGAACACGTATCCTCGTCCGGTTGATTGTGTGCGGAGAGCACTCAGGCTCAAAGACTTCGGGATTCATCGGGACTTCACGATCCTTACCAGTCTTCGTCTTGGTTAAGATCAGGACTCCTCGTGACAAATCCACTCTCTCCCAAGAGAGATGAAGTTGCTCGCCCAGGCGCATTCCAGTTCCCAACGCTATCTTTACCATCGGTTTCAGATGTGCCCGTGGCCCTTCAAGAGCGGCCATCAGCGCTGGCTCTTCTTCCGGCATGAGGTAACGATAACGTTTGTTGTCCAACGTGTACTTCTTTACTTTCATGCAGGGGTTCGTGTCCGTCACCTTGTAATCAATCGCTAGATTAAAAATCTTACTCAGTAGATGAAGCTCGAGATTGACTGAGGCTAAACTACGAACCGTCTGCCGCGCCGTGATCGACTCGCGTCGGTCACGTTTGAATTTCTCAACCAACAGCGGCGAAATTTCGCGAAAGGTTTTGCCGCCAAAATACTCGCGGATTGTACGAGCTCGAAACTCGTCATGTTTCCACGAGCGCTTATTCGCTTTGGACCAAGGCACAAAGACCTTTTCGATGAAGTCAGCCAATTTCTCGCTGCCTAAATCGAGTTTGCCAAAACGTCCCTCAAAGATCTCCTGCTTGATCTTACTCTCCGCTTGTTCTGCTTGCTGCTTCGTCCGTGCCTCGGAAATTACGCCTCGGTAACGGACGCCACGCACTCGAAAGTAGTAATGCCAGTGCGTGCCTTTCTTTCCTCGTTTGTAAACAGACATTGTGTTCTCCTTGAGCGTTGCAGCCACCAAGAGAACGCGGGGCATGGTAGCAGCATCGATCCCTCAAGTCATTAGTTTTTTCGGCGCGTCCATTCCAAAATTTCGTCGAGATCGAAACGGAGAATGTTTGAGCCGGGGGGCTTACGATAAGGGATGCGATCCTGCGCCACCATTTCGTAAATCGTTCGCGGCTTGACGTTCAGTAGTTGAGCGACGTCGCTGACTTTTAGAAGCTGAGAGCGTTTGGCCGCTGTTGAAGAATCCAATCGTGTAGTCATTGCTTAATACCTCAAATGCTTTTTTTCCTCTATATCAAGACGGCGGCGATTTCCTCACTCTCGCTCTCAACCGCGAGCTCGGCGGCTTGTGTCTGTGTCGTATCAATTTGCGGCGAGTGTTGGTTTATGCCGTGAACGCGTTCGTTGTGCGGTTGTTCGTGCGTTGCGAGCGGATCGTTAGTCAATTCATTGCGGTCTTGTTGAATGTCGCGGGAATTGCCCGGCGTCGCTTCAAGCGCCATTTCCTCACCTACGACCCCACGCGGCTTTCAGGCGTCAGTGTTTACAACGCTAATCGGATTGCATACGTGAAACAACGTTGCAGGTGAAGGCCGCCTATGGTATATAGACCATCGGAGGGGTGATGAATCTAAAAGTTCATTCAATCGATGGGAAAGGAAAATTGGAGAACGAGGTGATTTGGGTCGATGTAGTAGAAGCTGTGGACGAGGTTTTCCGCTTCTTTCCCATTTCTTACCATCGCGTATACGTTGCGTGCTGTTATTTTTTGGCCACCTATGGGCCAGTTGAGTGACTAAATTCTTAGGACTGAGAAGGTTAACGCGCCGGTGAGGTTCTTACCAAGATCACAAAATCGTTACGAACCGTTCAGGGGCTACGAAGATAAATCAAAAAGCCGACACTTGATCCTTAAAAGCAATTCGATGCCGAGTTGAATCTTGACGGCAAAGCCTTTCGTCCCGACGGCAAACCAGCCGCCACGTTAATTCCGCCCGCCTTCGGAATGGCTGGCGTGAACAATCACACGTGGACGGGTCGTCGGGGAACCGTGACCTACACTACAACAACTTTAAGAAATTGAATCTGACCGACAATGAGAAGAGAGATCTTGTCGAGTTTTTGAAACATCACTTTGAGGCATCCCGGAAAAATTTAGGTAGGAGAAGAATCAATCAAAACTGGCCTGGAGGAATTGGATTGCTTTCTATGCGACGGAGCAACCTTCGACAAGATGCTGTAGCACGGTGAGCGCCTTACCTTCGGCGAGGATCATGTGGTCCAGTTATTTCGCGGCGAGATCCATTAGCCAAATATCCGCCTCTGCCGCGACATATGTGAAATAGAGCGTGCGGTTGTCGCGCGAAAGCGCGGGACTGCCGATGTCCACATCCTGATCCGTGACTACAAATACCTGATGGTACTTTCGCGAGCGGGTGTCAAAGAGATAGATTGTCCCCTGGCTCACAAACAACAGGTGACGATCGTCGTTGAGCCAAATGGGCCAATCGCCAAAATCAGTTAACCAGTCGTAAGTCTTTGTCTCCAGATCATAGATGCCAATGCCTGAATGAATTCCATTCGGCAGGTGCCTTATACCAGCCAACTTCTTTCCATCCGCAGACCATGACCATCCTTCGAAAGACAAGGTCGCATCGCTCAGCGGCGACAGATAAACAAATTTTTGATCGCTCCAGGCCTTGTCGGGACTAATGATGACACAATCGTTCTTTGGTGTGTGGATGGAATACGCGATCATGCTGCCATCCGTGGACCAGGGTGAATAATGACCGCCACCGCTTTGAGACAACTGATGCAGACTCGAGCCGTCGCGATTCATTATCCAAAGCTCGTAGTCACCTGTCCGGCGCGAGGTAAACGCAATGCGTTGTCCATCGGGAGACCAGCGTGGCCAGGCATGACGATAATTATCAGGCGTGAGATCACGCTGGTTCTTACCATCGGTGCGCATAAGATAGATGTGTCGTTGCTGGCCCATCGAATACGCCGTCAGCCACTCGCCATCGGGTGACACATCCGGAAACCATAACTGCAACGAGCCTTCAGTAACCGCAACTGGTTTGCCGACGGCTCCCTGCGCATGATTAAAGGAGATGCGCCGCAGATTTCTGATGTCGGCTTGCGCGGAATACGCCAGTTCTCCCGTTTGAGAAAAACTGAGATATAGAACCGAGGTGTTCGCACCCATTGAGGTGACCGCTTCGGCGTTGCCGGAGACCATGCCAGTATCTTCATCGATGGCCACACGCCAGATATTGGAACTGCCACCACGATTGCTTGAGAAGTACAAGTACCTTCCATCAGGCGACCACACTGGATTGAGATCGGTCGAAGAGCCATCCGTAACCGCAACAGACTCACCGCCGCTGACGGGAATGGTCCAAATGTGTTCGCGTTGTCCATAACGATCAGGCCGGCTCCAGTAAGCGATCCGCTTCTGGTGAGGAGAAAAGGTCGGTTGCAGGGCATCGCCTTCTGAGATTAGCTGTCTCTGTCTTGACTTCAAGTCGATCATCCAAAGTTGACTTTTTGTGGGACGCGTTGAAGGCTGCGGAATCTTCTCCGTGCCGACGAGGATCTGTCCGCCATCAGGTGACCATGAAGGCGAATAACCGAAATCCGACACGCGAACAGGCGATTCTCCATTCGCCTTCATTACATAAACACCTCCGCCGTCGCGTTCTGAGCGAAACGCGATGCGTTCGCCATCCGGCGAGAAAGCGGGTTGAGAATCATCTGTGACGAAATCCTTTGTTAGGTTGATCACGTCTCCATCGCCGATGCGCTGAAAGTAGATGTCCCAGTTACCGGACGCGCGACTCGCATAAACAGTTGATCTGCCGTCCGGCGAAAGCGACGGGAAGAACTCAGGACCCGACTGGTATGTCACCTGTTGAAAACTCACAGATTGCGGAGCGTGTGCCGTTCTCCTTCCAGCGAAGAACCTTACTAACAAATAACCCGCGCTTAACAGCAAGACAGCCAGAAGTGTAATCAGCGTGCTCCGTCCAAAGCGTTCGGTGAAGCGCCCGCGAGGCTGCGGCTCAGCCTGCGTCGATGGGATCAAACGGGAGCCTGACGCTTGTTTCTCCGGCACTGGACCATGCGCTGTTGGTAGACCCATTCTGCGGAGAAGCTCCGTGAATCGCTCATCTGAACGAAGGCTATCGACCACGGGATCAACTAGCAGCCAAATCAGCCAACCATCACGAGATTCGTAAGCATGGTCAAGCCACCGGAACGCGCGGTCTTTATCGTCAAGCGCGGCATAAACCGCCGCGATTCTGTATGGAGAAACATAGTATTGGGTTGAGAGTTCGTTTAGCTCATCAAGCAGGTTGAGGGCTTCGCTTTTTCTTCCTGAAAGCGCATAAGCGCGTGCCAGCAAAGCGCGGGGAAGCGTACTGGTTCCAGAGAGGGTGATCGCCTTCTGGAAAGCAGCGATTGCGTCCTTATACCTGCCGCATTCTTCATAGGCCAGACCTATCTGCCAGTTCGTGTATACAAAACTTCGGTCCATCTCGAGATTCCGCTGAAAGTGAGCCAGCGCCTCTTCGTAGCGGCGGGCGAGATAGAGTATTAGGCCAATGTTTGAACCAACCGGCAGCGAAAGCGGATCGAGGTCAAGTGCATACCGCATCTCCCCGATTGCTTCATCCAAACGGCCAAATGCAGCGAGAAAGAGGAAGCCATACCAGTGGTGCGCTACGGCATAACCGGGCTTCAATTCCAGAGCGCGGTTAAATTCACGCTCGGCTGCGGTCCAGTTCCAGTCGTAATCGGCGAGACAATACCCAAACGAAGCGTGAGCTTCAGCGAGCGTGTCATCGATCTCAAGCGCTCGTTCGACAGCCTCGCGCGCCTTGGGGTAGGCATCTTTTGGCGCTAGTGTGGCAATGCCGAAGCCTCCGAGAACCAGGTACGAATCTGCGAGGCCGACGTAGGCCAATGCATAAGTGGGATCCCAATCAATGGCCTTTTTGAAATACTCGATGGCCTTCCTGACATCCTCGTCGGTCCGTTTGTTCCAGCAGTAACGTCCCTTGAGATACGCGTGATATGCCTCGACGTTATCGGTCGGGCTCCTGGCAAGTTGCTTCTTTTCTTCGTTGGTAATTCGGAGTAACAGTCGCTCTGAAATCTCACTCGAAATTAGCGTTTCAATATCGAGCACGTCTGCTGGATTGCAAGTGTAATTATCAGCCCAGAGTTGTGAACCATCGCCGACATCCACGAGCTCCAGCTTGATCACCAGACGATCGGTTGACTGCATCATTCTGCCCGTGAGTACAGCGCGCACTCGGAGCTCGCGGCCCACTTGCCGCGGATCCATTTGCCGGTCTTTGTAATGTGAGACAGTGCTCCACGCCATCACACGGAGTTCCGGCAAGCGTGAGAGTGCATTGATCATCGACTCGGTGATGCCGTCGCTAAAGTACTCCATGCCAGGCTGAGGCTCGTTGTGCTGAAACGGGAGGATCGCCAATGAATCGATCGCGGGACTCGACGACTTCGCTTGCGACTGATAAGCGCGATTATGAGCGTCAGCCGTATCGAGCGAACGTTCCAGCTCTTGTTCGAAGTCCAGTCTTTGAGCGAGGTTCTTCAGGTCAGCCAGAAGCTCTCTTGCCGTTTGATAACGCTCGTCTCGATCTTTGCGGAGCGCTTTCTTAATGATCCATTCCAACTCCGTTGGAACCTCCGGCCTGTATCTCGGCAGCGGAACAGGTTCTCGACCAAGGATTGCCACCAGCACGTCGGTGTTGGTTGGTCCTGCAAAGGGCGGACGACCTGCCAACATTTCGTAAAGGACCACACCGAGGCTCCAAATGTCCGTACGAGGATCGACACCAAGCCCACGCGCCTGCTCCGGCGACATGTACGGAGCAGTTCCCATCACTATTCCCGGCTCTGTCTGAAACAGCATGGAACTTTCAAAAACTGTTGGTTTCCGTTCGGTTAACTTCGCCAAGCCGAAGTCGAGCATCTTCACGAAACCGTCCGCGCGAATCATGATGTTTTCAGGTTTGATATCGCGATGCACGATGCCGGCTTCATGTGCGCCGAGCAGCGCGGCCGCTACACTGCTCGCTACCTGCAATGCTTCAGCGATCGTGAATGGCGCAGTTTTCATGCGCCGCCGCAGCGTCTGCCCGTCGACGAATTCAAATACGATGTAGTGCAGTTCGTCTAACTGTCCGATTTCATAGGTTGTGATTATATTCGGATGATTGAGCGCCGAGGCGGCTTTTGCTTCGAGCTGAAAACGATGAACGCGCTCAGCATCTTTGGTGAAGTGCGCCGGCAGAGCTTTGAGCGCAACTTTGCGTCCGAGCCGAGTGTCTTCTGCGAGATAAATGTCGCCCATTCCTCCCGAGCCGAGGCGGCGAATAATTTCGTATGGTCCAATGATCGTGCCCGGAACCAGGTCCGTTTGCGTGAGCGAATCCGCCAATACCTCGTATGCGGGCGATTCAATGAAGTCGCCAGAGCGCGCATGTGAGTCGAGCAAAGCTTCGACTTCAGCGCGCAAGCTAAAATCCCCTGCGCATGCTTCGTTGAGAAAAGCGTCTCGTTCGGGAGGAGCGCGTTCCAGTGCTTCCTCCAATAGAGCTTTAATTTGCTGCCACCGTTCGGGTGTCATCGAAGTGGATTTTTAGTGTTTTGCAAGTTCACGAAAGAGCCAGGCTTTTGCAGTACTCCATTCGCGTTTAATTGTCGCAGGTGAGACGTGCAGGACTTCCGCTGCTTCCTCAACCGTCAGACCTCCAAAAAACCGGAGCTCCACGATCCGGCTCTGCTGCGGATCGATTAATTCCAGCTGCTTCAGAGCTTCGTCCAGAGCGATCACCTCTGACGCTTTGTCTTGTGAGATCACCACGGCTTCATTCAGCTCGAGTTTGTCCGCCCCACCACCTCGTTTTGCGGAGGCGTGGCTCCGCGCGTGGTCGACGAGAATCGTGCGCATGAGTTGAGCGGCAATGCCGAAGAAGTGAGCCCGGTTTTGCCAGTGGACACCTTTGCGATTGACCATTCGCACAAAGGCCTCGTTAACGAGTGCGGTGGTCTGTAATGTGTGCCCCGCGCGTTCCCGCCTCATGTAATGATGTGCGAGACGCCGTAACTCCTGTTCGACTACCGGAACTAACTTGTCGAGTGCCGTTTGGTCGCCGTTGCTCCACTCAATTAGCAACTGCGTTAGGTCATGTGTCTGGGCTTCCGTCATCGCAACCGGCGCTCCTCAGCAGCAGCAGGCTGGCGAATTCTATCTCAGGCTGCTCAACGCTCAAAAAATTTTCCCGGTCCTTGAGCCGCTTTTGCCGGAATTCTCGCTTACAGGGTGAACGTCACCCTTTAGGAAATGACGGGGAGAATTGGGAGGAGAAGACACGTGACAGCCTATGTTCTTATCGAATCGAGGGACCCATTCGAATCGCGCGACACGGAGTTTGTCGAACAAACAGCCATCGCCATCAAGGAACGTGGCCACCCGGTCACGGTATTTCTGGTCCAGAACGGAGTGCTTGCGGCCCGAAAAAACGCTGGTCAACTGCGACGTCTGAGGGAAGCGGGCGTGACATTACTCGCGGACGACCTCTCGCTGCGCGAACGCGGTATTAAAGCCGAAGAGCTGGCGCAAGGCATCCAGGAATCGGGAATCGACCGGTTAGTCGACGCGATTGCGCAGGCAAACACGAAGGCGATCTGGCATTAGTTTGTTGGTCTAAGGAGGAACTATGAACGAGCGAACTCTGACACTGGCGCTAATGGATCCGCCGTATGAATCGGCTAACTCGACGACCGCGTTGCGAATCATTTCCGCGGCGTTGGACCAAGGGATTAATGTCAACGTATTTGCTTACGAGGGGGCTGTTTGCTTGCCACTTAAAGACCAGGCGCCACACGCCAACCCTGTAAAAGGCACAAGCATTGACGAGGAAGAACATCCTACCACGAAAGCTTTCGTCAGTTCGCTGCTCGCAATAGGCAACGAGAAGCCGCGCCTGACGTGGGTTAACTGCGGTCTGTGCGTGGACGAACGTGGCGCGGCGAACGTCGTCGATGGTGTACGGCGCGGTAGTCCCGCTGACTTTTTCAAGATGGCGAGCGAATCAGCGAACACTCTCGTCATTCCGACCAAATAAGCCGGGAGGTACGAAATGAAGATTCTCAATATCGTCGAAACAGCTTACCGGGCCACTCTAGAAGAACAAGACGACACAATCCTGTGGCTCAGCGGCGCCCTGAAGAACGCGGGCGCGGAGCTCGGTGTAGTGCTGAGGTCAAACGCAGTCAATTATTTGGTGCCGCAGGAATGTCCACCCATCAAGATAGGCACGATCGGAATCAATCATCCGGCTCGGCCTAACGAAGACCTCAACAGGTTACACGCGAAGGGTGTAGCTGTTTATGCCGTCCGCGAGGATCTTGAAGACCGCGGCGTGGATCTTTCGAGCTGCATGGCCGGAGTGAAATTCATCCGTCGCCACGATATCGCGCTGTTGATGGACGACTACGATCAGGTTTGGCACTGGTAACAAGTATCTAAGATCCAAAAGAGAAAAGGAGCCTCAATGAAAGCCTTAGTCACTTCAATACTCGTTCTAACACTGATCGGCACCGCGTTGGGAACTTCGATGACCAGCGTAGACGATCAACTCTCACCGCAAAACCTCGGCGACCTTGCAAGTGCTCGAAAAGCTACGGCGCGATTTAATCGCGTGGAACAGGCGGAAGCAGAGGGCTACATCAATCTAAACTTCTGCGAGGAAGGAGAGGGCTGTCACTGGCTGAATCCGTCGTTGCTTGACGGCGAGTTTGATCCGGCCCGGCCGGAGATTCTTCTTTACCTTCGCGATGGAGACAGATGGCGATTGGTAGCCGTGGAATACGTCGTGCCGTTGTCAATGTCTCCAGGTGTAGCGCCTGAAGGATTCAGTGGCGACGCAGATCGCTGGCGTGAGGACAGCGAAGGCGTCGGGCTATGGGAATTAACGGCCTGGATTTGGCTGCAAAATCCGAACGGTATGTTTGAGCAGCACAATCCTCGCGCCGAGTGACACAGACAATCCGAGGTGGACCAATGAGAATCTTCATCGTCGTCGTCTCGCTTTTGATATTGAGCACGTTTGCGGTCAGCAGTGCGACGCTTGATAAACAACTGACCGCAGTACTCGCGCAGCATGGTTTCACAGGCCGAATCGAGTCAACGCTCGAACAGCGACTCGGTCGTAAGCTGGATAACCAACTGGTAGATCTCGGCAGGCTACTGTTCTTCGACACCCTCGGCGGTCTGAACAACGATAACAACTGCTCCGGCTGTCACTCACCCACCAATGGCTTTGGCGATTCGCAGTCAATCGCAATCGGGATCGATAACAACGGCATCGTCGGTCCCGATCGCGTCGGCCCACGCAATCAACGACGCACGCCGATGGTCATTAACACCGCGTTTTTTCCGAACCTGATGTGGAACTCGCGCTTCGCCGCTCTTTCTCATGATCCATTTGATAATAGCGCCGGGTTTGAGTTTCCCTTGCCGGAAGGACGAACGCTTTCGTACGAACCTCATTTGCTGGTTGCTCAGGCTTTCATTCCGCCGACAGAACGAGTCGAAGTCGCAGGCTTCAGCTTTCCCGGAGATAACTTCGACATTCGTAACGAGGTCCTCAGACGAATAAACAACGTATCTGAATACCGGAAGCGGTTTGGAAAGATCTTTGCCACGGTTCGCGAGGGTGGATCGATTAGCTTCGATATGTTCGGCCTGGCGATTGCGGAATTTGAGTTCTCGTTGGTCTTTGCTGATGCACCGATCGATGAATTTGCAAAAGGTCAGAGGAATGCGCTGACGGACGACCAGAAGAGAGGGGCATTACTCTTCTTCGGGAAGGCACGCTGTGTGGAGTGTCATAAGGTCTCAGGCAGCTCCAACGAGATGTTCAGTGATTTTTCACAACACGTCATCGGTGTTCCACAAATCGCACCGGCGATTGGGAACGTATCCTTCGATGGGCCGGCAATGAATGAAGATTTCGGACTCGAGCAAGTTACCGGGAACCTTCTCGATCGTTACAAGTTCCGCACGTCGCCCTTGCGCAACGTCGCGCTGCAACCAGCCTTTTTCCACAACGGCGCTTTCACTCGGTTGGAAGACGCGATTCGTCATCACCTGGACGTATTCGCCTCAGCGCGCGGCTACGATCCTGGGACAGCGGGTATCGATCAAGATCTAAGGGCGCCAATGGGTCCGATAGAACCGGTGCTGGCCCGCATCGATCCAATTCTCGCCACTCCGATCGAACTTACGGACCACGAGTTTCAGCAACTCTTAGATTTCGTGCGCAATGCCCTATTGGATAGACGAGCAACGTCCGACGGCCTGAAGAAACAGATTCCAAAGTCAGTTCCCAGCGGCTTTCCTGTTTTGAACTTTCAGTAGTTCAAGCCAACTCTTTCCAGTTATATCTCCTTCAATGAGTGATCGAATCGCCCCGCCGGGAAACGAATTGGTCTGTAAGTGTCCCAAGTCTAGGACCACCGATGAGTAGAGACTTCCGGTTTTGGTCAGTAGAAATTCTCTGGACCGTTCAAAGCCGGCATTCTCGGGAACTTACACTTGCTGTTCCGAAACTTCCTATCTACGTAGAGACGATTGTGCCACGAGAGCCCGTCCGCACAACTCTCCGCTTCGCTGCGAGTGCTTCACTTCGTCTCGCCCCTTCGGTGTGCGTTCGGGCACCCACTCGTGGCCCAATGTCTCTACGGGGGAAACACTGTTTTAAAAGCGAAGTCTTACAGTCGAGGACAACAGCGGTGTTATGCGTTGCAGGAAGCGGACTGCGAATGGTCCGATGTTTACACTCGCAGATCGTAGGAAGGAGGAATGTGGGGAAACTAATGGAATGTCTCGGCCGGAATGGAACGAAGTGAAATGGAGGCCGCAGCCTTATTTTGGTTTCCCGTAAGACAACACTTGATGAGTTTTGCGAGACTGTAAGCTTCCCCTTACAACAGCCGGCGAAAGTAGAGGTTCTACTTAGGCTGACACAACGATGAGAGATTTTTATTAACGTTCAGTAATGTTGCGCTTGGTCCAAGTTTGTCCCGCAGTTGCCCCGCAGTTCTTTACAAACTGAGCACTTCAAGCACAATATGCAACGTATGCACACGCGTTTTTATTGTTGAAAACAAAAGCCTCGTGAATCCGACTCCTAAGCGGAAGGTCGCGCGTTGGAATCGCGCCCGGGCACCATTTTCTGGGTTCAATTCAATCCATAGGAGCAGATGTTATGATTCTGCGGAGTCTTTCCCGATACACCATGCTCATTTCTTCCCTGGCTTTTGTAACATTGGCTTCCGGCACACTCCTTCGGACTGATGCGTTAGCAACCCATCTGTTTCAGGGATCCACATGGACAGCTTCATGCAGCTCAGAGATGGGCGGTAACGTTGTTTACGTCAGCAAGATCTTCGACGTTGTCTCTCCGTCTTTCATGACGCAACTCGACACCAACCCGCTAAACAATGCCTTCAAGAACTACCTGGTAGAGGAGTATGACTTCAAGAGTAATGCCAACTACTCTACCGGTTGTCGAGTTTTCCAAACCCTCAGTCAGGCAGAAGCGAACAGACGCCAAATAATGAACCAGGCGCAACAAACGAACAAACAGATTGTGGAACTCAAGTGGAATCCAGGCCCCATAGTCGCAGTCGGTCATGGAGACGGCTTTATCATAGGTCCCAAAGTACAGCCGCCGACCCACACCATCTGCGCCATCGGCCACGAAAGCACGACGTACTTCAGTGCTGTATTCGACACTAGCGGCTCGCGGGTAGATCCGGCCTGGGACAACGCCTTCAATAATTTTCTCAAGAAGAATTACGGTGCCGAGGGCTTAGCCAACTGCACGAGCATGGCCACTGTGCGCGAAGCGACGCGATTGCTTCATGACCGAGTTGTCGGGCTGCGTGCCAACAACCACAAAGCGGTCGAGACGGGATGGAAGTTTGACCCGACTGACATAGCGGCTAACAAGCCCAGACCGAAACCCGCTCCCACACCCGACGACGATCCGGAACCAGTCGCAAAGCAACGCCCAGCTGCACAAACGGCGCCGCCGTCGCAGTCGATCAAAGATTTCGCGGCGCAGGAAGGCCCACAGGTTTTGGCCTACTGCCAAAAAGATCCGATGCTGAGCAAGATATTTGATTGCTACCGGGTGCAGCGGAGTGTCTACAACTATCGCATGGAGCATGGCAGTAGCGAACCACTGGCCAGTCTTTTTAAGCAGGAGAAAGTGAATCTCGCGGAAGCCATCGGCACTGGCCTGGGGCAATGGGTAAGAGACCGTGCGACTGCCCAGGGACTCGACAACAGAATCACCAACTGCATCGAGCAAAAGTTCAACGTCAGCTTTTACGAGAAACCCTTCATCAGCAAAATGCAGGAGCTCTACAATGCCTCAGTCGCCGCGTGCAAACCATGAAGATTTGACGGTTCGATCTTTAACTCAAGCAAACGTCCTCGGACTGACTCCTAATAATGCGTTCCCTACAATTACTCAAGCAGACGCTCGAAGATGAAGATGAGGAGAAGATGAGGGACTAACCTTGTGATACCAGGCATGACCTCAGCTTGCTTTGACGGCTGAAACGTCGATAAATACTGCCTAGTATCATCTGGTAGAACGAGGTAAGAGGGGTCGACTGAGATTTAAGTCCGTTAAAGGACACGCACTTGAGCGATGTAATAAAACATGCGCTTGGTGCGTTTCAGCAGTATTAGTTAGGGGCTAGAAGCCTTTGATAACTCATTTGATTTGATTGTGCCGGAGTCATCGAAGGGTAGAGCGTCCCTGACTGCGTCGGTCGGAGTCCATACTGGACCACACCAACAATACATCACCACCGACGTTTACTGAACCACCGGCAACACTACAGAGCTGGCATTCTCACCGCCGAACCAGATACTCTGAGTCGCCTTTTTATAGTCATTCTTCTTCGCGTACATAATATTCTCGACATACGTTTGCGGGTTGCGGTCGTACAACGGAAAGAGCGTCGATTGCACCTGGACCATGATGCGATGACCCGGCCGAAATACGTGGTCCACGTCGGGCAGCTTCCATTTGTAGCGCTCCACTTTGCCTGGCTCGAGTGGCGAGGGCTTCGCAAAGCTTTTCAGGTAGCGGCCGCGGAAGATCTCAATACCGATCGCTAATTCATACCCGGCCATCGACGGCTTCGCCCCTTGCGAGGCGGCTTCTGGAACGTCGTTTGGATAGACGTCGATGAGTTTGACCACCCAATCGCTATCAGTACCCGTCGTGGATGCAAACAACTCCACTTCGGGTGCACCCATGATGTGAACTCCCTTTTCGAGCGGTGCACTCGTCCAGACTGCCACGTCCGGACGGCCGGTTACGAAACGCTGGTCATGGACCAGCCATGGCTTCCACTGAAGGGGATCGTCCATGGCGATCGGGCGCGGGATGAAGGGAACTGGCTTCGCAGGATCGCTGATGTACTCTTCATGCCCGGTGGCGCTGGGCTTGTTGAACGTGGCCACTCCGTCTGCCGCCAGATAGATCGGCTTCGCAGCGCCCATAGGCCAGCGTTGCGACACGTTCCACTGATTCACGCCCGTCGCATAAGTGAGCACCGGGGGCGTCCTGGGATCAGGGCCACCCTTCAGCCAATGATCGAAGAACGGCTTCGCGTATTTCACGCGCCATTCCAGCGCCGTGTCGCCCGTGAAGGTGATCGCGCCGAGGTCGTAGCCATAGTGATTAAAGCCCGAGTGTCGCCATGGACCGATCGCGAGTGATACCCGGTCGTTATTTTTGTCCTTTGGTTCGAGCGCACGATAGACGGCGGGGGCACCGTAGCTGTCTTCCTGGTCCCATTGCCCGACCACGAGCATCGTCGGCACCGTATGCGGCCGCGCCGCGAGCCATTTGTCGACGGCCTGCAGCGACCAGAAATCGGTGTAGGCAGGATTCTCGAGAAATTTGCGGATGCCGGGCACATTCTCGGCGCCAACCATCTTCACGAAGTCTGCCATCGACCCGGCTTCGAGATAGCGCGTGTAATCGTCGCCACCGCCGAGAGCGAATTCGCCGCCGCCGTTGCCCTTGTTGAATCCCAGGCTCAGTGGAAAGCCGAGCGAACTGATGCGGAACGCGCCGTTGTGGAACCAATCGTCGCCCATCCAGCCATCGACCATCGGGCTCTGTGCGATCACTGCCTTAAGTGCCGGGTGCGGGTTGATCAACGTCATCAACGCCGTGAAGCCCAGGTAGCTCGAACCGATGACGCCGACGTTACCGTTCGACTCCGGCGTGTTCTTCACCAGCCATTCGATGGTGTCGTAGGCATCAGTCGCTTCGTCTATGCCGGTTTTGTTCAATGGTCCCGAGAGCGGCCGATTGAGAATCCACTCTCCCTCAGAGCGGTGCATGCCGCGGATGTCCTGGTACACGCGGATGTAGTTGTCTGTGACAAATTCTGTGTCCATTACTTCGAGTATGTCGACGATGCGCTGGCTATTGACGCGGCCCGTCGAACCGCTCGCGTTATAGGGAGTGCGCGATAGCAGGATTGGTGCTTTGGTAACGCCCTTCTTCATCACTACGACGGTGAAGAGTTTGACGCCGTCGCGCATCGGGATCATGACCTCGCGCCGGATATAGTCGGCGGATGGAAGTGTCTGGTCGTACTTCTCGACAACGTCCGGTGTCATCGGTGTAACGCGCGGCGGCGTTTGGGCGATAACGAACGTACTTGCGAATGAGAGTACGGCGGCGAGCAGCGTCAAGCAGCGAGCGTATGATCTTTTCATGACGCTACATTATAGAACGCACCAAAGGTTGTGCAATCGCGCTCACCGCGCTGGGTGAGATGCCTCGACACGAGAACGGCGAATTGAAAATCAAGGGTTCAAAGGGGTAGGGAATCACGGCTTTCCCGGATCGGAATCCGGCGCCCTTGCATAGCGCACGCTAATTCAGTGCTTGAGCGGCAGCTAGCTGTTCGCGCGCACTTCGCCTTCGCCTCTCTTCAAAATAGAAGAGCGGCGCTTGAGAGTTTCCTTCAATTGCTTGAATCATCCAGCCACCTCGGTTTCGCGGTTTCGTATTCCTAAAGGGCCATGCTCGAGCTTTGATATCACCTGTTCCTTCTTAGTCATCACGGCTTTCCTAGCGCGGATTCCGACTGCGTAATAAGTTAGCCATCAACTGCTCGTGATGGCCAGTAATCAGCAATTAAGAGTGAACGGCACGCACAAATGGCTCTTATTTTTGACCGGTATCGCATGCGGTAGATAAATTCATGGCGGTATGGGCCGCGGAGCGAACGGGTTGCGGCAGTTGGAAGGAAAGGCGCTAAATGATGCTAGTCCGGAAATTGCCGTCAACCTTCCCGTCAACGTTCAAATTCAGCTTTGTAATGAACTGAAAAAGCTTATGTTGTGAGCGTGAGCCCATTTACTGAGCCAAGCGGGCGTAAGTTCCTCAGACCCAAACTTACAGTGTTATTTGGACCAGCCAGCCGCTGTAATGTTAGTTAATTTGTGCGCATCTTAAAACTATCTCTGGTCGCCTGCGCCAGCGATGGAGCAAAACGTTATTGGACCGCCACCTGTTGTTGCCAATTTCCAATCAGAACGCTTGCTGATTTGCTCTTCCGCATCCAGGCCTCCTGGCCTCATACTCTGGGAAACCTCTAGTTTCAATGTTGGTGTTTTAACGGGAGACTAAGACGACATCGAGTTTTGACGAGATGGAATCCCAAGCGCCCTCTGTGTCGTTTGCGCAATTAAGCCCTGAAGCGCTTATCCAAAGGTGTGTTAATGGGGACGTGGGGGCGTGGGAGGAATTCATGCGCCGCTATCACCGCTTGATTGCCGTCGTGGTATTTCGGACGACCCAGAAATGGGGAAAGTCGTCTCCCACGACAATGGACGATTTGATCCAGGAAATGTATTTAAAACTCTGCGCCAACGATTACTTACTGTTACGCGCTTATGATCCAAAGCATCCCGACGCAATCTATGGATACCTGAAGGTCATAACCGCCAACGTAGTTCATGATCGCTTCAAATCGTTGCATTCAGAAAAACGCGGTGGCGATCAAAACGTAGAAGATCTGACAACACTCGAGAATCGAAGCGGCGCGGACGAGGTTTTTGGAAGTCAGGATGCAATGGAGCGCCAAATCCTGTTGCGGGAGATCGATGCTCATTTAAACGCGGGCCTTTCAGCGGACACAGCGGACCGGGACCGGACAATCTTCTGGCTCTATTACCGGCAGGGACTTACAACCAGGGCCATTGCATCTTTGCCCACAATCGGGTTGACGATAAAAGGTGTGGAGAGCACGATTCTGCGAATGACGAAAATGGTCCGCACGCGAATGGTGGAGACGCGATTAGTCAACGCGAAAGGTTCGCAGCCGCCAAAATCGTAGTTTAAGAGAGGGATAGATCTACATTGGAAGAGACTTCAGGCGAACACCTCAGTCAAGAGGATTTCGAGCGCTTAGGTCTAACTACGCCAAGTCGGGGCTTGGCAGCGCCACGTGCTGATTGCCCCGCGGCGAGCGAGTGGGCCCTCGTTGCAGCAGGACAAGTTGAGTCAGAAAAAGCCCGCGAACATTTGCGGCATGCTGCCAACTGTGATCATTGTGGACCATTACTCCGACAAGCGACCGTAGACTTTGACGATGAGTTTACGCCGCGGGAACAAGAGATGATCTCGCAGCTTAAGAGTTCTGACCCAGCTTGGCAGAAACGAATGGCAGGCGAGCTTGCAGCGAAATCACAAGTGCAAGGCGGCCCGCCGTCTAAAGCTCCGGCTAAGGTGCTGCCAGGAAGATGGATGTCATTTCCGAAATGGCAGCCGTGGGCGCTGGGAGCTGCGGCCGCGATCGTTGTCGGCGTGATGCTGTTTCTGATCGTCAGCAAGTATTACTCGGGGACGCCAGATAAATTGTTGGCCCAGGCATATGGCGAGCGGCGCAATCTCGAACTTCGATTTCAGGGAGCGCAGTATGGCCCCGTTCACGTCGAACGAGCTACAGGTGGTGACTCACGACTTAACAGACCTCCCGCTCTGTTGGAGGCTGAAGCCGCAATCGCGCGCGGTCTGCAAAAGGAACCAGATAACCCTGTTTGGGTGCAAGCGAAAGGTCGAGCCGATCTTTTGGAGGGAAACTACGAGGCTGCAATCGCAAGCTTTCAAAAAGCATTGGAGGTTGAAGCTGATTCAGCTTCTTTGCAGACAGACCTAGCCTCTGCATATTTCCAGCGAGCAGAGCGAGCCGACCGCGCCGCCGACTACGGAAAGGCGATTGAGCTACTGAGTAAAGTGCTGGCAAAGAATCCGAACGATCCGATCGCTCGTTTCAACCGGGCCATCATTAACGAAAAGATGTTCCTATACCGGCAGGCGCTGGAAGATTGGGAGCATTACTTGCAATTGGACTCGATGGGGGAGTGGGCCAACGAAGCAAATCAACATGTAAACAGTCTTCGACAGAAGTTAAACGAACAGACGCGGAGCGCTACTGAGCCATTGCTTGATCCTGTTGCCTTCGTTAAGGAAGTAGACCAAGGTGAAGACTCTGAAAGCCTCGTGAAACGCCGTAGTGAGGATTACCTCGACATTGCAGTCCGAGAGTGGCTACCGGCCGCCGCGAGTGATGATGCAAAGGCGTCTGCTACCACGAAAGCCCTTGAACGCCTGGCGGTAATCTTGCGCGACGCTCATCAGGACCCATGGCTTTCAGACCTCTTGACGGCGTCACCTTCAAAGAGTTTCTCGCGCGCCATTTTGGCGCTCGCGGAAGCTTCGAACGCAAATGCTACGGGAGATTTTGTACGGGCTGAGAGCACTGCGATTCGAGCACAACAACTCTTTCAGGATATCGGGAGCCGAGCCGGAAGCTCCCGATCTCAGTTGGAAGCACTCTATGCACTCGATCGCTCGGGCAAAAGCAAAGATTGCCTTGTCAGCAGTGATTCGCTGGCCCGTAACGCAGGTGAATACCGTTGGATCGAGATCCAACTCCTCCTGGCGCGATCAAATTGCCTTTCCAAAATGGGTAAGTTCAGTGAATCAGAGCGAGCGATAGAAACGTCTTTAGATTTAGCAGGCAAGTTGGGATACAGCACTGTCTCTCTCCGTGCGCTTGGCCTTGCCGCGGCACTACACACCGATCAGGGAAACACTACCGCCGCTGCCTCGCTCGACCGAGAAGGGCTGGCGCGTTATTGGGATGGTGGTGTTTACCCGCCGATACGTGCTTACCAGTTCTATTCCGATCTGGGTTTCCATGCTGAGAAGCGCGAGCAATGGAACTTCGCGCTTATTTTGGCGAAAGAAGCTGTCGCCGCCATCGCCCTAAGCCCGCAGCGACTCGGAGAGGCGTTCGCACGACACCGGTTAGCTAAGACTGCAGCCCAGGCCGGTCATCCGGCCCTTGCAATCGCGGAATTTGACCGTGCGAAACATCTCTTCGCCGCTCTTCCTCAAACCGAGACGACCAGAACTTATCGAGCCGACCTTGAGATCGAACTGGCGAGACTCGAAGCGGAACGGGGAAACCTGGAGCAGTCGTCCGCGCATTTGTCTACGGCGCGAGCGCAACTTCCAACGATCATGCGTCACCACACCGCTCTTAACTTTTATAGGACGCTCGGCGAACTGCAGCATTTGAAAGGGGATCACACGGCAGCCGAGCGAGCATTTCGAGCAGCTTTGGCAGTTACGGAACGAGGACTCGCTTCACTGCGAGATGAGCGGGAACGTGAGGTGTGGATGCGCGACACGCGCGAAGTGTATCGAGCAGTCACCGAAATCAGATGGGACTCTAATGACGTCGAAGGTGCATTAGCCGTTTGGGAGTGGTATCGCGGTGCCGCCCTTCGAGAGGATGCAGCCGTGGCGGATGGGTCCGACAGTATAAATTTTGCCAATCTCGATGCTGGACCTTCCCTGCCGGCGCTGCCTCAAGCCCGCGAGCTATTAGACCTTACTAATAAAACGGTGCTCGTCTATCTTCAAGCGCCCAAGCGCCTGCTGATCTGGGTGATTGACGAACAAGGTGTGACTGGAAAGCAGGTTCTTATTGCACAAGACGAACTACAGCGTCTGGTACAGAGATTCTCTGAACAATGTGCAAATCCGAATTCTGATCTCCCCGCCCTGCAAAAGAATGCCCGGCAGCTTTACGATCTGTTAATTGGTCCGGTATCTGATCGATTGCCTCCGCGCGATGCACACACACTGGTGATTGAAACCGACGAGGCCATTGCCAACATTCCTTTAAGTGCTCTGCTCGACCGGCAAGATCGATACCTCGGAGATTCTTATGACATAGTGTTATCGCGCGGGCTGCTTCACCGACGATCGTTTCGTCCGCCGGCGTCGAACATTTCATCAAGTCAGAAGGCTCTGATCGTGGGAGCGCCGGCTTTAACCGGAGATCTCGCAGAAAGTCTCGAGCCCTTGGGAGACGCCCTTCAGGAAGCAAACTACGTAGCCTCGAAGTTTAAGACTTCAACTCTGCTTACAGGTCGCGGTGCAACGCTGGAAACGGTCAAGCACAAGCTGCCGCAGTCCGAGCTGTTTCATTTCGCAGGACATGCATTGATTATGTCCGAACATGTAGGCCTGCTGCTTGCGCGACCTGATTTGCAAACTCATCACGGAACAAGTGACACAGCGATCTTAGACAGCAACGGTGTGGCGTCGCTGAACTTGAGTAGCATTCAACTAGCGGTCTTCTCTGCTTGTTCGACGGCAAAAGACGAGAACGCGGGCGAGGGTAGTGCTGAAAGCCTTGTCAATCTGTTTCTTCGCGCTGGTGTATCGCAGGTACTCGCGACGCGCTGGAACGTGGATTCGCGAATCACGGCCAGGTTTATGCAGACCTTCTATGACAACCTTCTGGCTGGCGCTTCAGTAATATCTTCTGTAAGAGTTGCGGAACTTCAGCTGCGCACGAATACCGACACCCGGCATCCTTATTACTGGGCAGCTTTCACTGTCTTCGGTCAGTAGTGAATGATTGAATTCACGATCCACACTCATTAATTGCTCAAGGAGGTGGCTATGAACCAAATCACCCGACGCAATTTGTTAAAGAGCCTGGCCGCGACGCCGGTAGTATCGGCCCTGAGTCCGCTGGAAAGCGCAATTTCTCAAACACGCGAGCCGACCCCGGAACTTTGTCTCTGGTTTCATGGGCTATTCGCCTTTGTCATAAAGAACGACTACATCGCTGTCCTTACTCCAAAGGTGACAGACCATGAATATCTTGCCGGGCTTTGGAAGCAGGAACAGAAACTGCGCGATGGCGAATGGTACCGTTTGTCCGGCGTGAGTGATCCGGCACGTCCGAATCCATGGCCGGCGTTGAAAAAAGAGCAGGTGCTGTTTCTTTCCGGCGTGAAGGGCATCAACATGGCTGACAGCTTTTGTCTGATTCGTTTGCCTTTCCCGAGGGAGATAATTCCGCTGCGATATGTCAAGGCAAAATTCGCCGGAGACGACGCTCCTAAGGAAAGTACTTCACCGACATTCCCCACCGTTCAACTCATGCGGTATCGAGTTGTTGATTACAGCAATCTCAGGTTGGAACCTTTCAAGGCCTGGGTACGACAAAAGCGACCACCATCAATCATTCATTATCACATCTTTGCGGAACCAAACTTTATGGTGGATCCCCAGCACGCCATGAAAGCTTTCGAGGGAATGATTCAATTGTTCTCCGGTATCGATCTCAAACTGACGGAAACCGCTGACTCTTGTTTCCTTCTCGACGAGAACCTACCAGCGGGGATCAATCCAGAGCAGCAAATCAGCCTCCCGGAACGCAACGGCGCGTGCAAAGGGCCAAGAGGATCCAGGCCAGCCAACTGCTTCATGGTAATTCTGGATGACCGCGATCCCGGGTAAGTTCTTAAGTCAGTTTTACAGGATTGACATGATTCCCATTCGGTAAAAGGAAAACCTCCAACAGCGTCGTAGTTCTTATAACGACGATAGTAGGAGGTTACCTGTGGGAATAACTGCCATCAAACGCATCGAGAACCGCTCGCGCTCAACCATCCAGGTTCTTAATCGAGAGAACCCAAACTCCCGCGGCTCAAACCGAGTGGTCGGCTCGGGCAGCAGCATCGCCGCAGACATCTGGATTCCATGGGCTCCCAGGGCGGAAGACTTCATGGTCCATCACCTCGAGATTCAGCAGTTTGGCCGGACCCGTTACTGGATGTGGCAAGCAGCAAATGCCGACGGTGATTTCATTC
>DASSEB010000158.1:0-18350 GCA_035696765.1 Pyrinomonadaceae bacterium | reverse complement strand
CGGCGGGATGATTCCGAAGCTGCAGAGCATCACAGTGCTGTTGCGCCGCGGCGTTCACAGCGCGCACATCATCAACGGCGGGAAACGCAATGCGCTGCTGTCCGAAGTCTTCACGGACAAAGGCACAGGAACGATGATCGTCGCCTGACAGGATTACAGGATTTATCAAGATTCATCCTGTAATCCTGTCTCAGCAGGCTACACTAACGGCGATTGCGGCAGGAACCGGTCGCGATCATACGGCGGCTCCGCATGCTCCGGCAGCGGATCGTCCGGCCAATCATGCGCCCACTGGCGTCGATGCTCCTCGTCGGCGTAGTACTTAAGATAGAACTGGTTGTCTTCTTCACTCCCACTGCCCGTCAGGTCGATCATGTACGCATAGCTCGGATTCTCCGGAAAGAGCACCGCCTCTTCACGCAAGCCATCATGATAGAGATACTCGTATAGCTCTCGATCAGAAAGGTGGTTCGTGTGCAGGAGATAAGCGCCGAGTGAAGCCATGCGGTCGATAATCTCCTTTAACTTGATCCTGAGCGCGTCCTTGTCCAGCTTGTCAGGAGCTGGTATTTCCACCCCGGAATTCTCGAGCAAACGCATGAGACTGATCGGCTCGGCGGATTCATATTCGAGTACGTGCCGCAGAAATTCTTCTTCCATGTCGGCCGGCATTGACTCGAGCGACGTGGTGCTGCCGCCAAGTTTTTCCAACTCTGCACGGAGTTTTGCGATGCGTTCTTCCTGGCTTGGTTCGTCGGCGAATTGAATGAAAGTCATTTTGGCTCCTTAAGGTTAGAGGTTAAGGTTTGAGGTGCCTGGAGGCGTGAGGGCCCCTCCGTCCGTCGCCGGATTGTCATACGTGAAGCAGGAAAAGTAAAGCGAACCACGGATTACACGGATCACAAAAACCGATTATCCAGATCAAATCCGTGTAATCCGTGTTTGCTTTACCTGGTCAAGGGCGGCGCGGTGAACATGTTGAGGTTTGCTAATCCGAGACTCGTCTCGATTTCTTCGATGCGTTTGAGCGCCGCGTCGAATCCGTCACCACCAAACTGCTCCGTTTCGATCTCTTCAAACCGCGCTGCGAGGTCGTCCAACTCTGACTGCCCAGTCACGGCCTTCCATGCCGGAAAAATAATCGTGTCTTCAATCGCCGCGTGATGCGCGTACATGCGCACGAACGCGTCCATCGCTTTCGCCAGCGGTTCGACGCTATGCGACGGAATCTGATCGGCGCTCGTAATCGACAACAAGTAGTCAGTGATTTCGCGTCCGCGAGTATGTTGGGCCAGCAGCACGTCGACGTATGGAGGTGCGGGGCCAGGTGTTCTCCTGACGATCGGAAAGATGTACACCTCTTCCAGTTTCTGCTCGTGATAGTCTTCGCCAAAAACACGGAAGAGGTTTGCGGTCTTCTCCAGTGCATCGGGCGGCACTGACGCCGGATCCTGTCGCAGCCGTACAGCGGACTCCTGGTAGACGAGCAAAGCGCGGCGCAAAATTCCGTGTTCGCGCATCAAGTCCTCAACCGCAGTGACTTCAACGGACGCAGCTTCACCCGGCGCTGGTCCATCGTTTTTGTTTTCTTCATTCGTCGCGCTGCCGGTGCGATTCGGGGTGTTGCGGCAGGCGTTGAGCAACACACCCGCGCCCGCGAGCGAAATGCCCGCTAGGATTTTTCTTCTTTTATCGTCCAACTGAGATCTCCTGTCGAAAGCGATCTGCCAAACCCCTTTGATATTACTCTGCTCGCGACGTTAGACTAAGCACAATCCTAATGGACAACGACGCAATCGCACGCCGATTCTATCGCCTCGCCGCGTTGATGGAGATTCGCGGCGACGATCCGTTTCGCTGGCGCTCGTATCGCAACGCCGCGGAATCGATCGAAGTGTGGCCCACACCCCTGAAAGAGATCGCGGCGAAAGACGGTGTGACAGGTTTGCAGGAAATTCCGGGAGTCGGCAAAGCGATCGCGAAAAAAATAATCGAGCTGTTGGAGCGTGGGTCTTTTGATGCGTGGGACCGGCTCACGGCCGAGACTCCTGAATCAATTCTCGACTTAACAGAGATCCCGGGCATTGGTCCAAAGACCGCGGGACTACTGCACCAGCGTTTCAAGGTTTCGTCGTTGGAAGATCTGAAACTGTTCGTCGCCTCCGGCGGCCTCGACATGGTGGACGGCATCGGGCCAAAGACCGCCGAGAGGATAAAAGACGCGTTGAAAAACTAGACCACAGATTTACACCGATCTGTGGCAGAATGAGGGACCATGAGAAAAATCAAACGTCGTGAGTTCATTCGTAACGGAGCTGTTGCAAGCATCGCTGTACCCATGGCTCCGATGATTCTCAAACAGAGCGTCGTCAAGCCGCTCGTCATCTCGTCCGCCAATGGCAACCGTTTCAAAAACGGTGGCACGATGACGGCGGTGCAGAAGGCCTTCACGATGATTACCGGCGGCTCGGACGTGCTCGACGCAGTCATCGCCGGCGTCAACATCGTCGAACTCGATCCACTCGACGACAGCGTGGGCTACGGCGGTTTGCCAAATGCCGACGGCATCGTCCAACTCGACTCGTCGTGCATGCATGGGCCAATGAAACGCGCCGGCGCGGTCGGCGCACTCGAAGGCGTGCGCACTCCTTCACTCGTGGCGAAGGCGGTAATGGAATACACGGATCACCATCTCATCGTCGGCAAGGGGGCGCAGGAGTTTGCGCGCAACATGGGATTCAAGATCGAAGACGATCTCAACACTGAAAACTCGCGCAAGCAGTGGCTCGAGTGGAAACGTCGAACAGACCCCGGCCACTATCTCGATCCGAAAAAGCGTGCCGAAGCCGGGCATCGCGCGGCGCTCGAGATGCTCGCCGAAGGACTCATACGCGAAGAAAACCTGCACGGCACCATCAACTGCGACGGCATCAACTCGAAAGGCGAGATCTGCGGAGTTACTACAACCAGCGGCCTCGCGTGGAAGATCCCCGGCCGCCTGGGCGACTCGCCGATCCTGGGCGCCGGACTTTATGTCGACGGCGCGGTCGGCGCTGCCGGATCGACCGGTCGCGGCGAGGCGAATCTCTTCAACCTTTGTTCGTTTGTGATTGTCGAAGAGATGCGTCGTGGCGCGCATCCGAAAGATGCGGGCATGGAAGTTCTGAACAGAATCAAAAGCAACACGATCGAGAAAAGGCTCTTGAACAACAGAGGCCTGCCGAACTTCGGGATCAACTTTTACATCCTGAACGCGAAAGGCGAGTACGCGGGCGTGACGATGTACGAAGGTGCGTCGTTTGCGATGTGTAACGAGAATGGTCCACAGACGCTCAAGTCAGAACCGCTGCTGCAAGGGAAGCCAAGTGATTAGAGTCACGGATTTACACAGATTTTTCTTGTGCGCGTAAATCTGTGGTTACTTTTCCGTACTTCTGCGTGGCGAAGCCCACGATTAATCCGACCAGCGCGCCGGGCACAATGATCTCGAAGTAATAGCCGCCCTGCATAAACGCCACGAGGTAAGCCAGGAACGCGCCGACAAGAAGGCCGAACAGGATTCCGATCGGCAAAGAATGAAACTTTTTCGCAAAGAACCCGATCGCGATTCCTGCAATGATGCCTTTCAGCGTGGAACCTATAACGATTCCGCCGAGTTGATCTCTCACCGCCGGCGTGAACCACGCCGTTAAGCCATCGATGACGCCGAGGATGGCTCCGAGCACTACTCCAATCAGGGGTTTGGACATCGTGTTTCTCCTCTAGCTAAACGTTTCTGTCCTTCTATTAAACGTCCGGCGAGAAATCTTTAAGGTCGAGAGGTGAAAACGAAAAAAATTCTCATCAACAGATATGCAAGCACGAGTAAAACCAGAAAACGATTGTTGCTCACCCAGCGGCTGGTCTTTTCAAGGACACCTTCGCGGTAGGCCGACACTGGTTGGGCGTCAAGCAGCCGGCCGATATCTGCCGACAACTCGGACGCAGTCGCATACCTGTCTTCCTTCTGACGAGCCGTTGCTTTTAAACAGATCGCTGTAGCAGCTTTGCTGACTTTGGGTTGATCCTTCAGCAGGAAACCAAGAACCGCGCCGAGTGAATAAACGTCCGCGCGTTCGTCTAGTTGATCGATTTCGCCGCGGGCCTGTTCCGGGGCCATGTAATTACGCGTGCCGATCACTGTTCCGTGGTTTGTATCACCATAGCTGAACGCGGATGAAAACGGATCGGGATCTGATGTGTGTTCATCCGCGTTCATCCGTGGCTTAATTTTCGCCACGCCCCAATCCAGCACGAGCACTTCGCCGAACGAGCCGATCATGATGTTCTGCGGTTTGAGATCTCTGTGAATGACTCCGTGCGCGTGCGCGAATGCCACGGCATCGCAGGCGGCCTGAAACTTTCTCAACCGATCGCGAACAGACGTGTTTTGCGCTGCGTACTCGTCGAGGCGGCTGCCACGAACATACTTCATCGCGTAGAAGACACGGCCATCCGGCAATGTGCCGACGTCGTGAACGGGAACGATGCCCGGATGTTCGAGCCGCGCGATGATCTGTGCTTCGCGGACCATGCGGCCGCGGAGATCGTCAGTCATCTCAGGGGTATTCAGCACCTTGATTGCGACGAGCCGGTTGAGCTCGCGATCTTCGGCGAGGTACACGGTTCCCATGCCTCCGCGCGCGAGTTCCTTTACGAAGGTGTACTTGGTTGAGCTGAAATCCGGATCAGTAACGATGGTCTTCAGATGTCTCAATTTGTCGTCAGAGAGCCACTTCATTTCACATCGACTCCGAGCAAGGAGCGTGCTTCGGTGCGAAACTCTTCGTCGGTGGCTGTTATCTCACGCAGCTTCTCCAAGACGATCTTACGAAAATCACGACGCGCAGCGGCGAGGTAGTTGGTGACCGTTGCCGGCTCGAGGCCGAACTCTTTTGCGAGCGAAGCGTAGGAAACATCCGCGTCGTCTCGCAGATCGTAACGCTCAAACAGTTGAAACTGCACCGTGCGATTTGATGCTTCACAGCGTTCGCGCAACGCAGCCACAGCGGTGGTAAACATCCAACGCACCCACTCGCGATGAAAGTAGTCTTCGGGACTCAACGACGACTCGGAAGCATGTGCCGCCAGCTCGGCTTCAGCCGCGACGAAGTCGAGTTGGTAGTGGTCCATGTCGCCGCCGCGCTTGAGACGGCGCCCAGCCTTGCGCTCGTTTGAGACAAAGCCGTCCAGACACATTCGCAGAAATGTTTGAAAGCTGGCTTTGCGGGCGTCGTAGCCGGCGAAATGGTTCTTCTCGAATGCGTTGGCGAAGAAGCCCTGCGTCAGATCTTTCGCGTCCTCGTTATCCGCGTGCCATTTCAGGCGGATGTATTTGTAAGCTGGTTTCCAGTAACTCGCGAGGATGGTATCGAATGCGCGCCGCCGTGTGAGTTGATCGTCACTGCGGGCGCCTACAATCGCGGAATGGTTGGTGACCGGGAATTTATTAAGCGGACCACCGATGTCAGTGTCTGAATCCATAACAAAATTGCCGATTTCCAACTGCCGATTGCCGATTAAATTGCTGTGACTTGAACCAATTCTTTGCCGCTGCTGGAACCAATTAGTTGCTACCTTAACCACGTCGATCTGCGTTTCTATTTTTCATCCGAGCGACTATACTATGCCCATCCTTAGCTGCGGTTCAGAGTGCGTCTGAAAAAAGGCATCGCCCACCACTCCTAACGGCTCGAACCGCCCCACTTGAAAGGACTTATCTCATGCTCAGCTCGACCAAACGTCTCCGCGATCTCTTTCTCACTGCGACCTCGGTTGTGTTACTGCTGATCAGCGGCGGTCCAAACGGTGCGACCAGCATACAAGCGGAAACACGCGCTTACATCGCAAACCTTTGCGGTAACACAGTCTCCGTCGTCGACACGGATACAAACACCGTCATCACCGACATCCCTGTCGGCGCAGGTCCGCTTTTGCCAGTGGCGAAACCGGACGGCTCACGAGTCTACGTGACTAATCGTGGCGACCATACCGTCTCCGTTATCGACACGGCAACGAATACGGTCATTAGCACGATTGCGGTTGGCCAGTTTCCGTCGGGAATAACCATTACCCCCGATGGCGCCCACGTGTATGTAAGCAGCGGAGAAGGCACGATCTCGGTCATCGATACAAGCACCAACACTGTGACGGCCTCAATCGCAGATCCCTTTTGCGATGCTCTTGCCGCAACGCCCGACGGTAAGCGCGTCTACGTCCTGAACAATGAGATCACTCTCAGCAACACGGTATCGATAATCGACACCGCGACAAACACGATAGTCAATACTTTCCCCCTCACGTTCGGCATGGGGTCAATCGAGATCACACCAGACGGGACGCGCGCCTACATCACGGCACAGGCCGACACGATCTTCGTCCTCGACACGGCCACGAACACAGTGATTGACACCATTTCCGTTCACTTGCCAATCGGACCACTAGCTATCACTCCGGATGGTCAGCGTGCGTATGTTGTCGTCGTGCTAGGCATCTCCGTCATCGACACGACGATCAATACGGTCGTCGACAGTATCCAGCTTACCCGCGGTCCGTCTTTTATAGCTCTGACGCCTGACGGCACACGGGCTTATGTGTCGAACGGCGGACACGCTCTGACGATCAATACGGTCGACGTCATCGATACGACCACGAACACGTTGCTTACATCGATTCCGAACTTCGATAATTGTCCAGCCGGAATCGCCATCACTAACCTTCAACCGCGGAGTAAAGATGACTGCAAAGATGGTGGCTACCAGCGGTTCACCTCACCGGCGTTTCGCAATCAGGGACAGTGCCTCAAGTTTGTTAAAGAGCACGCAAACTGAATTGCTCTAATCGGCAATGATGTTGCCGCACAAGCCACCTGTGGAAGGCGAGTGCGTCAGCTTGGACGGTTAAAATTGGAACTATTAATTTGGCGGGCGCTATTGGAACCATTAACTTGCGGGAGCGGCAAATCAACGATTCAAGTTACAATTGGCAATTGGCAATCGAAAATTGGCAATGATGCTATGGCTGTCTCTTGACGATCACCAGCGTGATGTCGTCGGCAGCACTCGTTCCCTGCGCAAACTTCGTCAACGACGACTCGATCCGATCGCGTATCCCCGCAGCGGACGCCTCGATGTTTCGCGACACGACTTCATACAAACGCGTCGCGCCAAACTCTTCACCCGTTGGACTGAGAGCTTCCGTCACGCCGTCCGAATAGATCACGAGCACATCTCCATGCTGCAACTGCGTACGGCCCTCGCGATACTCAGCATCAGGTTTGATTCCGAGCGGCAAACCTCCGGACGCGAGTTGTTCGACAGTCCCTGCCGAATGAACGATCAGCGGCGGGTTGTGTCCGGCATTCAAAAACGAGAGCGCGCCGGATTCAGGATCGAGCTCGGCGTAAAAGAGCGTCACGAAACGATTCGCGGGAATGTTGTCCGCGAGATAACGATTGACCGCTGAGATCGTCGCCACCAGCGAATCGTGTGACGCCGACTGCGCGTGAATCGCCGCGTGCAGTGACGACATGAGCAGCGCCGCGGCAGTTCCCTTGCCGGAAACGTCGCCCAACGCGATCACCAGCCGGCCATCTTCGCGCTCGATGAAGTCGTAGTAATCTCCGCCGATTTCGTAACACGGAAAACTGATGCCTTGCAGCTCATAACCATTGACGTGGGGTGGCGCCGTTGGTTGGAATCGTTGCTGAATCTCGCTCGCCAACGCGAGCTCGCGTTCGAAACGCTCGCGCTCGAGTCTCGCTTCGATCAGGCGCGCGTTCTCGACACGGATCGCAGCGACCGAAGCAAGCGTAGTCAGGACTTTCAAGTGGTCCTGAGTGAAACGGCCTTCCGCGATCGGCGAATCGGCATAGATGATGCCGAAAACTTTTTCAGCCACTCCAAGCGGCACGGCCAGAACCGATCTAACTCCCTGAAGCACCACAGTACCGGTCGCAAAACGCGGGTCGTGCTGCGCATCGGAAGTCAGCACGGAGTTACCGCGAATCACCACTTCATCGAGCACGTTACGACTAACGCGGATTTCGCCGACTTCGCCAACACGATCTCTCAGCCGCGCTACGGCGACGCGCAAGTCTTCGTTACCCTCATCACGCATCATGATCAGGCAGCGATCCGCGGGCACAGACTCGAATACGAGTTGCACGATCTGTTCGAGGGTTTCATTCAGAGTGTCCGAAGAAAGCAGCGTAACACCGACCTTGCTAATCAGTGCGAGCAAGTCGCCCTGCTTCGCCTTCGGCGTAACGGTCGTTGCGGCAGAGACAACTTCTTCAGGTTGCGTGCGCGCGCCCTCGATCGCCTCGAGCAATCCCGATGTCGTGCGATCTCCCGATTTGAGGGCAATCGTCGCTTCCGGAAGACTGCCGGTGTTATCGGTGATCATCGTGGCGCCCATACCGGAGTTGAAGCTGCCATCGTCAAAGATGATCTCAGTCTCTCCGATCTGGATGCGCCCACCGGCGGTAAGGTGAATCGCGCCGTCGACAGTCGCGCCGTTGTAAAGTGTTCCGTTTGCCGAACCGAGATCCTGGAGCAAGTAGCCGTCTCCTTCACGGCGCACTTCAGCGTGCACGCGAGAAGCGAACGGGTCGGGAATGCAGAGATCGTTTCTGGCGGAACGGCCGATGGTTATACGAAGCCGTCCGAGTGGAAAATGATCAGGGGCGCGGTCCGGATATTTAACTATGAGCTCTGTCATTTTTAGCAGACTATCAGGCGGCGTAGCGGAGCATTAGACTAGATAGAACCCTCACGAACGACGATCGTGCCGGCTATGATATCGTGCAAACCTCTGCCATGCACGGTCACTGCGGCTATCACAAAACCAAGACCAAAGAGAGCAAATGAAAGCGGATAACCGACGAAGTGACGCAACAACGCGCGGCCGATTCCCATTTTGCCGCCGTCGTTTCGTTCGATCCGGAGTCCGGTGGCCCACTTGCCGAGCGTGACACCAGTCAAGCCCGGAATGATTCCGAGATTGAACAGGGCCAGCGCGATAGCGAGCAGGATGCCGGCAGTCTCGGCGGAACTGCCTGCCGCCCGCGCGCCGCCTCCGAACATGCGCGAGAATAAAGTACCGGCGACGACGAGAGACACGAGTGCGATGTAGTCGATCAGCAGAGCGCCGCAACGGAGAGGGAAAGGGGCCCGGAGTCGTTGGCCGCCATGCGTGGCGGTGCGGCTTCTTACCTGCGAGCGCGGCAAACCTTGGGCAACAGTCATCTTCGAGTTAACTCATTCTCATTTTGTGTTTTTTGTGCCTTTTGTGGCTAATGTGCTTGTGCTTGTTAGCCAACCAGAAAGTGCAATGTCGTTTCGCCTACTCGCAGCTTATCACCACTATCAAGCACGCGTGGCTGTCGTGGCGCGAGACGCACGGAGTCGTTGATCACGGTGCCGTTCACGGAGCCGAGATCTTCGACGAGAAATGTTTCTCCTTCGAGCCAGATGCGCGCGTGCCGCCGAGAAACTTTTGTTTCCGGATCGAATCTCGACAGGTCGATCTCGGGAAAGATGTTCGAGTGCGGATCCGTGCGCCCAAGCAGATTGCTCTCCTTCTGCAAAATAAACGACGCATCAAGTTCGGTCGTGCCCGTCACGACGAGTTTCGCCGTCGGTCGCGCTGTATGCAGCAACGCACTCGAGCCAACGCCGAGTGGTTGTCGCGCGCCGCAGTGTGCACAGAACACATCGTCGGCCGCGATGCGGCCGCCACAGAAGCCGCAATAGACTGTTTGCACCTGGACGGTTTCACTGCCCAGCACCGGCGCGGGCATTCCATAGCTGACTCGCCCTGACATCAACTTTTCGAGATGGATCGCGAGTTCGTTTCGCAGATCGCCGGCAGTTCGATAACGATCCTCGGGCCGGTATTCCACTGCCTTCATGAGGATCTGTTCCATCTCGGTCGAGATGGACGGCGCGATCTGTCGCGGTCTCGGGTTCTTCGCAAAGTCAAAGATCAGCAGCGGATTATCCTGCGGATCCGCGCCGGTCAACAGGTGAAACATCGTAGCGCCCAGACTGTACACATCCGACGCCGGCTGCACTCGTCCGCTGAAAAGTTCCGGAGGCGCATAACCCATCGTACCGACCGCAGTCACACCTTTTTCCTGCTGCGACACCCAACGCGCGATACCAAAGTCGATCAGCATCACTCGACCCGTGTTGCCGTCGATCATCAAGTTCGCGGGTTTCAGGTCGCGATAGATGATCGGCTTCGGTCGTGAATGGAGATAGTCAAGCACGTCGGCTACCTGCATACCCCAATCCGTGACCGTCTTTTCGTCGAGTCTGCCGCCGATGGCTGCACGCATTCGCGAAGCAAGGTCGCCACCCGAAATGTACTTCATGACGAGATAGAAGCGACCCAGCGTCTCGTCGTAGAAGTAGTCGTAGATTGTCGGAATTGACGGGTGTTCGAGAGACGTTAGCAGCAGCGACTCGCGTTTGAAATCTCCGATGGCTTTTTCATGCTGCGTGGGATCGAGGTGCGACTCGACCATTTCTTTGACGGCGCGTGGTGCATCGCCGAGATTGCGATCCTTTGCCAGGTAGACGGCGCCCATTCCACCGCCGCCAATGCGGCGAACGATTTCATAGCGGCCGTTCAATACTGTGTTGGCAGCGAGTTGTTTGACTACGGGGCGATGACCGCCCGTCGTACTCTCTTTCGATGCCGAGGTCGCGCCACGAGCACTATCGGTAGACGCTCCGCCAAGTGAGTCATCGGATATCGGAGCTGAGGCTGGCGCGGCGCTACTTTGCGATTCGACAACTGAGGTTTCCAAACTCCCTGACGGCTCCTGCGCCGCCACGACTGCCGCCTGGACCGGCTCCGCTTCGCCCGGCTGCACGTCTACTTCGTCGCCAAGGGTGGCAGCCAGGGTCTCCAACTCTGTTGCGCTCGGGGCGAGCTGCGTGCCGCAGTTACCGCAGAAGTGTTCACTAGGGGATACGCGAGCACCGCATACGTTACACTCAGCCATCTATTTCACAATGTGGAAGCGTAGAAATGTTTTCCCGACGATGATTTCGTCGCCATCACATAACGCCTGACGCTGTCCGGGGGGCAATCGCTTGCCGCGATTGATGAACGTGCCGTTTGTCGAACCGAGATCTTCGAGAAAGTACTGACCGTTGCTCAGTGTGATACGCGCATGACGCCGCGAGACTTTGGCTTCCGGATCGTCTGTGTCGAGATCCACGTCGGGAAAGATCCCGCCGTCAGCGTCCCAACGTCCGATCTGGGCCTCGTTGTCACTCAACATGAACTGCTTTCCGGTCGACCGTCCTTTTTCGATAACCAGACGGGCGTGCGGCTTGGGAGTCGATCGCAACGCCGAAAAGCTTAGGCCCGCGGAAACACGACGGGCGGCGAACTCCGGATGCTGGTTCGGCGACGGAGCGTGGTTGCCGTTTCCTCCTCCCGGCGCAGGTTTCGTATGCTGAGTGGGGTTCGGGCGCCCATTTGGCCGCAGCGGCGCGCCGCATTCGTCGCAATACTGCGAGCCGTCGAGGTTTTCTGTTTTGCACCTGTCGCAGGTAATCATCGCGTCACAAAGCAAGTCATTCTAGCGCGAAACGCTCTTACCGCGCCAACGCATCTATTAAGCCATAAACCTTCGCCGAAAAGCAGAAAGACTTACCTGATTCGCTGGGTTTTTTGTGCCCCTTGCCGGTTAGCGGTGTCTAAGGATTGTTAATAAATAAAAGTGTGCATCGTTCTCGAATATGGCCCGTTGCCAAGTTGCTCTTAAATGAAACAGTTTGGTAACTTTCCACGTAGAAGCTACTTCTCAAGAAGTTCAGCCCCCGGAGAAGGATTGAAGAATGGCACTTAGTCGCAAAAAGAAGATCATTATCGGCGTAGTTGTGGTGGCAGTTCTGGCAATCGTGGTGGTCGTCAGCGTGATTGCAACCCGCAAGGAAGAGCCCGAAGTAATCACCGTAAAACTCAACGTCAGACCAGAACTGAAGCAGACCGTAACCGCGTCCGGCGAAGTGCGCCCGATACGCTATATCAAGCTGACCAGCGAGGTCCCGGGGCGCATCGAGGAGATCTACGTTACGGCGGGTGACCAGGTCACCAAGGGCAAGCCACTCGTACGCGTCGATCCGACGCAATTGCAGTCGAGCCAGGAAGCACAATGGGCTGCCACGCAGGCGTCAATTAACGACGTGCAGAACGCGCGCAACGCCGTCAACTCAGCGCAACAGTCGCTGGTCGTCGCGGAAGCATCTGTTGCTGCCGCCAGACAGCAAGTTGTCTCAATGCAAACGAGTGTCGACCGCGCTCAAGTGGAGGTCAACACTGCGCAACGCGAACTCAAGCGCGTCACGGACTTGATCGAAGCCGGTGTTTCATCCCGGTTTGAATACGACACTGCCCGCGATCGCTACGACACCGCCAAGATTGCTTTGGAAACAGCAAAGGCGAATCTCGAGGCCCAGAAGATCTCGGTGAAAGAGGCGACCGAACGCGCCAATCAACAGCGAATCGCAGTGAAGGAAGCGCAAACGAGCATCAAGTCGTCAGAGATGCGCGCGAGCCAGCAGCAAGCAATGTTGCGAGGCCAAACGAGCCAGCGTTCGAAGGCAACGCAGTTGTCGCCCTTGAATGGTGTAGTCGCGGACATTCCCACGCGTGTCGGCGAGTTTGCTGTTGCTGGTCTATCGACCACGCCGTTGATGACGATCGCCGACATGTCGCAAATTAACGTCGAAGTGAACGTCGACGAGACCGAAATTAACCACGTCAAGGTGGGCCAGGAAGCGAAAGTCAAAGTCGACGCGCTTGGCGATAAGGAGATCAAAGCAGTCGTCACACAGAAGAACCCCCTCGCGATCTCGAAGTCAGACGTCACCGGCGGTTTGTCTAACCGCGTCAACGTTCAGGAAGCGAAAGAATTCAAAGTCACACTCGAGCTCAGAGATCTGCCCGAAGATATTCAGACATCACTTCGCCCGGGAATGAGTTCGACCGCCACGATTACGACCGACACGAAGAACAATGTTCTTGCCGTGCCGCTTGAATCGATCGTCGAGAAGGCGCCGGCTCCGGCAGCCTCTCCGGCGGCTTCAGTTGCCAGTAGCGTTCCGGCCGCGTCGCCCGGTGGCGAGAAACCGAAAGCGCAAAAGGGCGTTTATCTCATCGAAGGTAACAAGGTGAGGTTCATCGAAGTCACAACGGGGATCACTGGTGAAGCCGATATCGAGGTCACCAGCGGTCTGAAACCTGACATGGAGATCGTGCGTGGGCCCAGTCGCGTTTTGAAGACGCTCAAGGATGGAATGACCGTCAAACGTCAAACCAAGAAACCGGGCAACACAAATGGAAACGAGGGCAGCTAGATGAGCGACGCTACTCTTACGATCACTCCGCCGCAGACTGAGACTGACATCAAACCGCGCGTCGATGTCAATGGGGTCGACGGGCACGATCCGTCGATGCTCATCTCGATGCGCAACATCTGGAAGACGTACCAGATGGGAACTGAGTCAGTGCATGCTCTGCACGGAGTATCGTTTGATATCCCTCGCGGCGAGTACATCGCGATCATTGGTCCATCAGGCTCCGGCAAGTCGACGTTGATGAATCTGATCGGATGCCTTGATACTCCGTCGCAGGGTGAATACTGGCTCAACGGGAAGAACGTTTCGGAGATGGATGACGACGAACTCGCCCGCATCCGCAATCAGGAAGTGGGCTTCGTTTTCCAAACCTTTAATCTACTCGCAAGGGCCACTGCACTTCACAACGTTGAACTGCCTTTGATCTACGGCGGCGTAAGTTCATCGCAGCGACACGAGATGGCGAAGCGAGCGCTCGACTCCGTCGATCTGACGGAACGCATGATGCACAAGCCCAACGAGCTCTCGGGCGGCCAGCGCCAGCGCGTTGCGATTGCTCGCGCCCTCGTGAACCATCCGTCGATCCTGCTGGCAGACGAACCAACGGGCGCGCTCGACTCACACACCAGCATGGAGATCATGGATCTGTTTGAACGGCTCCACTCCGAAGGAAACACGATCATCGTCGTCACCCACGAACACGACATCGCCGGGCGTGCCCATCGCGTTATCTCCATCCGCGACGGTCAAATCGAGAAAGACGAACGAATCAGGTGAGCCACAAAAAGGCACAAAAGTCACAAAACGAAGTAAGTGCTGCTTCATTTTATTTTGTGACTTTTGTGCCTTTTTGTGGTAGTTGTTTTTTGCATTTTTGAGGCAAACCTGTGCGTTCCTCCTCGTATCGTCTTGCGGCAATTTGGGAAGCTTTCCGCGTTGCCACCGCAAGTCTGCGTGCAAATATGCTACGCACCGCGCTGACGTTGTTGGGCATCATCGTCGGTGTCACCGCGGTGATTGCCGTAGTCACGATCATCAAAGGTCTCGATCAAACAGTCGCACAAACGTTTTCTTCGCAAGGTTCCACAGTCTTCACCATTTCCAAGAACCCGCAGATCATCAAGTCGCGCGAGGAGTTTATAAAATTCAACCGGCGCAAGGACGTGACGCATGAGGATGCGGAGGCGATCGCGCGTTTGTGTACGGCGTGCTGGCGTGTCGGCATCGCCGCCAATGCGATCGAGACAGTGAAGTACGCGGATCAAAAAGCAGAGAACGTTCGTGTACGCGGCATCGAGCCGATCACGATGTTTGATATCGACGGTGTAACGATCGACGCGGGCAGGATCTGGAGCGAGAGCGAAGGCGCGTCGGGCCGCGAGATCTGCGTCGTCGGTCCTGACATGCTGAAGAACCTGTTTGGTGATGCGCCCGCCGACAGGGCGGTGGGCCAGGAAATTCGGATCGATGGCAGGCCGTATCTCATTCTCGGCGTGCTCGAACCGTTGGGTTCGATCTTCGGTTTCTCGCGCGACAACGTGGTCTACATTCCATACTCGACTTATCAAAAAGCGTATGGCGGCAGGCGATCGATCGTCACGTTTATCCAGGTGCCTTCGGCGGAGCAGCTTGAAGTGGCGGAAGACCAGGTCAGAACGATCATGCGAAATCGTCGCGGCCGCGCGAGCGCCGAGGATGGAGACGAGGGCTTCTCCCTCGAAACGCAGGACGTGTTTCTCAATCTCTACGGCTCGGCCACTTCGAACATCTACATCGTCACGCTCGGAGTCGCGGCCATCTCACTCGTGGTCGGTGGAATCGTGGTGATGAATATCATGCTCGTCTCCGTTACGGAACGGACCAAGGAGATCGGCATTCGCAAGGCGATCGGAGCGCGTCGTAAAGACATACTGACGCAGTTTTTGATCGAAGCCGTGACTGTGACTGCGATTGGAGGAGCACTCGGCGTCGGAACCGGATTTGGACTGGCTTACATCATCTCAGCGCTGATCGGGTTCCCGTTATTGATCAGCATGGCGTCGGCAGTGTTGGGTGTGGGAGTTTCGTCAGTGGTGGGAATTGTTAGCGGGTTGTGGCCGGCGTGGCGCGCGGCGAGTTTGGATCCGATTGAAGCTTTACGAGCCGAGTGATTTTCAATGCGACTTGACGACATCAAAGAATCCGCGCTCATGGCGTTCGACACGTTGCGCGCCAACAAGCTGCGCTCGGCGTTGACGATCCTGGGTGTCAGCGTGGGCGTCGTGACCGTCATCTTCATGGTGTCGATCATCCAGGGACTCAACAAAGCGTTCGCGGACCAGATCGAGTCGCTCGGGTCGAACACCATCTTCGTTTCAAAGTTCGAACCGAGTTTCGGACGCCCGCCTGGTCCCGAAGAGATACACCGCAAAGATCTCACGATGGACGACGCCGAAGCGCTGCGTAACGAAGCTCCATCGATCGCCGGCGTCTCGCCGATCCGGCGTTTGTTATCGGCGACGATTAGATACCAGGACAAACAGACCGACACGCCGATTCTCTTCGGCGTTACGCCGTATTATGAATTTGTCCATACGCAGTATGTCGCCAGTGGACGTTTCATCAGCGACATCGACATGCAGGACCGATCGAACGTCGTGATCATCGGGGTTGACGTTAAGCAGGCGCTGTTTCCCTACGAAGATCCGGTGGACAAGGAAGTCAGAATCAACGGCAGCCCGTTTCGAATTATCGGCGTGATGGAGCCGCTTGGAAACTTCTTCGGCCAGTCTCGTGACAACTCGATCTTTGTTCCGTTCACGACGTTCGAAAAGTACTATCCCGACCGCCCGTTTCCGGAAGTTGTTTTCTTCATCATCGTGCGGCCGCGTTCGCGCGCGTTCGTGAAGTCTGCGATGGACGAGATCACCGACATCCTGCGGCGCCGTCGCCGACTCGCTGTGGGCGAGCGCAACAACTTCGGGATCTCGTCACAGGATTCGCTGCTCGACGTTTACAATCAGCTTACGGGAGCGACTGCGCTGGTGCTGACGTCGATCTCTTTCGTGGCGCTGATGATCGGAGGGATTGGCGTGATGAATATCATGCTTGTCTCGGTGACCGAGCGCACGAAGGAGATTGGAGTTCGCAAAGCTGTCGGTGCGACCAGGTTGAATATCTTGTCGCAGTTTCTAATTGAGGCGGTTGTGTTGACGGCGATTGGCGGCTTCGCGGGGCTTGCTGTGGGTGAGATTGCGAGCCTCGTGATGAACAAGTACTCACCGCTGCCGGCGTACGTGCCGTTATGGGCCATCGCTGTGGGAGTCGGGATCTCGGCGGCAGTGGGAATCATCTTCGGCCTCTGGCCCGCGTGGAAAGCCGCTCGCTTAAATCCCATCGAAGCCCTCCGCTGGGAATAGAGCCACAAAAAGGCACAAAATGCACAAAAAGAAAACTAAGTGCCACTCTTTCTATTTGTGAGCGTCGCTCTTTCATTTTGTGCTTTTTGTGCCTTTTTGTGGCTGATTCGTTTTTGTGCTTCTTTGTGGCTCATTGCATAATGTGGTCCTAACGTGAAGTTCATCGAGACACTGAAACTTGCGGTGGCCGCGATCTGGGCGCACAAGCTGCGCTCTGCGCTCACGCTGCTCGGCATGATTGTCGGCGTCACTGCTTTCGTCGTGGTCGTCTCGCTGATCGAGGGTTTCAATCGTTACGTCGACGAAAAGATCGCCGGCATCGGCGCGAAATCATTTACGATTCAACGCTTCAATCCTCTCGAAGACTTCAAAGACACTGACACCATCGCCGCGGCCCAGCGGCGCAACAAAGAGCTTACGCTCGAAGACTACGAATACCTGAAAGCGCGCGCTCAGTTGATCGGCCGGATCGGAGCCAAGGCGAGAGGCACTCCATCTGAAGTGAAGCGCGACAACGAACTGCTGGAAGACGTATTCGTTTCCGGTGCGACCGCCAACTGCGTCGACATTGAAAATCGCGACGTTGCCGAAGGACGTTTTATCGCCGAACCGGAAAACGAAGGCGCCGCGCGCGTCGCTTACATCGGCGCGGATGTCGCGACCAAGCTCTTTCCGGCAGGCAATCCAGTGGGCCAGGAGATCAGCGTCCGCGGATTGCCGTATCGAGTCATCGGCGTCGAAGTCGCGAAGGGGACTGTCTTCGGAATTCCACAAGACAGTTTTGTCATCCTTCCCTTGAAGACCTACGCCGTCAACTACGGCGGTTTGATTCGACAGCGTTCGCTTTACTTCGTCGCTACCTCGAAAACGGATCAAACCTTTAACGACGCAGTTGAGGAAGCGCGCTTCCTGATGCGCGTCAGACGCAAACTCGGACCAAACGAAAAAGACAACTTCGGTATCGTCACGCCCGACGCCATCACGGGACTGCGCGATCGACTGTTTGGGACCATCTTCATCGTCGCGATCGCCGTGCCCGGCATCGCTCTGATCGTCGGCGCGATCGTCATCATGAACATCATGCTCGTGTCAGTCACTGAACGAACCAAAGAGATCGGGATTAGAAAGTCTCTGGGCGCGCGACAAGTGGACATACTGAAACAATTTTTAGTCGAGGCAGTGACACTCGCGATCATCGGCGGCGCGATCGGCATTTTTCTCGCATGGGTCGTGGGCGCGGTCGTGACCGCATGGTTCTTTCCGACTTACTTATCGTTACTTGCCATTTTAGGAGCGCTGGGTGCTTCGGGCGGCGCTGGTGTTGCTTCGGGTATTTTCCCGGCCTGGAAAGCGGCGCGACTCGATCCGATTGAAGCGTTGAGGGCTGATTGACATGCGTATTCTACGAAGCGACATTTACGAAAACCTCAAGATGGCCCTCGCAACGTTGCGCAGCAACAAGCTGCGCTCGTTCCTGACGGTCTTCGGCGTCGTCATCGGTATCATCACGGTGATGCTGATCGCGTCGATCATC
>DASSEB010000157.1:0-4789 GCA_035696765.1 Pyrinomonadaceae bacterium | reverse complement strand
ACCTGCCAAACGTTTCGCTCCAGGTTTATGCGGGCCCATCAGAGAACATTTTCAAGGCGGGGAAAGGTATTGCCAGGAACATCCGCGATTCTCGTCCCGAGATTGTCCACCTTCATTTCTTTGGCTTTATAAATCCTTATTCGTGGATTGCGCGTCTCCAATCCGTAAAGCAAGTATTCTTCACGGACCACCATTCACGTCCGTCGGGCCACATCGCGATGCGCGCCCCTCTGTGGAAGCGGGCGATCGGACGGGTTGTAAATGAACCACTCACCAAAGTGTTTTGTGTCAGCAACTACGGCCACGAATGCATGTCGTCGTTTGGGTTGTTGCCGCGGGATCGCTTTCAGATGATTTACAACGGCGTCGACCTCTCGCGCGTTAAATCCGATCCGCAACGGGCCATCGATTTCCGCCGGCGTTATTCAATTCCGTTGGAGCGGTCGATTGTGACTCAGGTGAGCTGGATAATTCCTGAAAAGGGAATCATAGATTTTCTCGAGACTGCGCGTCTCGCTAGTCGCCACAATCGCAATGTTCAGTTTGTCATTGTGGGCGACGGGAATTATCGCCAGGAGTATATGACGCGGGCAGTTGAAATGGGGATTGAAGATCGTGTGACGTGGACCGGGATGGTTGAGGATGCGTTTGGCGAAGGCGTTTTCGAAGCAGCGGATGTAGTCTGCCAATTCTCTCGTTGGGAAGAAGTGTTTGGATGGACGATTGCTGAGGCGATGGCCCACGGCAAACCGGTGGTAACAACCCGTGTGGGTGGAATACCCGAGTTAGTCCAGGATCACGAATCCGGATACCTGGTAGATCGTGGTGACACTGAGACAATGTCGAACAAGGTTCTGACCCTGCTGAATGATGCAGTGCTTCGTGACCACATGGGTAGTAAAGGTAAGAACATCGTGCGGCAGAAGTTTGATCTTCGTAATAACGTAGCCCAGCTGATCGCATCTTACGGCCTTAAAGAGTGTCGTTCAGTCGCCGAGGATATTTCTGTAGGACGATGGCAGGAGCGTCTGTCATGAAGTTTGTTCCGTGGCTTTGGCGGCTTGTGAGCAACGTGGGTTTGATAACAAGACGAGGTCACTCGCATGGCCGAATTCCGATGCTGCGAACGTACCTCAAGATTGAGCTCAAGCAGTTCTTTCTGTCGGGATTGCTGAAGCGTCGGATGACGTCGGAATCGATCTTTGGCTACCAGGTCCACTTCTTTGATTACTACACATTTTCCATTCTTTTCGAGGAACTCTACGTCGCCGAAGTCTATTTCTTTTCGGCCACGTCCGCTGAGCCCTTAATCGTCGATTGTGGTAGCAATATTGGTTTGTCGGTTCTTTATTTCAAACGGCTTTATCCAGAGTGTAGGGTGATTGCATTCGAACCGGATAAGGCAACTTTTGAGATGCTCGAGCTAAACGTGAGATCAAACAATTTGGCTGGTGTGACGTTAGTACAAAAAGCGCTGTCTGACTCCGTAGGCTCGGTTCCATTCTACATCTCGCCGGAGCAGCCAGGACTTTTGGTACAAAGCACGCGGAAAGAGAATCTTGTGCGCAGTGAAGTGACGTCGGTCGAGACTGAGACGCTTTCAACTTATCTCACCGAGCCGGTCGACTTTTTGAAGATGGACATTGAAGGGTCTGAGGACCAGGTGCTGAAGGATCTTAATGAGACAGGTAAGTTAGCTCTCGTGCGCGAGATCGTACTTGAATACCATCATCACCTCACTCCGCGTGAGGACAAGCTTGGTGTCTTCCTAAAGATTCTCGAGCAGACCAACTTCGGCTATCAACTCAAGGCCGCCGTAGTTCCTCCCTTCCGAAAAGGAGAATTTCAGGCCCTCATGCTTTATGCATACCAATTGAACGGCGCCTCATCATTGCCCAGCAATCGCAGCCTTGAACTTCGATGACGCGCGAGCGGTGGCGCTCGTCCCTCGATCTTCAATCCACCTTACGTACTGTCTAACGTCCGTTACAATTCGGGCCGAGGCTCTCAATTAAGCTCAAAACTCTAGCTGACGTGGTGTTCAATTGAAAGGAACTCGATGATCCTCAGCCTATACTGATTTGGCTTTTATACGTTAAAGTTGATCCGAGTTGATTCACGTTCATGTTATTCGAGCAGCATCAGAAACAACAGAACATCATAGAACAACTGATTCGCTGGGGAGAGGGGGAGCCCTTATTGCGCGCGGCAATTCTCACCAGCTCTCGCTCAATTCCTCAAGCTCACACGGACGCTTTTTCTGACTACGACGTCATATTGATCCTCACAAATATCGAACCCTTTTTTGCGGATCGATCCTGGCTCGATGCTTTTGGTTCTGTGCTGGCTTTGTATCGCGACCCGCTCATCCTTGACCGCGGTCTCCAACGATCAGCCTATGTCACGCAGTACGAGGACGGACTTAAGATCGACTTCAATCTTTGGCCGGTCGAACTCTTGAAACAGATTGTCGTTGAACCGCAGCCTCCGAAGGAATTCGATGCGGGATACCAGATATTAATTGACAAAGACAATCTCACGACTGGTCTAAAGTCTCCGACTTATCGTGCCTATATTCCGACACCACCGACTGAGACCGAATACCAGGACAAGATAGAATCGTTCTTCCTTGATACTACCTATGTCGCAAAGTTTCTTTGGCGCGATGATCTGATGGCAGCCAAATATATTTTGGACAACTCGCTAAAGCAGGACCATCTGCTCCCCATGTTCGAATGGCGCATCCAGATCGATCATGATTGGTCGTTAAAGCTCGGTCCATATGGGCGAGGCCTAAAGCAGTGGCTACCGCAAGATCTTTGGGCCGACTTGGAAAACACTTACACCGGTGCGGAGTTAAAGTCGAATTGGACAGCTTTGTTTCAGACTATCAATTTGATGCGCCGCGTTGCCACTGAGGTAGGTGAGACATTGGGCTTTCACTATCCTGATGAATTGGAGCAGCGCGTAAGAAGTTATTTACATCGGGTCAAGCATCTCGATCGTATAGCAAATCAGTAGTTAGCTCTATCACTCGGTCCTTGCTAGTCAGCGCTTGCCAGACTGTTGTTCGCCGTTGAGCGGAGGGCCGCTTTCAGCCCTTGGCGTGCGTCAGCCCGAACTTTTCCGTCGCTTCCGAACAGAAATACCTCCCGCCAGCCCCGCACCCAGCAACAGTAACGTCGCTGGTTCCGGAACTTCTGACGTCTGATTAACAGTACCTACGATATTCACCGTCTGTCCCGGTTGAATGAGTACGTCACCGATGACAACGCTAGACGTACTGATCACGTTTCCATCCAGGGTCACGTTGTAGATCGCTTTGAAGGGCAATGCTTGATAGTGAGCAGTAGTAGCAATACCCTGCCAAGAGTTTTAGTATATTCCTCAAACGCTCCTGGACCGCGGATGATTAGGCGAGTGGCATTCGGTAAAGCAATCCTGGCTGGTGCTGCCGGCGCACTGGCCTGGGAATTAATCGTGCGTGTGCTGATTGTGTTGGGCCTTCCACTTTTCGATCTCGTCTTCACACTCGGAACTATGCTGCTGGGAGAAGCGCAACCGTGGCTGTGGTGGCCGTTAGGCTTAGTCATGCACGCCACTGTGGGCGCAATCTGGGCCATCTTCTACGCCTACTTCTTTTGGTCTACTTACGATTGGCGGCCCATGGCCCAGGGTTTGGTCTTTTCGCTTGGGCCAGCCGTACTCGCGGGCTTAATCATGGTGCCGCAGATGGGCTACATGCATCCGCTCATACTGCGCGGTACTTTGCCGCTGCCGGGTCTGTTCGCCACAAACATCGGCTGGGGTGGCCCAGCCGGCATTCTTATCGGTCATCTTATTTATGGCGCTGTGATGGGAAGCCTGTACGTGAGGCCGGTTGGTTACCGCGTCGGCCGGAGGGTCTTACCGCATGGCTGAGTTCATGTTCGCGACCGGCATAGAGTGTAGCTACCCAACGATCGACGGCGGCCGCTGGCGTATCGATCAGTTGAAAGAGACGAGGCATTATGAAAACTGGAAACGCGACCTCGAGTTAGTGCGCGAACTCGGATTGCGTTACCTGCGCTATGGCCCACCGCTACATCTCATGTTTCAAGCTCCCGGGAAATACGATTGGACGTTTATCGATCAGGTCTCGGAGGCCATGCAGCAACTCGACATCGTTCCGATCATGGACTTGTGCCATTTTGGCGTTCCCGACTGGCTCGAGAACTTTCAGAATCCGGAACTCCCTCAACGTCTCAGCGAATATGCGACCGCGTTCGCGCAACGCTATCCGTCAGTGAAGTTCTATACGCCTGTTAACGAGATGTACGTGACGGCCAGAATGAGTGCGCTCGACGGCGTTTGGAACGAGCAACTCCGCAGTGACGATGCTTTCGTGAGAGCAACGTGTAATTTGGCGAAAGCCAGTGTGCTTATGATGCAGGCGATCCAGCGTGAGCGACCGGATGCAGTGTTCGTGAACAGCGAGTCGAGTGAGTTTTATCAGGCTTGTTGCCCTGACCGCGAGATTCGCCGAATTGCCGATTTCGAAAACCAGCGGCGCTTTATCGCTCTCGATCTCATCTACGCTGTCCCGATGCGCGACGACGTTTACGCTTATCTGAACGACCATGGAATGTCACGCGACGAGTACGAGTGGTTCATGACCCAGGATGTGGCCCGGCGCGCGATCCTCGGCATCGATTATTACGAATGGAACGAGAAGCTGATTAACAGTGAAGGCAGACCTGAAAACCTCGGCGAGTTGTTCGGCTGGTACGTCATCACGAATCAATATTAC
>DASSEB010000156.1:0-2808 GCA_035696765.1 Pyrinomonadaceae bacterium | reverse complement strand
GTGCTCGACTGGGAAATGGCGACTATCGGCGATCCCCTGATGGATTTTGGGACCAGCCTCGGTTACTGGGTTGAGACGACCGATCCGGAAGAGTGGCAGCGATATGGGTTTGGGTTAACGAGCCTGCCGGGCAGTTTCACGCGCGCCGAGCTGCTGGACCATTACGAAAAGCGCACCGGCCGTCGCGTCGACGATCCGGTTTTCTATTTCGCGTATGGGCTTTTGAAGATCGCGGTGATCGTGCAGCAGATCTACTCCCGGTATCAGAAAGGATTGACTCGCGATCCGCGCTTTGCGCAACTCGGAGCGCTCGTACAGGCATGTGGAGCGCTTGCGCAAAGGGCGATTGAGCGCGAGCGCATAGATGGCCTGGGATGAGTTTTTGCCTCAAAAGTATTCGGCCACAAAGAAGCACAAAAAGCACAAAAAGGGTTGCTTTACACCTACTTTAACAACTCCTGCGTTCCGGGTTTGAAGCGAAACAGCGCCACCGAAATCGCCAGATTGCTCTCACTCACGAAGTGCATGAACGCCGGCACCACCCGCCCGCCATACGCCGAAATACTGCTGTAGTCTCCGAAAAACACTCGCGAGTTAATCGCGAACGACGGCAGATCGATCCTGTGATTCACAAACGATCGACCGCCATCGACGCTTCGCGCCAGCGTCAGATGCGTTTGAATGCCCGCACTATCGCGTCGATCGTAGAAGATAATATTTACCGATCCGTCCACCGGATCCACCGCCATCCACGTGAAGAACTGCGCCTTGCCATTTTTAACCGGGTCATCATTGACGCGCAGCGGAGTGGTCCAGGTGTCACCGCCATCCCGTGACGACATGATAAACACGTCCGGGTCGCCGTTTCGCGCATCAATCCAGTTGACGTACAGCGTCCCCTTGTTCGGACCATTGCTGAGATCAACTCCGGTCACCGGCATTCCATTGGCGCGGCCGAGGCCCTCGATCGAAAAGTCCCAACCACCCGGTATGTCTCCGATGACTTTGTCTTTTCCGAACGACAAACCGGCATCGAGCGACTTGTCGAACACCAAACCGAGCGGTCCCGCCCACACGATATAAACCTCGCCGGCTGGACCAACCGCAGGCACGGCGCCCTCGACAGTGTTATCGCTATCGACACAATCTCCGCCCGTATCGGAAATGCGAAACGGCATCGAGAACGTCTGGCCCTGATCGGTAGAGCGCGTGAAATAGATCTGCGAACGATGTTCGGGATTGGCGCTGCCGTAGACGTCGAAGCGCGTCCACGCCAGATAGACATTGCCTTTCGAACGCGAGGCCGCCGCATTGTCGACGATTAGACCGGGCTTATCTTCAAATGGAGTTACCGTGTTGATGTGATTGATGGCGGCAGTTCCGTCCGTCCACGTGTTACCTCCGTCCTTTGACACGTTCACAATCATTCCGTTCTCAGCGCGCACAGGCCGCGCCAGGCGAATCCCGTCGAATGACAAGTGCACGTGATAAGCAACGCCGTCGCTGCTAAATGCGAGCACGTCGTCGCCCTGGACCAGGTTCGCCGGGTTCGGCGTGTCGACAGTCTTCCAGGTTTTGCCGCCGTCAAAAGTCACGTAGTGATAACTGCCCGCGCGCGGCTTTGGCGGGCGTCCGGTCTGAAACGAGGCCGCGATCATGTTGTCAGGATTGTTTGGATTGATAGCGATGGAAACTTCGCCGGGATTGATAGCTGATGGTTCAGTAATCCGCACGACCTGCTGCGCTGACGTTAGCTGTACGCCAACGATGATGACGCTCAGCGCGATAAGCATAAATTTCATATTTGGCTCTCGTTTCGAGTGATTTTTGTAAATCATGTAATTGTGTTGACACAAAGAACGGACAGAGATTCTAAACCATATAGACCAACTAGGAGGGGAAAACTATGGCCAAGGAATCAGCGGAATCAAAAACGACAACTGATCACGACGAGATTCGTCGTTGGGTAGAAGAACGAGGTGGTCATCCGGCGAGAGTGAAGAACACGGAGAGCAAGAATAGCCCAGGCTTGCTGCGTATCGACTATCCGGGTTACTCGGGCGGCGATTCGTTGGAAGCGATTAGCTGGGACGAGTTCTTCACCGGCTTCGATGAGAACAACCTGGCGTTTCTGTATCAGGAAAAAACGAAAGATGGAAAAGAGAGTCGATTTTCAAAACTGATCGATCGCAGCACGGCTGACGAGAAGGGCCACTAAAACATTCAGCCACAAGAAGGCACAAAAAGCACAAAATGATAGTTAATTATCATTCGTGCTTTTTGTGCTTTGTGCTGTTCACTATTCACTGAGCAGACTTGGATCTTTTCGCTTGAGTGCCGCGACCAAACGGCTCCACTCGTTACGTCCCTGTGCGAGCTCGCTGAAGTCTCCGCTCTTGTCACTTTCCAACCCATTCAACATCTCGCTCGCCTTGCCAGTGTTGATGGCTTTCTCGGCGGCAGCATTCAACGCCTTGAAGGCTGCGGTGCGCGAAGCCGGCCGCGATCCCTTCGCAGCTAATTTCGCGCGTTCATACGGAAACCTGTAATCACGCGGATACTGCTTTTCTACCTTCGCGAACGCTTGAAAGATCTTGGATCGCTCGGACCCCTTCGCGGCCTCGAGTTTTTCACGAAGCTTCTTCAGTTCATCCTCAGGACCCGCGACTTGTTGCGTGGTGGTCTCAGTCGGAGCCGCACGCGAAACTTCCGTTGTGAACGTGCCACTCTGAGCCGGCTGCGTCGCTGGTTGCGCCTGCTGAGCGGCCGGTTGAGTAACTGTAGCCGTAGCTGTTGGTGAGTCGGAAC
>DASSEB010000155.1:0-8804 GCA_035696765.1 Pyrinomonadaceae bacterium | reverse complement strand
GCTTCGTTGACAAGTGCGGCAAAGGAAACACATTCGAAGATAACAGGACGGACGGAGCGGTTACGTCCGCGACGCCCGTCTGCCCGTAGCTGACAAGAAGCACAACTCACTTCTTAACCGTTTGTGCTTTTTGTGCTTTTTGTGGCTAGATCTTCCGTAGCTTGCGCAGGACACGTCCACCCATCTTGCGAACTCTGAAGACTTCCCTCTCCGCGATCCGTACTCCCGACCCGATGCGATCGTCGAGGTTGTTATCACTTGCCTGATATTGGCCTACGGTTTCTGAAGGTGTGTTAACGCGAGCGTGATAATCCTGGACGTAATCCCGCATCCAGAATTGAATCTTCCGCATGCCATTCCGTTCAGCCTCAGCAAGTGCGTCGTGGGTGGTCCATCCCTGATGTATTTTCCGATGCAGTGCGACGACTGTACCCGTCCGGTCCACTCCGTCTTTGCAATGGACAAACACTTTTCCACTCTCAGGCGCTGCGATGATCTGGAGGATGCGACGCATCTGTCCGTCGGCTGGCCGGCCCCAATTGGGCAGAGGCAAGTTGAAATAATTCAAACCGAATTTACGCGCCTCGACTTCTTCTGCACGCGTGCTATTACTAGCGCCGCGCAGGTTGATCACGGTGTTGATGCCGAGGGTAGCCAGCCGCTGCACGCCGCCGGCGCGGGGTTGCGCGCCGCGAAACAACCTCTCGCTCACTTGCTCAAAACGCGGCAACTCAGGGTAGCTGGTCACGTCTTGCGCCGGAGTGGCAATGCAAAGAAGCAGTAGGACGAACGGGAGAGATAAGTAGACGTATGGACGACGGGCAATGCGCATATAAAACTCCTGCAATAAAGCTAAACTTCGTCGTATGCTCCGGGGACATGGATTATATACCGACTTTGTACAACTAGCTGTGTATTTAGGGTGCGAGCACTTTGAGGATGGCGTGCTCTGCAAGTTTACGGAAAGCACCGCCCGCGCCCACCAACTTCTCACCACCCTCCTGCACGAGCTGGGTTCAGGAAAATTTAAGACGGGCAATTCGCGGTAGCACCTTCCGGCAGCATCTGGCAAAATCACACGTAACCCCACAATATGCGCGACACCGTGAGCGATTCTGCAGAACGAGACCCGTCAAATGGATGGGAAGCAATTGCGCCGTCGATCATCGGTAACATGAGTGAGTCGACGGTCGGCACTGAAATTATTCGGGCGTGGACTGAGGCGTTCCCGCCAGGCGCAACGATTCTCGATCTCGGCTGTGGACCGGGCACACCTCGATCAAAGGAACTAATGAACGGAAGATTCACGGTTTATGCTGTTGACGCATCACCTACGATGGTGAACGCCTACCAGCGGCGTTTCCCGGAAGCGCGTGTGTTGTGTGACCCAGTTGAAGAATCGTCCTACTTCGGTGAAATGTTTGATGGCGTGCTCTCGTGGGGTCTCATGTTCCTGTTGCCGCGTGAGACGCAACGCAGCCTCATTCATCGCGTGGGGAAAGTAGTGCATGCCGGCGGTCGATTCCTCTTCACAGCTCCCAGCCAGGTGTGTTCATGGGCGGATCTTTCAACGGGCGAGTTGTCAGTCTCGCTCGGGCGCGATGCCTACATCTCGATCCTTGGGGACGCTGGCTTCAAGTTGATGGCGGAGTATACTGATGAAGGAGAAAACCACTACTACGATGCTGTCAGATTCTAAGTGCCACAAAGAAGCACGAAAGGCACAAATGTCTTCGCTGGCTTTTTGTGCTTTGTTGTGGCTAATACCGGCGCCAGTCCACGCACAGCAGGCTGAGCCGCCGGGCCCGATCGTGGTCCAGCCCGGCGCGCCGGGCCAGCCCAGCCGCACGCTGCCATCGTCGACGAGAGCTACATTGCCCCCGGCTTCCCCTGCGGATGTGCAGTTCATGCAGGGTATGATCATGCATCACGCCCAGGCCGTTGAGATGACGGCCCTAATCGATTCGCATACCCAGAACAAAGAACTCCGCTCGCTGGGCGCGCGCATCAACCACTCACAGGCAGACGAAATGAAGTTTATGAAACGGTGGCTCGAGACGAGAGGAGAACCTGTGTCACCGCCGATGCACCACATGCCGGGCATGGATATGTCGAGCCATTCAATGATGATGCCCGGCATGCTTACGCCAGCGCAGATGGAGGCGCTAAAAAAGGCAAAAGGTGCACAGTTCGACGAACTGTTTTTGAAGGGGATGATTCAGCACCACGAGGGCGCCCTGGTTATGGTGAAGGACTTGTTCGATACTGCGGGCGCCGGGCAGGATGCTGAACTTTTTAATTTCACGACCGACGTCGACACCGGTCAACGCGCTGAGATCAACATTATGAAAACGATGCTGGGGGAAAAACCTCAAGAGGAGAAACGATGAACCGAGTACACGCTTTTATTTTCCGTTTAGTAATAACTTCCCTTGCTTTGTGCTCGTGCTTTGCAGCGACGACGCTGGCGCAAACACCAGCGCCATCGCCTTCGCCAGACACCAAAGCGACCAAGCAAGAGCAAGCTGATCCGTTTGCTCCCGAACCGGCAGCACCGCTACCGCCGGGGATGACGGGTTCAGATGTGAACGATCCACGCGCCAAGTTGAAGGCCGGACTATTCGATGCCGGTGAAGCAGCGATGGGCATGAAGCACGTCATGCTGCTCAAAAAACCCGACACCTTTCAACTCGGCGTCGACGATCCCAACGATCCGAAGGTGAAGAAGACTCTCGGTCTACTCGGCATCGGCGACACCGCAAAGCTCCCAAAGACCTCGCAGCTAGTACTTGCTCAGCTTGCGTTTGCGAACTCGGACCTTGCGTTTCAAGGCAATCACGTGTTTCAGGGAAACTTTTATGGTGTCAACATCTACGACATCTCTAATCCCGCGAAGGCCAGCCTGTTGACTTCGATGATTTGTCCCGGTGGGCAGGGCGACGTTTCGGTCTACAAAAACCTGATGTTCATGTCAGTGGAACAGCCGAACGGCCGGCTCGACTGCGGCACGCAAGGCTTCCCGCCGCCGCCTCCGAAACCCACGCCGACGACCGAAGACGATGAGAACAAAAAGCCAGATCCTCCGCCGGCGCAAAAAGATCGTTTCCGCGGTGTGCGAATCTTCGACATCACCGACATCAGAAAGCCGCAGCAGATCGCAGCAGTGCAAACTTGCCGCGGCTCACACACGCACACGCTCGTCGTCGATCCGAACGACAAGGACAACGTCTACATCTACGTCTCGGGAACATCTTTTGTACGTCAACCCGAAGAGTTGGCCGGGTGCTCGGGTGAGGCGCCCGACAAAGATCCGAATACGGCCCTCTTTCGCATCGACGTGATCAAGGTACCCCTGGCGAGGCCGCAAGATGCGAAAGTCGTTTCCAACCCGCGATTGTTTATGAACCCGGAGACGGGCGCCTTGAATGCTTTAAGCAGCGGCGGTTCCCACGGCAAAAACGGACCTGAAAAGCCAAAGGATACCAACCAGTGTCACGACATCACGGCGTATTCAGCGATCGGTCTCGCCGCCGGTGCTTGCTCCGGAAACGGAATTATCCTGGACATCAAAGATCCGGTAAATCCAAAGCGCCTAGACGCTGTCAACGATCCGAATTACGCGTACTGGCATTCCGCGTCGTTTTCAAATGATGGAAAGAAAGTGGTGTTTACCGATGAGTGGGGCGGCGGACTCGGTGCGCGTTGCCGCGCGAATGATCCGAACAAGTGGGGCGCTGATGCGATCTTCCATTTGCAAAACAATAAGCTGAAGTTCGCGAGTTATTACAAGTTGCCCGCTGCCCAGGGTGACAGTGAGAACTGTGTGGCCCACAACGGCTCGCTCATTCCAATCCCGGGTCGCGACATCGAAGTGCAAGCGTGGTATCAGGGCGGGATCTCCGTGATGGATTTCACTGACGCGGAGCATCCGGTTGAGATTGCTTACTTCGATCGTGGACCGATTTATTCAAACATGCTGGTGCTCGGCGGTCACTGGTCGGCGTACTGGTACAACGGCCGGATCTACGCATCGGAAATCGCCCGCGGTTTGGACGTGTTCGAACTGACGCCGACGAAGTTTCTCACTCAGAATGAAATTGACGCTGCCAAAGCTGTTCGGGTGACTGAGTTGAATGTGCAGAATCAGCAGAAGATCGAGTGGCCGCGAAACCTGGCAGTGGCCAAGGCATACCTCGATCAGTTGGAGCGGTCGCAAGCTCTGCCCGCAAATCGGATCGCAGCTCTGCGGCAAGCGATTCAAAGCGCGGAGAGTTCGCACCTCAATGAAAGAGAGATGGCGAAACTGAAGGATCTCGCGCCATCGCTGGAAGAGACCGCCGCCACCACCAAGAGTGTGGCAGTTTCAACGCGCCTGCATGCGCTCGCAGAAATCCTGAGCGCACCGCAGAGCGACGAAAGCAAGTAGGGATTACGAGCCACGAGAAGACACAAAAAGCACAAAAGGCTTCCTTGATTTTGCCTTTTGTGCTTCTTTGTGGCGCGCTTCACTCGCGGCGGCTGGTACGGCTTCGGCGCGCGGCGTCGTCCACCTGGTGCGCGGCTTGGTCGATCTTGTCGATGTTGACTGACTCTACGACCTCCCGATGATCCCGGCGCTGGAGATCCCAAAGCATTTGCTGGTGAGTAAGTTCGTCCGCGAGAGGTTCGTAAATCTCACGCCGGCCTTCGTCGTCCGCGTAGCCCCACAATCCGCTGTAACAGTGACGGTCGTCACCCCAGCCGGGATAGTCGATGATTGGGTAGAGGCACAATCCCTCCAGCTCCACGCCCGCAGCCGAAGCGGCGCGCGCTTCCTGACCGATGTAACGCAACCATGATGGACGGGCGTCGCCCTCGATGCCGGTCTCGGCGATGAACACCGGCCTGCGGTATCGCTCATACACCTCGCCGAGCATTTCGCGGATTGGCCGGTGAAGCGGGTGCGATGGCGGCAGCAGTACGTCCTTACGACGACGCGACGGCGGCGCGTGCGGGTCCTGATGGATCCACTGGTTATTGGAGTAGTAATTGACGCCGATGACGTCGAGGTAATCCGGCTGGCCTCCGAGCTCGGGGCAGCGTCTGCCGGCGATCATGTCCCACGCCTCAAACTGTGACTGCCGGTAGGCTTCAGCGGCGTCCGCCTCCTCGGGATAATCGGGATCGGTGGCGATGTGGATAATGGGCTCAGCGTGGCAGATGCGAGCGCCGGGATCTACCTCGCGCACCGCCTGGATCGCGGCGATCGCTGCGCGCACGAGTTGGGCCTTGAGCTCTGGGCCACGCCGCCTGCCGAACGGATTTAAAAACCCGGCGTCTCCTCCACCCCACGACACGAACGAGATCTCGTTCACCGGTGTGACGTAAACCGGCCCGCCGGTCTCTTCGAGAATGACGCCCGCGACGGCGCGAGCAAAGCGTGCGAACCGATCCACGAAGGCGGCGCCCCAAATGTTCAAGCCGTCCGGCCAACCGTAGTGATGTAAATCCCAGACGACCTGTGTTTGCGTTCGCCGCGCAGCCTTCAGCATCGGGACGAGGCTGGAAAAATCGTAACGAGACGGCGCCTTCTCGATCAGGTGCCAACGCACGCCATCGCGCGCCGTGCGAATGCCGACCTCTTGCAGGCGCGCGTAATCCTGAAACGCGAACTCGTCATGCCGCGTCGACGCGGTAAGATCAAGGCGAACTCCGGCGAAGCGGCCGAGCCCTTTACGCCGCGGCAGGCGGTGCGTCGAACACTCGAAGCCGCCCATCCAAAAGCTCTGAAAGATCGATTTGTCTGCCCGAGCGCGCGAATCATCCATCTCGACTACGGTTTGACTCATAGCAAGTAATATACACTCGCCGAACGGTTGGGATCAGCGACATTTGTGCTTTTTGTGCTTCTTTGTGGCATTGTAACCTTCACGTGAGATCTCGAATGGTGCGTAAATCAACAATCATCGCGGTTGCACTGTTTCTACAGTTGCACATCTGCGCCGGTTACCTGCGTGCGCAATCAGAAAACATCACTCGTCAGGAAACACTTCGCGGATCAATAACACCGGAACGTGAATGGTGGGACGTACTCCACTACCACCTGAACGTGGAGTTCCTGCCTCAAACCAAACGTCTGCGTGGATCAAACACGATAACTTTCAAGACTCTAAAACCGGGAAACAAGATGCAGATCGATTTGCAGCCGCCGTTAGCGATTACAAAAGTCACTCATTGCAACTCGCAACTCAAATTTGAACGCGAAGGAAATGTCTACTGGGTAATGTTTGAGAAGGAACTTCCCAAAGGAATAGAAGATAAGGTCGAAGTATTTTACGAAGGCGTTCCGGTTGTAAGTAAGAATCCACCGTGGGTCGGCGGGATAACGTGGGGAAGAGACGATCTCGGCGAGAACTTTATCGTCACCACCGCTCAGGGAATCGGAGCGAGTATCTGGTGGCCCAACAAGGACCACGGCGCCGACGAACCCGATCGCGGAATGCAGATCAGCGTCACGGTGCCTGAGAACCTGGTTGCTGTTTCTAATGGTCGCTTGAAAAAAACGGACCACGATATTGCCGCGAAGACGAAAACCTTTCACTGGGAAGTCGTGAACCCAATCAATAACTACGGCGTCAACGTCAACATCGGCAACTATGTAAACTTCTCTGAACGATACAAGGGCAAAGGCGGCGTGTTGGACGTGGAGTATTGGGTCCTGCCTCACCAAAAAGAGGCCGCACTCCGGCAATTCAAGGAAGTTCGTCGCATGCTCGACGCCTTTGAATATTGGTTTGGCAAATATCCCTTCTATGAAGACAGCTACAAGCTGGTTACAGTTTCATATCCCGGAATGGAGCACCAAAGCTCAGTCACCTATGGCAACTGGTTCAGGAATGGTTACCTGCAACGAGACCCGTGCGGGTGCGGCGTTGGGTTTAAGTTCGACTTCATCATCGTTCACGAATCCGCGCATGAATGGTTCGGCAACAACATCTCGATGAAAGACGCCGCTGACATGTGGATTCATGAAGGCTTCGCCAACTACTCAGAAAACCTTTTTGTCGAATATCACTTCGGGAAAAAAGATGCGGAAGATTACGTGGTCGGTACTCGCCGCGGTATACAAAACGATCGTCCCGTCATCGGCGTTTATGGATCGAATAGACAGGGATCGGGCGACATGTATCCCAAAGGCGGAAACATGTTGCACACGATTCGCCACATCATCAATGACGACGCGAAATGGCTCTCGATCCTGCGTGGACTCAATGCCGACTTCTGGCACCAGACGGTTACGACAGAACAGATCGAATCGTATATCACACAGAAAGCCGGCATTGATCTCAGCAAGGTATTTGACCAGTATCTTCGCACGACAAAGATTCCCTTATTGAAGTACAAAGTAAGCGGCAAGACCGTTTCATTTAACTACGAGAACGTCGTTAAAGGATTCGCCATGCCGATTCGCGTCCTTATCAACGGGAAGGAGATCAAAATAACGCCCGCCGAAGATAGACAGACTCTCCAATTCCCTGAAGAGATCAAGACAATCGAAGTCAATCGCAACTTTTACATTGACGCAGAGAAAAGTGATCTGTAGTGTTCTCCTTCCACCGTTACTCGCTTTTCCACGATTTCTCAAATCTAAGGTGATAACCCTCGAGCTCATCGCGCAAGCGGTTATCTAAAGTTCAAAGTTGATAACCTAAAGGAGATTGTTATGGTCCAAAGAGCTGAATCTATTCTTGCGCCCTCACTGCCTCAGAAAGACAACGCTGTCGTGCAAAAAGAGCGTGAGATTCAGTTGTATTTTACTCGGGATGTTTACGAGTACAGCACCGCCACCGGCCTTCCGATGCCGATGGCAGCCAGCAAAGCAGCGCTGTTGCAAGTAACTGGATTGCTTGACTGGGTAGAGGGACAAGGCGTAAACCAGGCGAAGATTTTTGCCGATATTGAAGCATGGCAGCTCGAAACTTACGGGCAGGATAATTTTTCCAGCCTCGCAGATTACGCCAAGGTCTTCACTCTCTTTGAGACTCCCGATATCGTTCAGACGTGGCAGGACGACAAGGTCTTTGGTTCTCAGCGTCTCGGTGGGCTCAACCCGATGGCGATCAGTCTGGTGACGGTAGATGGATCGGTAGGCGTCAAATGGTCAGCACTTCTCGCAAAGCTTTCACCGCAAATCAATGACGCCGCGATTAAGCCCTTCCTCGGACCGGCCGCCACTCTCGAGCAGGCGGTAAACCAGAATCTAATCTACGTTACGGACTATGCGTCGCTCGGCGCGATCGTCGCCAGCAACACGGCGCCGGGTTGGCAGGCGGGTCGAAAGCTGATGGCGCCGATTGCTTTGTACGTCAAGACAACAGATTTTGATGGTCTCCAACCAGTCGCGATTCAACTCGACCAAGCGCCGGAGAGTCAGGTTTACCTCGCCGTTGATGGACAACAGTCGGGCAATAAGTATCGCTGGCTAATGGCGAAGACGTTCCTGCAAAGCGCCGACATCAACATCAATCAGATCGTCAATCACCTCGCCTACACACATTTGATCGAAGAAGGTTTCGCGATTGCGACACACCGGCGCCTGGCCTGGCAGCATCCGCTGAACATTCTGCTCACCAAACACTTCACTGCTTTGCTCGTAATCAACGAGCTGGGCGCATTGACCCTGATCAACTCGACCGGCATCGTGCAACAGATACTCGAGGCGGGACTCACAGGTTCACTTCAGCTCATTGAGAACGCGTACAAGGAATGGACCTTTGACGACATGGATTTTCCCGCGAACCTTAAATCCCGCGGCGTAGATAATG
>DASSEB010000154.1:0-3039 GCA_035696765.1 Pyrinomonadaceae bacterium | reverse complement strand
AAACACTGGCGCTCGACGTTTTGATCGGCGAAGCTGAGGTTGTCGAAGTTCCTGAAGACTATCGCGCCATCGACGAAGAGTTTGTTTCGGTTCACTGCGCTCCGGGAACGACCCGAGTGCTTTTCAAAACACGCAACTCCGCGTTCTGGAATGAATCGAAATCCGAGTTTCGCACCGACTTTACTTATCTTGATTTCAATGGGGCGAACAGACTGGTCCAGCAGGGAACAAAACTGATCGGCATCGACTACTTGTCGATCGAGAAGTTTGGCGAACACGATCACGAAACACATCGCGCACTGCTTTCACACGGCGTGATCATTCTCGAAGGCCTGAATCTCAGCGACATTCCCGCGGGTAAATATGAACTGATCTGTCTGCCGTTACGTTTAAGAAGCAACAAAGGCGACGGCGCGCCCGCGCGCGTGGTGCTGCGAACACTGGAGTGACAAAACAAGAGAACCCAAAGTACCGTGAGCGCGTTTACGCAATCGTGCGGCGCATTCCGCGCGGCCGCGTCATGACCTACGGCCAGATTGCCGAGCTGCTCGGCGATGGCTATACACCGCGAACAGTGGGCTTTTGCATGCATTCATCACCGGAAGGCACGCCCTGGCATCGCGTGATCAATGCGCAAGGAAAATGTTCGACCGGCAGGGTTGTTCTGCCACACAACAAGCAACAGCTTATGCTCGAACAGGAAGGCGTAGTGTTTGACAAAGACACTCGCTGCGACCTGCAACGGTTTCTCTACATACCGAGAGTCGCCACAAAGAGGGACAAAAGATGAGCTCAAATTCAATGCAGCAAAACGTTCCGTACGCGGTGAGCCCGCCGCGCTATTCAGTGTCGCATCAAATGGTGACCACTGCGTTCGAGTTGCCGAATTATCGTCTCGTACAGAACCTCGGCGTCGTTCGCGGCATCGTGGTGCGCTCGCGAAACGTCTTCGCAACCATTGGCGCTACCTTGCAAACGATAGTTGGCGGCAACATTACTGTCTGGACCACACTCTGCGAGCAGACGCGTGCCGATGCTTTCGACATTATGATTCAACACGCAACGGAAATCGGCGCCAATGCCGTCATCGGCGCGCGCTATGACACCACAGAGCTCGCGCAGGGTGTGACGGAAGTTCTCTGTTACGGCACCGCGGTCATTGTTGAGCCGGCAAATCCCGGCGAGGGTTATCGTTCATGACACTCGACGACGTTCCCTTCGCCAAACTGCTCGGCATTGAACTCGATTCTCTCGAACCCGGACACGCAGTGCTCTTAATGCCCATGCGCGACGAGCTCAAGCGAAACGGCGGAATCGCACACGGCGGCGCCATCGCGACGTTGATCGACTCGGCGATGGCGTTTGCCATCGTGCCGATGCTCGCAGAAGACGAACGTTCGATCACAGTCGATCTAACGATTCATTACCTCCGGCCGGTGAGTGAAGGGACGGCGCGAGCGTCGGCGCGAGTTGTGCGAGCGGGCAAAAGAGTCATCACTGTTTCCGCGGAACTCTTCGATTCTCAAGAGAAACTCGCAGCCACAGCAATCAGTACCTATCTGCGTTTATCTGTGTAATCTGCGGTTTGCTATTATCGTCATGTGGAAGACTTAAAGAAATTCGCCCTCTATTTTCGTAACTACAAATCGCAACTGACCCTCGGGATTGTCTGCATCTTCGGCAGCGTTGTCGCCGGCCTTTTCATTCCGCTCATCGTCGGCCGCGCAGTTGACGCGAACTGGAGCGAAATCTCCTGGTCGAGACTCACCGTCTCGGCCGCAAAGGTTTTGGCTGCGAGTCTCATCAGCGGCACGTTTCTCTTTCTCCAACGTCGGATTCTGATCGGCATCTCGCGCAACGTCGAATACGACATGCGCAAGGAGTTTTACGCGCATCTCGTCAACCAGCCACTCTCGTTCTTCCACGAACATCGCACCGGCGATTTGATGGCGCGCGCGACGAACGATCTCGGCGCGGTCAGGCAACTCGCCGGACCAATGATCATGTACACGCTGCAGACATTGTTTGTCGTGGTGCTCGTGCTGCCGCTGATGTTCATGCTCAACTGGTGGCTGACACTGTTGCTCTTCGTGACGATGCCGCTCGTGTCGCTGACCGTCAAATTCTTTGGCCAGCAGGTGCACACGCGCTTCGAGAAGATCCAGGACTTCTTCGCGCAAATCACGGCGCGCGCTCAGGAGAACTTCACCGGTGTCCGCGTCGTGCGCGCGTACGCGCAGGAAGAAGCCGAGATGGCGGCCTTCAATAACCTGAACCGTGAATATGCGGAACGCAATCTTAGTCTCGTTCGCATCGACGCGTTGATGCGGCCGTTGATGACGTTTCTAATCGGCATCGGGTTCGTGCTCATTATCTGGGCCGGCGTGCCGCTCGCGGTGCGCGGTGAGATCTCGGTTGGTGAGTTCACGATGTTCAACCTGTATCTGACGCGGCTGATCTGGCCGTTGATTGCGCTCGGATACGTTGTGAATCTTTACCAGCGAGGCACCGCGAGCCTGAAGCGGCTGAACGCGATCCTGAGAATTCAGCCGTCGATTGCAGACGAATCAGGCGTCGCCGAACAGCCGCCGATAAAAGGAAAGATCGAGTTTCGCGATCTGACTTTTCAGTATCACCAGGGTGAGACGCCTGTGCTCAAAGATCTGAATCTCACGATCCCCGAGGGACACACGGTTGCCTTCGTAGGCCGGACCGGAAGTGGGAAGTCGACAATCGCGAACCTGATTCCGCGCCTCGTTGAAGCTCCGGATAACACGCTTTTCATCGACGGTGTGCCCATCAAGGAATATCCGCTCGCCCAACTGCGTTCGAGCATTGGTTATGTGCCGCAGGAGACGTTTTTGTTCAGCGATTCGCTGAAGGGAAACATTGCTTTCGGCGTTGAGAAAGCCGAGATCGCGGATGTCGAGTGGGCGGCGGAGATCGCGGGTTTGTCGGAAGATATTGCGGGATTTCCGGACCGGTTCGAAGCCGTCGTGGGCGAGCGAGGGATCACGCTTTCTGGTGGACAAAAGCAAC
>DASSEB010000153.1:0-14036 GCA_035696765.1 Pyrinomonadaceae bacterium | reverse complement strand
CCTTTGTCGTCATACAAGATTCCGCCAATATCCACGTCAGCCGCGAGCTTTCCTTCAGTAGGATCAAAGGTCAGGGCCGCATCATCGATCGAGAGGGTAACGATCACGCGAGTGCCGATACCCGGCATTTGACTGAAGCGCAAATCTACTTCGGTCGGGATCTCGCTTTGCGAAACCGGCGCATCGATCACCAGGCGCATGTCATCGTCGCGCGCTTTGGCCGGATCTTTGTCGTGCTTTTTCTTCGTCGTCAGCAACGGCAGCGCGGCAGATTTGAAGTAGCTGCCACGCACGCGCACCTTGAGATCAGGGCGGCCCAGGATGCTGACCTCGATGTTTTTGAACTTACCGCGCTTCTGTTCCTCGTTGTCAGGTTTCCACGCAAGCAAATAGTAACTCGACGTTTCGTCAATGACTTTTTCAACCCATTTCGACATAGGCTGATTCGTGTTGCGGAACGCCTGGCCGCCAGTGTCCTTGGCGAGTGCGTTAAGGCCGTCCTGTGATGCCGAGATTTCTCCGAGCGTAGCGCTGTTCAACAGACCGCCGGGTTCTATCGGCTTGTTATTGGTGATGTCGATCGAGTCGCTGACGATACCGCGCGCATCGAGTGTGTAGATCACAACGCCTGCGCGCCCGGCCGCGTCAGTTACCTTCCTGATCCGATCGATCGCGCCTGTTTTGCGATCGTTCAGATAGAAGCCATCGGAAATTACAAACACCAGTTTGCGTCCGGGTAACTGGGCCGCGGTGCGCATCAGTCCTTCCAGGAGTCGCAGTGTGTTGTCGGTGGCCGGCGCAGACTCCACCACCAGCTCATTTGCGCGTTGCAGGACCAGAGTTTTGGCAGACTGCGGAGAAACTGTGCAGATCGGTTCTTTCGAATCCGCGTAGAAACAGTTTTGCTTCATCATCTCCTGGACGTAGTAGGACATCGCCTGTGGATCGCCTTCGCGGATTTTCGTCGCGATGTACTCAGACATCGGAGGTTTTTCCATGTCGAGTTTTGTGTTGGCGCGATAGTTCAAACGCGCAACGGCTGAACGCAACGCATCCTTGTCGTCAGTGAACTGTTGCAGGAACCCGATTTGTCCGCTGGGTGAAGTGATGGCGACCAGATCGTTTTGCTCGATGCCCCGATCGATGAAGTCGAGCAACGCCTGTCGTGTCCGTACGAGACTGTCTGGAGCGAGGTGCAGATCGTCGACGAAGAAAATGACCGATCGCTGCGGCGCTTTGGTTGCGTTGGGTCTGGCTGGCCTGGTGGAGTTTGGCTCGGCAGACTTCGCTTCCTCACGTTGACGAGTGAAACCTCCTGACCGGATCATTTCGAAGAAGGAAATTTCCCGCGGCGTGTTGTTGATCTTCAACTGAAACTGTTCCGGTTTTAGACCATCGACGAAGCGTCCGTTCTTGTCGAACACCATCACGTCAGTTTGGACCAGGGACGTCTCAAATTTAATGACGTCCTGTGTGCCGCTGCTCGACGGCTCGGGTTTCGTCTGGCTGAATACGTTGCCGGGAAAGAGGAGACAAAGCGCTGTAGATACCAGAAAAAATTTAATGCTCGACATGATTGCCGCTTTCAATCGCTGAGTTCGGATTGTAGGAGCGGCACTCCGTGGCCGCTCGTCGTTTATACTGCTGTTGGCGTTCAGTTCGCAAGAAAACGCCTTGCGTCGGGGGGGATCCTGGCACTTGCAGCGCTGGCGGTCTTTTCACCGGTCGCGCGCGTCAATTGATCCGGCTTCACGATTGCAAATCCCATTTTGTGCAACGCCTTCAGACAAACGGACACCGCCGGCCACCAGAGGGGCAACGGAACTGCGCGATAACGCTTGCCGATGCGGTACGCGAGGGCCATTCCGTTCAGGTCCTCAGGACCGCACACGTTTTCAATTCTGAGTCCGTCTGTATGTTGTTGTATGAGTTCAGCCGTGAGCCTGCTGAAGTCGTCAACGTGTATCGGAGCAAACCGCAGATTAGAGTGGCCGAACAGTGCCGGAGTGATTCGCCACCTGCGGGCAACCGCTAACATGCGATTGATCCCCTCGTTGCCGCCACCTCCATAAATCTCCGCCGGGCGAATAATTAATAAACTCTTCCACTCCAGCTTCTGAAGCTCCTGCTCGGCCGCGAGTTTCGATTCGCCATACCCTCCACTGCCATGCGTAGCGCAACGCGTACTAATGTAAACAAAATGGCGACAACCCTTCTTGTACGTTTCCTCAGCCAGTCGAACGGTTCCATCCCGATTAACCTGCCAGTATTGCTGTTCATCAGACGCGTGAGTCACTCCGGCAAAGTGAATGACGCTATCAAAATTGGTGCGCGATAGACTTCCGCTCAAATCGGATTCGAGGTCCAAATCGATCACGTGCAACCTCGGATCGGCAATTGGAATGTCTTTTCGGTGACGACCGGCCCAAACTTCTACGTCGCTATTCAAAAGCAACCGGCGCAGCACGCCAACTGCAAGAGGCGACGACGCACCGGTAACGAGGATTCGCATGATCATCACTTGTTATTGCGGCCACATTCGATTACGTAATACCATCGCCGTGTGACTGAGCCCCATTTTTCACTCGTAGTCCTTTGTTATCGAAGCGGACAAAGTATTATTCCATTCGTGGAACGTTTGCAGCGAGCGCTGTCGCGCTGCAATTTCTCGTGGGAGCTCGTGCTTGTCGGAAACTACATCGAGGGGAGCGACGACGAAACGCCTCAGGTCGTCACCAAACTCGCCGAAAGCTCACCCAGCATCCGCACCGTAATTCGCCCCAAGCAGGGAATGATGGGATGGGACATGCGAATGGGTCTCGACGCCGCTCGCGGTACGTACATCGGAGTTATCGACGGCGATGGGCAATTTCCACCGGAGTCGATAATCGCTTGTCTTCTGAAATGCGAGCTCGAGGACTTGGACCTAACAAAAACATACCGCGTGATACGCGACGACGGTCTGTATCGACGTTTCATCTCAGTTGTGTACAACGCGATCTTCAGCCTGCTTTTCGGATTCAGAGTCCGCGACATCAACTCCAAACCCAAAATCATTCGGCGCGATAAGTACGAACTGCTAAAGCTCGAATCGGACGATTGGTTTGCCGATGCGGAGATAGTGATCCGCGCGCGCGAACTCGGCCTGAAGGTTGGCGAAACGCCGGTCCATTTTTCCGTCAACGACACGAGAGGTTCGTTCGTAAAGCCAAAAGCGATTCTCGAGTTTACTTCGAATCTCTTGCGGTACCGGTTCTCACCCAAACACAGGGCGAAAGCTAGTTTGCTTTCTCGCTCCACCGCGAAGTAAACACTAACCACAGATTACAGGGATTTAAATCCCGGATTTCCAATCAGTGTTAATCCGTGGTTCTGCTCGCCGCGCAATGCAGACTGCTGAGACGCCGAACGGAAGTCTGCCGCGTTCAAGTATGAAACGCTCAGCGGCGAACAACCGGCTGAATGGCCCATTCATCAGTGAAATGTTGATGCCGTATTCTGTCGCGGCGCGCAGATTCAGCCAGCGCATCACCGAACGCACGAGCAACACGGGAAGAAAAAAGCTGATGTTTGCGTAGCTGGACCACTCGACCGAGAACCCCGCCGCTTCGACCGCCTTCACCAAACTCGGCAACGTGTAGCGCCGCCGGTGGTTACTCACATCGTCCTGAACGCCCCAGAGAAACATAAACGCCGGCACAAACAACAGGAGTCGCCCGTCGCGACATAAGACTCTTCTCATCTCTCGCAGTCCCGCAACGTCGTCGTCAAGGTGTTCGATTACATCGAGTGCAGTGACAATTTCAAAAGAACTGTTTTCGTATGGTAGCTGCTCTGCGGCCCCGAGCTTGACCGATTCCAAACCGCGCTGGCGGCAGAAGTCGACGGCTTGCGGAGAAATGTCAACGCCTTCTGCCCTCCCGTGGGTTGCGAGCATCTTGAGATTCGCTCCCGTGCCACATCCGACATCGAGAATTCTCGGGGTCGGAGTGTTCAGCGTCTTACAAATCTTCTCCAGGAGAGACTGAATAATTCGCCGCCGGCCGACATACCACCAGTGACTCTCCTCAACCTCGTAGAGGATCGGATAATGATGCGACTGCATCTCTTTCGGGAGATTGGCGGGAATGATGTTTTGACTCACTGTGCGTAATAGCCGGGACGCGTGCGCGCTACCAAATCCGGGCGATTGACGATCGAAACCTGGACCCAGCGCCAACTACTGTCGCGCGTCGCGTTCATTGGTTTGTATCCCAAACTGTAAACCTTACCGAGGTCGTTGATTACTTGCTCGTACACACCGTTCAGGTCCGATAGTTTACGTGCCTGGTAGTAAGAACCGCCACTCTCCTGCGCGAGCAAGTTAAGCGCGCGGCGCGCATTCTCGTACTCGTCCTTCATGAACGAATTTCCATACTTCTCCTCGGTATCGAGAAAGATCGGGACGATGAGCGTATCAGTCTGCCGCACTTGTTCGAGCAAGTCGGCGAAGGTCGTCTTCGAACCGCGCAATGGACCAAAACGCATCAAAGCTCCGTCGACGCCGTCGCTCATCAGCACGACCGCGCGGCGTCGTTCCAGCGACTTTGGTCCGATTACGTTATCGAGCGTGAATTTCACTGCGTCCCACACGTTTGAGCCACCGAACCCTTCCATGTTGATCACACTTGCGGCGAGTTGCGCGCGGTCTAAGGTCAAGGGTGAGATCACGTTTGCCGTATCGGAGAAGGTCACGATGGCAAGCCGGTCGGTTGGACGCGCTGCCTCGATAAACCGCAGCGTCGATTGCTTGATCAGGTCACGTTTGTCCTTCGTCGAGCCCGACAAGTCAACCAGTAACACGAGATCGAACGGCACGTCAGTCGAAGCAAAGTAGGTGACGGTTTGTTCGGCGCCATTTTCCAGCACGCGGAAATCTTCTTTCGTAAGTGAACCGACAAACATCTTCGACTTGTTGTTGAAGACGCTGACGTTGAGACTCACGAGGTTCGTCTCCACTTTGATAACGTCGCCGGGATCGACGTCATTCGGATTGAGTTGCGTAGAGTCGATCGCCTTGGTTACGGACTCCGTCAATTGCTTTGAGAGTTGGCTGCTGGGTGGCTGGCGGGCTTTGACGAGCGGCCTGCCGTAAGTGCGTTCGAGTTCTCTGACGTACCAATCGAGTGGCGCCAGGCCAAACTCTGCACGTCGTGCATCTACTTTTGCTTCGTCTTCTATTGGATAAAGGACCAGGAACCCGTTCGCGCTGATAGCCTGCGTACCGAAGAGTTGTTTCATTCCGGCGGTCACGCGCAATCGATCAAACAGTCCGGCAAACTGCGACTTCTGACTCGGGTCCTTTTTTATGACGGCGACGATTACCGGCAGTAAGTCGCGTTGCAGTTCGTAAGTGCCGCCGTTTTTAAGAATTTGGAACGCGGCCAGGACGCCTTCCTTATCAACGAGCGCCGCGGTGGGCCAACCGTGCGCCTTCAATATTTGACAGAGCTTGAGAGTGTGATCTTCGTAAACCTTGTGTAGTTTCTCTCGCTCTGATTGCTTTGCCTGGTCCTTCTCAACGACTTGCATCAGCAACTCGCGTTGCTTAGCAAACATTTTAAGCAGCTCTTCCTTGAGCTTCTTGTCCGGGCTCGCCGGCGCCGGTGCCTCAACGCGAGCGAGCATCTGCCTCACGTCCTCTTGTGTGACGCACGACTGTGCTTTCGTGGCGACCGAACCACAGGCCAGCAACAGCAGCGCGAGTAAAACAAACTTCATTTCCGGTTGCTCCGAAGAGTGCCGCGTTCGCTGGGAAGAAAGCGTTTGGCGTCTCGGTTCATTTTTATCAGGTTCAGTGGGCATGGACAAACGCGTCGTGTCACAGAGACAAAGCATAGCGATGCACTTGGCCAATAAAGCCTCGTGGAATATGCTTCCTTCCGCCAAAGGAGACTGTACTCATGTCGAAGCGCCGAAACGTCATCGTCCACATCGCGGCCAGCGCAGACGGCTACATTGCGCGTCCTGACGGTGATCTCGAATGGCTGACGTCCCGCCCTGCTCCCAAAGGTTTCTATGGCATCAATGCTTTCATGCGGTCGATCGACACGATGCTGCTGGGTCGAAAAACGTATGAGGCGGGCCTCCGCCTGGGAGGGAAATTCGACTCGAAGGATCGGTACATAGTTTTTTCCCGTCACGCGCCGCCAGCCGATGCACCGTCAGGTGTGGAGTTCGTTAACGACGCGATTGGCCCATTCGTAAGCCGTCTTCGAGAGCAACCCGGCAAGGATATGTGGTTGATGGGCGGCGGAGACTTGATCGCGTCGTTTCTCGATGAGCACGCGATCGACGAGTTCGTCATCAGCGTGGTCCCGGTATTTATTGGGGATGGCATTCCATTGATAGCGCCGCGGCACCGTCTCGAGCCTCTGGAGTTGCTGTCCAGCGAACGCTTCGAGGATGGTGTGGTCCAACTGCACTACCGCGTTCAGAACCCTTGATGGTCCGCTGACATGGTACGAACAAGGAGCACCTATGAGCCGGCCGGCAATTAATGGCATAGCACCGTTCTTCATCGCGACGGACGTCCCCGCTTCCTTGTCCTTCTACCGGGACCTTCTAGGTTTTGACGTAGTCTTTGCCGAACCCAGTGACGATCCGTTCTTTGGCATCGTCTCTCGCGGCGGCGCCATGATCATGCTGAAGTCCGTCGAAGTTGCACCGGTCCCGAACCATACAAGAGACGGGGCTGCGCGCTGGGACGCGTACGTGAACGTGCCCGATCCGGATGCGCTCGCTGCGGAGTTCTTATCGCGCGGCGTTGAGTTCTCGAAGCCGCTCCAGGATACGCACGACGGCCTTCGCGGCTTCGAGCTTAAGGATGCGGACGGCTATGTCTTATTCTTCGGCCGTCCTCGATCGTAGTGGTATTCAGGCGCGCAAGCTCTGTACTCGCCGGGACTGATCCACAAACTGCCGGCCTATCAAAACGCAAAATTCTTTGAGAAAGACCAGGTTCAGGAGTAAACTGTGCGACCGCAGCCTCCCATGTTAAGTTCAATCAAAAAACTGTTTGGATTGGGCGCCCTCCTTGTCCTGGTCTATTGCGCCTCGACCGTTCTGGCAAACGCGGCAGTTTTCCGTGACCGGGCCGCCTTCAACGCGGCCTCACAGAATCTACATACCCTTGACTTTGAATCGCTGCCTAACGTCGAGTCGATTAACGAGGTTGACGGGATCTATTTCCTGAACGCGAACCCAAATTCAGTTCGAGTCGGTACTCAGCAGGGAAGCAAAGTCGTGGTGGGAGAGACTCTGCTCGAATTCACGCGCCTGATCATTTTCCTCCCGCCCGGCACGACCGCAGTCGGATGTGACCAGTTCAGCACGCCGATGATTGTTTCCAGCTCGACGGGCGAGAGCGTCACGATGAACCAGTCTGACAACTCGACTTTTGTCGGCTTTGTCTCCGATCAGCCGATTCAGCATTTGATTGTCTCTTTGGATTTCCCGGAGCCGACACCGTCGGCGGTGATTGACAACCTGTCTTTCGGCCAGCGACGTGCCGGGAATGAACCGCCGGTTCCGCAGTTACTCGTAACGAGCAATACTGGACGCGCTGTCGCTCTTGATTCGGTGACCACACTGAGTGAGCCTTTCGAGGTTCTCTCGAAGCGCAATTTCGCTGCTGACGGTCACACGAGAATCACGCTCTTTCTCGTAGGTGTCGCGCTCACGCCCGCCGATCTAACATTCGTGATGGTCCAGGCCGAGGATACACAGCAGCATGTGTTCGCCTTACCGGTTGAGGCAATCGGTCAAGCGAAGAACTTAAGCTGGATGTCGCAGGTGACAGTTCGCGTGCCTGACACACTTGCCGGCGCGGGCGAGCTGAATGTCAGCGTTACGGTGCACGGAAAAGTCAGCAACAAGGCGCCACTTCGAATTCAGTGAGGTGGTATTCAGCCGCAAAAAGGCACAAAAAGCACAAAACGATTTTTCTTGATTTTTGTGCTTTTTGTGCCTTTTTGTGGCTGAATACTTGCTCTGTCATTGTGGCCCAAGCTCTAACGCCATAATGTTTTTCCTGTCGCGCACGTAGAGCCGCGTGCCGGCCAGCGAAGGCACGGTCCAGGACTTATTACTGAGCAGCTCCACTTTCGACGTCACCGTCAAACCTTCAGGCGTCGCACTTGCAAGTAACAGATGGCCATCTTCGTCGAGAATGATGAAACGGTCATCCGCAAAGAGGAATGAAGCCCTCGGGAAACTGCGATGGCGCCACACAACTTTTCCTGTCTTGACGTCGACGGCGGTGAAAGGTGCTGGTCCAAAGTCGCCGCTCGAGCCGTAGATCAAATCGCCGACGCGAATCGCGTTTGAAAAATGAATTCGCATCAGGCTGTGTGCCCACAACTCCTCGACCTTCGTCTTGTCTCCGGTGCGGCTCAGTTTTAAGACACGGCTGCCGCCGCCGTACCCACTCGAAACGAAAAGTAAATTGTCCGGCCCCCAAACAGGTGTGCTGGTGTTCAAGCCGAACTCGACCGGATGCGGGTGACTCCATAACAAGTCACCGTTATTGGGATCGACCCCTACGATTTCGCCGTACATGAAAGCAACGAGTTGATCCTGACCTTCGACATTGATGATGATCGGAGAGGAGGTGGAATTCTTGAAGTCATGCTTCTTCCAGACCACCGAACCATCTTTCTGATTGAAAGCAACCAGTGAACTGGACGTTCCGCCGACCATCATCACGATCTTGTCTTTGTAGGCGAGGGGACTACACGAGTAGCCATTGACGCGCACGGTGCCGTGAAACTCGTTGAGTAGATCATGGGACCACAGAAGCTTGCCGCTCTTCTTGTCCAGACAATGCAACTTACCAGTCGCGCCGGAAGTGAAAACCATGTCGCCGCTAACTAAAGGAGTTGCGTGAGGGCCTGGCCCATTTGACATGTCATACTCCGGCGAGAAAGGTGCGGCGTAACTGTATTCCCAGGCGGTTTTGCCGGTCGCCGCGTCAAGAGCAATGGCGATTTCATTCTCGCCTTTCCGGTACATGGTGAAGAGCATTCCGCGTTCGACCGCGATACCGGAGTATCCTTCGCCCATCTCTCTTTGCCACAATCGCCGTGGTCCAGTGGCGGGCCAGGTTGTCGCCAGACCCTTCGCGTCTGACTTGAAGTTGCGGTGTGGACCACCCCATTGCGCCCAATCAGAGGATTGCGCCAGCACTGCTGTCTTTGTCGTCAACAAGAGCAGCGCAAGTAGCACGATCGCTTTGCCGGTCGCCGAATGATGTTCTTCAGAGTGCAACATCGTCCTCGCCTTGTTCTATTGTTTCGATGGCTTCTTGAAGCTGGACGGATCGATTTGCCCGTTGATTGTCATGGCTTCGACGGTTGCCGACAGGGCAGGGAAGGGCTGACCATCGAAGGTCGCATCTATTTTGAATGGCAGTGACAAGCCCTCAACCGTTCGGAAGTCTGAATAGTTGATCACGATCTGGCCCACCACACCGCCGGGCCCGCGTCCTCTATATTTCTGGCTAACGACGCGGCCTGTTCCCGGATCGATTGCTATCGTTGTGGTGAAGTCTGGCAGTTCGATCTCGACGTGTTCCGGTGTCTCGTTCGTGGCGAGCGAGGCTTTGAAATCGGGTCGAGTCCTGGCGCGGAAGAGAAAGATTAACTCGTGGTAAAGATCTTTAGAGATTGCCGAGCGGCTGTCTTCCGGCATCGGCCGGGCGGCGTTGTTTACGACGATGAACGACTCGGCGGGAGTGATGACCGAGGCGAGGGTGAAATTCGGCCTGACTATCTCCTGCCGCAGTGATTCGGGAAACGCCACTGTCAAAATATTCTTGGCCTGATTTCCTCTGAGCTCTGTCTTTTGAAAGCTGAGAAGCTGGTCCAGTTTCGATCCGCCCAAAGCTGCAACCGCTTTTGCAACGAGTTCTTGTCCTCGTTTAATCATCTCCGCGGTGGGGGGTGTTTTGGGTGGTGCCGGCACTTCCAGATACTTTTCCGGAGCGGCTTTGAAAAGCGTTTGGCATTCCTCGGATCCGAAAATGTAGATGCGGCCGTTGTGGACGTAGTAAAGGTCAGGATTTCCAGTAGTGGGTGCGCCCATGCGAGCGCAATGGCCGTCCAACTGAATCTCGTACCGGGCTGGTTCCTTTTCAAAGATCGCCTTGTTCTCCGCGCTCGCAAACAGATACTGGAACCGGCCTCGCGTTACTTTGTACTTCATGTCTCCCTGAACTTCTTTGCCCTGCGAAAGCATCACCGGGTCAAGACCTTCAAGCGGGATAACGGTTTCGGCGGATGAGACCTGCGCGTTGCGCGTCGCTGCCGAACAACTCAGTACGGCGACTATGAGTAAGAGTGAATAGAAAATTCTGACCGGCCCTGGATGGCGAGTGAACATGGCTTCCTCCTTTACAGAACTTACCAGAAGACTCTCGAGTCAGCCGTAATCAAGGTTTGTAAGGTAGGAAGGCTGTGGTGAATGGGGCAAAATTCGTGACCAGCCGTTTGCGTGCTACTAGCTGCAAACGCGGGTGACGCAGTTCTAATCTGCGCCACCCGCGTTAATCTGCGGCTAAAGACTTACGACCTTAATAATCAATCTGCCCACTAGCTACTACATCATACTCGCCGTTCGCAACATCGACGGACCAGAACGTAGTACCAGTTGCATGCTCAAAGCGGCCCGTTCCGCCCGTCCACTGGTAAACCAAATCCGCATGGCCTACCGCAGCGTTCAAAGTGCCGGTAATAGTGGAGGTGAGCGTTTCACCCGACGCAGCGGTCAGCGTAGCTTCTCCGTTGAAATCAAATACGCCCGGCGTAGCTGTCGCGGTAAGAGTGGCAGTGCGGTGGACCGTGATCACACCGAGATGGGTCGCCGAGCCGACCCCTTCAGCAACGACGTCCAACACGGTGCCATTTGCATCGCGCGGAGTTACTGTTAACTGACCGTGTTCCACAAGGTGGAAAGGCCGTGGGCCGGCAAAAACCGTCAGCGACATAACTCCTACTAGTGCGAAGGCCTTCAGGTTGCTGCCGAACTTAGAAAAACAATGCTTCATCAAAATTGTCCTTTCTGCTTTTCATCGAAAACAAGGACAACTTAGTGGAGCCGTCACTTTGCAGTCATAAACTTGCTGTAAAGGTGGGGTAATGTTTCGGTAAAGGTGCGCCACAAAGAAGCACAAGAGCACAAAAACTAAGAAAATCCTTTTGTGCTCTTGTGCTTTTTTGTGGCTACAGATGCCCGCACTGCTTGTACATCGTCATGAAGTCAAAGTTATTCCAGGCCTCAACGATCTTTCCATTGTCTATCCTGACAATCGTCATCCCGGTAAACTCGACCGGAGCTTGAGTCGCAGCTCTGCCCATTAACTCTCCTTCATGCTTGCCACGTACGGAGCAACGCGCAGCGACTTTGTCGCCTTCCGCGACCATGTCCTCGATAACGATCGTCATGTTGGGGAAGGCGTCGCGGAACGTTGTGTGAAACGGTCTAAACTGCGCCGGACCCTTAATCGGGTTCGACGGATCATCCGCTAAGCCGTGGGCTATGCCGTTTTCGTCGAACATCTCGTCGATCGCATCGGCGCGTCCCTTGTTCCAAACTTCCTCAAACCAGCGACGGAGTAATTCTTTGTTTTGTTCCGACATGAGGTCTCCGATCTTAAAACTAATGTCGAGGACATTTTACGGCACCGCGATGCTGGTGTAATAAACGGCACCGCATGAAGGGCCATTGATGGCCTTTCGAGGGGCGCTAACCAATACTTCTGAACCGTTAGTCGCCACGGAGCTTCCGAAAATTTCCTCGATCAATCCATCACCTGCGACGAGCTTGGTCTGTTGCGACCAATTCAACTTGTCGTCGGCTGTGAATACGTAAGCTGCGCCGCGTTGTCCATCCGCCCCGTTGTTTCCGGCGATGATCGTCGAACCATGAATGGCAACCGAAACTCCAAAGTCGTCCCACTCTCCCAGGTCTTCTTTGACAAACAGTTTTTGTTTCTGTCCCCACTCACCGTGATCTCTGACGAAGACGTACACCGAACCGCGCGTGTTTGGACCGTGCTCTTCATGATAAGCGCCGATTACGGCTATGTTCCCATCGATCGCCAGGTATCGACCAAATTCATAGCCTGCTCTCCAGGTAGACGCCGTGAGTTTCTTTGTCTGGCTCCACACGGTTCCGACCCTTTCATACACATACACAGCGCCTACTCCCGCGCCATGACTCGGGTCAACGTATTCGCTTCCCACCATAACAGTGTCACCACTGATGGCGGCCGACATGCCATACATTTGATCCCGAATCTGATCACTTGCCCTGACCTTCTGCTGCAGCAACCAAACTCCGGTCTGATCTCGCGTGAACACCGATGCAGTTCCCGGAAGAAAGTTTTCATCAGCGCCCCCACGCGCAGTCACGACGATCGAATCACCGCTGATTCCAACCGCAGTGCCAAACGCGTCACCGGCTCGCCGCTGCGGAAGTAACAATTTCTGATGAAGCACCCAGCTAGAGCCATCCCTGACAAAAATGTAGGCTGCTCCCGTGAGAGGGTCAAATATATCTCCTTCTCCGGGACTGCCCACGACAATCGTATCGCCTTCGATTCCAACAGAGATGCCAAAACTCTGATTATCTGCGGGAGTCGTGGGAAGTAGTTTTTGTTGCTGGACCCAGCCGGCGCCGTCTTTTACAAACACGTAAGCCGCCCCTGACGACGGTCCATCGTGCGAATCGTCAGAGTCTCCAATTACAGCGGTGTCACCACTCATCGAAATGGGAAGACCAAAGACGTCGCCGCTCGCAATGTTATTCAACGTGAACGACGAAGTGGTAGAAGTGACGTTTGTGGCCGCAGGACTCTGGAAGGCGGGCAGGAACGATAACACCACCGAGATCAGGACGGCGGTAACTGGGCGAAGGGGGATCATAAGTATCTCCTTTAGGGAAAATGTAGATCTTGACGGTTGAGGATCGAGAGCTCCGGGACAGTGATGAGACTACCATCCGCAGCGACCGGACGGCAATAAAAAACTCTGCCATGAGAAACCCGGGAACTTGTATCATTCCCTGCTCGCGGCGACATCTCTACACTGAAGGGCAACGGGAAGCCTACGGACAATGCAAACAGTTCCAACGCAGGAGGTGCAAAGCGAGGCGCCCGTTGTAGCAGTTTCCACCGGCGCGAATGCAAATTCGTTGCGAGCGCTTTGCGCCGCTCTCTTCAATCCAGTCGACATCTCATTCCTCGTTTTCTTCCGGATCCTATTCGGCGGCGTCATGCTGTGGGAAGTCTATCGCTACTTCACTCACGGCTGGATCGCGCGTTACTTCCTTGAACCTGCTGTCACTTTTACTTACTACGGATTCAGTTGGGTGAAACCCTGGCCCGGGCGCGGGATGTACATTCACTTTTTCGTGCTCGGCGTGGCGGCTGCGTGTGTGATGGTGGGGTTCCTTTACCGCATTGCCGCGCCCGTCCTTTTTGTTGCTTTCACTTACTCTTTTCTGCTGGACCAAACGCGTTATCTCAATCATTTCTATCTGGTCTGCCTCATCAGTTTTGTGATGTGCTTCCTTCCGGCACAACGCGCTCTTTCCATCGATTCGTTGCTGCGTCGGAAAATCCGCTCCGAGGTAGTTCCAGCGTGGACGCTGTGGCTGCTGCGAGCACAAGTCGGCATACCATATTTTTACGGCGGACTTGCCAAACTTAACAATGATTGGCTCTATGGCGGCGAGCCGATGCGAATATGGTTAAGCCCTTTGGCTCGCGTGCCCGGGTTCGGTCCTATCTTCGCGGCCGAGTGGGTCGTTTACAGTTTTGTGATTGGCGGGTTGCTTATCGATCTGCTGGTGGTGCCGCTACTGCTGTGGCGACGCACGCGGCCCTTCGCATTCGCAGCCGCAGTTGCATTCAATCTGCTCAATGCCGTGATATTTGAGATCGGCATCTTTCCGTGGTTGATGCTCGGCGCGCTCTTAATCTTCTTTCCGCCCGATCT
>DASSEB010000152.1:0-8821 GCA_035696765.1 Pyrinomonadaceae bacterium | reverse complement strand
GCCGGGAGCGCTGAACACTACGACGGCGATTACACCGAGTATCACGATTGGAAACTCGGCCGCCGCGAAACCGAGTATGAAGCTCCGAAAACGGCTGAGCCGGACAATCTCGTGAGCGTTGTTACGACACCCGCGGCCGTTTCGGAGCCCGTGATCGCAAAGCCGTCTGCTGCTCCTAAAAAGCCCGGTGTTAGAGTAGTTAAGAAAAAGAAACCCGACACGCGAACGCCGGAACTGGTCGAGAGCGACATCGCGCGCGCCGAACAACGCCTCAACGAAATTTCACAGCAGATGGGCACGCCGGAAGTCGCACGCGACGCCGACCGCCTGATCGCCCTCAACGGCGAATATCAGCAAACCGAAACATTACTTCGTACCCTTTACGAAGAATGGGACCGCGTCAGCCAGGAACCCGCCCCCGCATCCAGTTAAGCTCGGGAAACAAAAAACTCACAATCTACATAACAGTTGGACGCAGATAAATTGCGCGTGGATCTCCCGCGCAACGCCAGTTATCCGGACTTCGTGAGTGTCCGCAGTGTGTAGCTCTGCGTTCGGTCACTCAACGTTTCAGAAACCCCACTCACGCTAAGGAGAATTCAAATGGCTACTAGAAAAAAAGGGCGCACACGTGCTGCAAGTACTCCCACTACTAGTGCGCAACTATCAACCAACCCGGAAGATCTCCTCCTTGCAGCGATGCAGAGCGGAGATCCTTCCAAGACCGGCCGATTCCTGGTCACCTTCAAAGAAGACGCGACTGAGGCTGGTGTCGAACATCTGGAATCCGTCAGCGGAATGAGAATGGCGAGTGCCAGAGACTTCACGAACCAGGAGGCTGTGGTAGAAGCGACCGGCGATGCAGATGCAGTCGTATTCCCTGAAATCGGCGTGGCCCTGGTAAGCAGCGAGGCGGCGGTGTCGCGTGGCATGACGGCGGAAGCCTCGATCGCCGAGGACAGCCCGGTGCAATCAGTCGATCCGGAATACTTTATGTTTGCTAACAGCGTAAACGCCGCTGACTACATGAAAGGCGTTTTGCGCATGGCTCAAATGATTTCCGCGGATCTCAGCGGCGCTGTCGAAAGTGTCGAAGAGATCGAGTTGGAACCAACGGTGTTGGGAGCTACGTGGGGCCTCCTCGCGTGCAAGGTTCCGCCCAGCACTCGTGACGGTAATGGAATCAAGGTCGCGGTCCTCGATACCGGTTTCGATCTTGGTCATCCCGAGTTTGCGGGACGCAGCTTTACCACCCGCTCTTTCGTCGGACAACCAGTTCAGGATCTACATGGTCATGGTACGCATACCGCGGGCACAGCGTGTGGACCGAAGTCACCTCCAGGACCGTTCCAGCGCTATGGCATTGGATTCAGAACGCAGATCTTCATCGGCAAGGTGCTCACCAACTCAGGCTTCGGCACGCAGGCGCAGATCCTCGCCGGAATCAACTGGGCCATCGCCAACAAGTGTCCCGTGATTTCGATGTCGCTTGGCGCGGCGATTCCGCCGCAACCGTCCTACATAGCCGCAGGCGCGGCAGCTTTGGCTAACGGTTGCTTGATCGTCGCAGCCGCGGGAAATGATAGTAATCGACCAGGTGTCATTAGGCCGGCTGGTGCGCCGGCAAACTCGCCGACGATCATGTCGGTGGCAGCCCTCGATGCCGCACTTCGACCAGCGATCTTTTCCAACGGCGGCAAGATCGACATTGCCGGACCGGGCGTGAATACATTCTCGTCGTGGCCGAGGCCGACATTACACAACACGATCAGTGGAACCAGCATGGCGACTCCGCACGTTGCCGGGTGTGCTGCACTCTGGGCACAAACCAGCGCGGCGCTACGTGGAGTAGCCTTGCGAGCAAAACTGATAGCAACTGCAAGGCATCTCCCCTTTCCTGCTTCTGACGTGGGCGCAGGTCTTGTTCAAGCCCCTGCTTAGATCAGCCATTAAGTGAGGGACTCTGAATCAGAGTCCCTCACGATCTAAGTCGTTCGTATTCGGCAAGCTGCGGTAAAATCTAAATCGGAAATCGAGGAGGGAATCAAGAATGCCGAAAGCAAAGAAACAATCGTTGATAATCACCACCTCGGGTAATCGTTCGATTAAAGACGTAGCTCGCGATCTCAAGGACGCCGGCTTGGATGTTGACGAGGTGCTGGAAGGGATAAACGTCGTCACAGGCAAGGGCGCGGCTGGCAGTGTGGATAAACTACGTTCGGTCAAGGACGTGGTGGATGTATCAGAGGACACTCCCGTCGATATTGGACCACCGGGCGCTCCGATCTCCTGAATGCGCTGATCTTGTGCGATAATCCCGCGCCAGTAGCATGAGCGATTCCGTCGTTACGATTATTCCTCTCGTGCCGAATTTGAAGTTGCCTACTCCTGCGTCTCCTCGCACGCGGTCGCCGATTCCGGAAGGTTACGGAGTCCAGGAACATTGCCTGCCATTTACGGCTGCCAGCAGTTTGGGAGTTCTGATTCCTTCGCCGATCAGGTTTGGGTTATGTAATCCGGAAGAGGTCCCGGCAGGGTGTCGTGCGTTTCGTTCGCCGATCGCATCGTCATCTGAGGATCGCCGCGTATTCTATGTCTTTGACAATCCGGAATGCCTGTTTCGCGGGAATGCTTATCAACTCGAAGAACTTGCTGACAAGAATTCGCCACCCATTCCTGAGCCGGGGATCAGTTTCTTCGATCGTCCGGATCAGCAGCACTTGTTCAAGCTTCATCTGCCGTATATCTGGCGGACTGATGAGGAAGTCGACACGTTGTTTCTGCCGCTCGTGAATCGGATAGGAAAAGGCGCGGAAGTTCAATGTGGCTTAGTCGAAACTGACTGGTACTCGAGTCCGGTTAACTTAATCCTCGCCAAACCCGCGGGGTCTTTGCATTTTCAGATCGGTGATCCAGTTGCGCATGCAATTTTCATATCTCGCGCACTGCGACGTGGCGGAGTCACAGTGGCGCCATCTCATTCGCGATTGAATCGCGAAACACGGAAGGCCGTAGCCGAGTGGGATCGCGACCACGCGAAAGAGCGAGGCTTGTATAAGAGCTTGGCGCGCGACCATCGTGCGCGCATCGATTCAGGTTCGGAGAAATGATCGACCTGTCTTCCTCCGCGTAGTCGGTGGTCCAACTCAGTTTCGCTCACAATCAAATCATCACGCGAATGCCACAAAACTCTGCCGCACCAATCACAAAATCCATTGACAGTTATTAGACGTTGGTATACTCTTCCGCGCCTCAATCAGGAAGGTGAAGGTTCTCCCGCCTTTCATTTCTTTCGCGGCCCAGAAGGTGGATGTGTGCACGTTTTGGGAATGCGTGCCCCGTGTTTTTCTCTGCACGACTAGTTCCTGCATTGTTACAGGTTCAGAGGGTGACTCTTCGAACAGGCGCCTGCGTTACGGGAAGGATGCTTTTAATGACTCCCACGCCAATCGGATAGCCAGAGCTGACCCTGCTATGCTGCCTGATCAAAAGCGGCTAGCACGTCTGTGCCTTTAATCGGCGAAAACGCTTAGTTAGATCAAGGATCACGGGAATGGAGACCAATACCGAATACTCGTCTCTTAACTGGTATGCCGTACATACAAAGCCTCGCCAGGAAGAAAGAGCAGAACACAATTTAAGAACTCTGAATGTCGACACTTTGAATGTGGAGACCTTCTCGCCCAAGCTTCGAGAACGTCGTTTTGATTCCACTCTAAACCGGCCCATTCAAGTCGTTAAACCCGTGTTCCCCGGTTACATCTTTGCGCGGTTCGACGCGGGCGCCATGCTTCATAAAGTGTGGTTTACACGAGGGGTCGATAGCGTGGTGAACTTCGGCCAAAAGCCCGCGATCGTTGCAGACGAAATCATCGGGATGATCCGCTTACGAATGGGCACCGACGGTTTCGTTAACCTCACGCAGGAAATCGCTCCTGGTGACACAGTGAGAATCACCGGTGGTCCACTAAACAACTTTGTCGGCGTCTTCGAAAAAAATGCCAGCGCCTCAAAGCGCATTAAATTACTTTTATCCGCAGTGAGTTATCAGTGTCGAATTGAGATCGAAAAAGATCTCGTCGAGAAGGTAAGTTGAATTGACACCTGGTTTGCTCCGGTCAATTCGACAAGTTCAAACAAACAAGCTGCCTTGAATTAAAACAGTCGCGCCAAGCGAACTGCGGCAGCTTTGTCTTCCAGCGGCTTCTTCTACACCTTCCTACCACACTCGCCACTCATGTCCGAAACATTCGCAGGTTACACAGATCTGGAAATCTGTGGATGGATTGTTGTCAGCACCGCCGGTCAAAAACAGAGTTGCGGTTGAAACTCAAATCACTTGAGGCCTCGCAAGATGAGTAAGGTTGAATCCGTTATAAGCGAAAGTCACATGTACGCGTCAAGTGTTGGCGAACTGCGGCGAGACGCAGCTAACTCTGAAACCTATGTCTCAGAATGCATCACTCAGCTATTCGAGTCGCAAGTTGAGCGCACCCCAACAGCGCCGGCCATTTGTTTTGAAGAACAGGAATTGACTTACCGCGAGTTGAACGAACGCGCGAACCGCTTGGCCCACTATCTACGGGAACGGGGAGTAGGACCCGAGCAGCTAGTCGGACTTTACTTTGAACGTTCTATCGAAATGGTGGTGGGGTTGCTGGCGATCTTGAAAGCGGGCGGAGCATACCTGCCGTTGGACACGAATTATCCGCCGGAGCGGTTGCGATACATGATCGCTGACGCAGGTGTGAAAGTGTTGTTGGCGCAGAAACAGTTGCCGGAAGAGTTGGCCGAGAGTGAAGTCGAAGTACTGAGGTTGGACCAGGAGAGCGCGGCGTTGGCGAAGCAGAGCGGAGAGAACCCGGCGACAGAGATACACGGCGCGAACCTGGCTTATGTGATTTACACCTCCGGTTCGACCGGCACGCCGAAGGGAGTAATGATTCAACATCAGGGCTTGTGCAATCTCGCTTTGGCGCAAGCTCGCTTGTTTCACCTACACCCTCGCAGCCGCGTGCTGCAATTTGCTTCGATCAGTTTTGATGCTTCGGTGTCCGAGATCTTCAAGACGTTTGCAGCCGGAGGCACCCTGATCATCCCGCCGCCCGATCGCCTTCTCGTGGGAGCAGAATTAAGTCGGGCATTGACGGATGACGGCATTACAGCGGTGACGTTGCCTCCGACGATCCTGGCGACACTGACGCAACAAGAGTTTCCAAAGTTGGAGACGATCATAGTTGCGGGAGAAGCGTGCTCGGCGGAATTGGCCGCTCGTTGGTCGAAGGTCCCGCATTTCATAAACGCGTATGGACCCACGGAAGCAACAGTCTGCGGCACGGTGGGAGAGCGACGCGATGATGCGACTGGACGTCCGCCATCGATTGGTTATGCGATCGATAACAGTCAGATTCTGGTTCTCGACGAGAGTCTGGCGCCGGTGGGTGTCGGAACAACGGGAGAGTTATACATCGGCGGGATCGGAGTTGCGCGTGGTTATTTGGGCCGGCCCGAACAGACAGCCGAACGGTTCGTGCCGCATCCGTACGCCGCTACCGGAGGAGCACGGTTGTACCGGACGGGCGACCTCGCGCGATATCGAGAGAATGGCGAGTTGGAATATGTAGGGCGACAGGACCACCAGGTAAAAGTGCGAGGACACCGGATCGAGTTGGGAGAGATCGAGGCGGCGTTGAGCGGGCACGAGTCGGTGCATGACAGTGTGGTGGTCGTAAGAGAAGATGAAGATGGTGAGTCGCGGCTGGTTGCGTATGTAGTGATGGATGCAGGGCGTCAAAACGAATCGACGAGTGAATTACGAGACCACTTGAAGCAGCGCTTGCCGGAGTACATGGTACCGGCCAGCTTTGTGAAGTTGTCAGCCCTGCCGCTGACGGCAAATGGGAAAGTTGATCGTCAGGCTCTGCCGGCGGTCGCGCGACTCCGGCCCGAAACCAGTGCTGAGTACGCAGCACCTCGCACAGAACTGGAATCGTTGCTGGCGAAGTTGTGGGAAGAACTACTGCGAGTTGAGCCGGTCGGACGTGACGACAACTTCTTCGAATTGGGTGGTGACTCGATTGGAGCAGCCTTATTCCTCAATCGTCTTCAGGCAGAGCTTAACGAAGTGATTTACGTCGTCGCGCTCTTTGACGCTCCTTCATTAAAGGACCTGGCCCAATATTTGGAGGAGAAATACCCGGACGCCATCGCGAGAAAGTACGGCAGGGAAATTCGGTCCGAACGGGAGAATGGCGAGCACAAGATCGATGCGGCAAAGGTCGCGCATTTACGCTCGCTGATCAGCGGGCCCGCTTCCGTCCACACAACAAAAGTCGTCACTAAAAATCCTCCTGCTGTTTTCATTCTCTCACCGCCACGATCCGGGTCGACGTTGCTGCGGGTGATGTTAGCAGGACATCCGGGTTTGTTCGCCCCACCCGAACTACAATTACTCCAGTTCGACAATTTGGCTGAGCGTAAACAAGTCTTTTCCGGCCGTTACAGTTTCTGGCTCGAGGGAACGATCAGAGCGCTGATGGAGATAACGGGCGGCGACGCCGATGAGGCGCGGCAGACAATGGAAGATTTTGAGCGACAGAAACTGCCCACGCAACAGTTCTATTCGCGCCTGCAGCAATGGATCGGCAGCAGAATGCTGGTCGACAAAACTCCATCATATGCCCTGCATCTCGAGACACTGCAAAAAGCGGAAGTTTATTTTGAAAACGCCCGCTACATTCATCTGCTGCGCCATCCGAACGGAATGATTCGCTCGTTCCAGGACGCGAAGTTGGATCAAATCTTCAGGTACGAGCACCCATTTCCCGTGCGTGAGCTCGCGGAGTTGATATGGATAGTCTGTCACGAGAACATCGTGCAATTCCTCACGACCATTCCCGAGGAGCGCCAGCATCGCGTGCGTTTTGAGGAACTGGTCAGTGAACCGCGAGCGAGTATGGAAGCGCTTTGCCGTTTCCTTCAGTTGGACTTTCATGAAGACATGCTTGAGCCGCACCAGGCGAAGGAACGAAAGATGACTGACGGAATACATGGCCTCTCGCGCATGCTCGGCGACATCAAGTTTCATGAACACAAAACAATCGACGCCCGGATCGCTGAACGCTGGCGGGCTGTAGACGGTGAGAGCGAGATCAGTGACGTGACTCGGACCATCGCCGGCGCGCTCGGGTACCAGATCCACGTGTAAATCCTCTCCAATCCTGGAATCCTGTCCATGAGTTTGAGCCTGGAAAACTTTGCGCCCCACAGAGAAGACGAACATCTGCTCGCGGCCGGCGGCATGCCGATGTCGTATGGTCAGCAGCGTCTTTGGTTCCTGGACCAGTTGAACCCTGGTAATCCGGCGTACAACATCTCCTCCGCGTTTCGCCTGCACGGCGATCTCGACGTGGCGCGACTCGAGTGGAGCTTGAACGAAATCGTCAGCCGTCACGAGATCCTCCGAACTCATTTTGTTTTTGTCGATGGACAGCCACAACAGGTCGTCAGGCCCACAATTGAACTTACTGTGCAAATGATTGAAGTCGCTGCGTCTTCCCAGCAGGAGCGCGAGCATGCTGCCGAACAATCGGTGAACCAGGAAGTCCGGCGTTCCTTCGATCTATCCACCGGCCCGCTGTTTCGCGCGATGCTAGTGCGACTCGGCCGCGAAGATCACGTACTGCTGATAACGATGCATCACATCGTCAGTGACGGCTGGTCGATGGGCGTTCTCTTTCGCGAGTTGAGTGCTCTTTACAATGCCGAGAACGTCTCTGGTCCATTGCCGATTCAATACGCCGAATACAGTGCGTGGCAAAGAGAATGGTTCAGTGGTCCCAGACTGGCCGAACAGCTCACGTACTGGAAAGAGCAGTTGGCTGATGCAGCGGCGGTTCTCGAACTGCCTGGCGATCGGCCGCGGCCGGCAAGCCCGAGCTATCGCGGCCGGAGAGCGCAATTTGCCATCTCAGCAGAACTCACGAAGCGACTTAAAGAACTCAGTCGCAGCGAACGTGCAACCTTGTTCATGACGCTGCTCACTGCGTTTCAAATCCTCCTCTATCGTTATAGCGGACAAACAGACATCCTCGTCGGAACGCCGATCGCGAACCGCAACCGCATCGAGTTGGAAGGGCTGATCGGGTTCTTCGTTAACACTCTCGTCATGCGCGCGCAGCTCGATGCGCAGATTAGTTTTCGCGAGACGCTGAAGTTAACGAGACAAGTCTGTGTCGGCGCGTATGAGCACCAGGACATTCCCATCGAACTGCTTTTGGAACATCTCGAAACTGAGCGCCACGTTGGCTACAACCCTCTCTTCCAGGTGATGTTCCAGTTGCAAAACGTGCCGGTCCAGGTGCCGCAGCTAAGAGGCTTGCAGGTAAGCCGCTTCAACATCAGCACTGAGACCGCAAAGTTCGACTTGATGATGTCGATCACTGACTCGCGCCACGAGTTGGCGGGATGGTTGGAGTACAACACTGATCTATTCGACGAGACGACCATCACGCGACTGCTGGGCCACTTCGAGCACTTGCTGGAAAGTATCGTGGCCGATCCGGAACAACGTATCTCGGCGCTACCGTTGCTCAGCGCGGATGAGCGAGAGCACCTGTTGCGCGATTGGAATGACACGGCTGCCGATTATCCGGCGGTGGGTATTCACGAGCTGGTCGAGGCGCAGGCAGCGCAAACACCGGACGCCCTCGCCGTCTGTTTTGAAGAGCAAACCTTAACTTACCGCGAATTGAACGAGCGCGCGAACCAGTTGGCCCATTACCTGCGCGCCAAGGGAGTAGCCGCGGAAGAGTTGGTCGGC
>DASSEB010000151.1:0-2708 GCA_035696765.1 Pyrinomonadaceae bacterium | reverse complement strand
AGATATGTTTGTTTGATTATATGTTATTGGCCGGCGGTCAGACTGCGACCGCCATGGTTGCGCTGCGTCGACTCGGGTTGAAAACTGCTTACGCCGGTCGTTTCGGATCCGATCCGGAAGGGATGTTTGGGCTCCAGACGTTGAAGAACGACGACGTCAACGTCGACTTCGCCGAAGTCGTGGAGGGCGCACGCAACCAGATCGCATTTATCACGATCGACGCGCGCAGCGGCGAACGCACGATCGTTTGGGACCGCGACGACAGGCTTGCTTACAAGCGTGAAGAGGCGCCGGTTGAGTTTGGACCAATGGGCAAGGTGCTGCATCTCGATGCGCACGATCCGCCGGCATGTGTTCGCGTCGCCGAGGCCGCTCGCAAGGCCGGCACGATCGTCTCCGCCGATATCGACAACGTCTACGAAGGTCTTCCGGAACTGCTGCCTTTAGTCGATATCATGATCGGCTCGAAAGAGTTTCCTCGTCGCGTGACTGGAATTCAGGATCACCGCGACGCTCTCGTCGAATTGAAGAGCCGCTATGGTTGTCGGTTGGTTGGCATGACGGTTGGAGCGGCTGGCGCTGTCGTTTATCACGAAGGAAGTTTTATCGAATCACCCGGCTTTGAAGCTCCGGATGGTTGTCGCGACACCACCGGCGCAGGCGACGCCTTTCACGCCGGCTTTCTTTATGGCTTCCTGACCGGCGAAGATCTCGAGACGAGTTTGAAACTCGGCAACGCAGTCGCAGCCATGAAGTGCAGCGCCCTCGGCGCGCGCACCTCATTGCCGACCAAATCCGCGCTCGATCAATTTCTAATCCGTGTTAATCTGTGGCCTAAACCCTGAGGAAAATATGAAGCTCATTGCTGTAGCAGCTAGTTTGCTCCTTTTAACTTTCTTCACACCTGCGCCGCAGCGCGTCCAATCAACTGCCGATATCGTTTTCAAGAACGGCAACGTTTACACCGCTAACGACAAAGCCCCGACTGCCCAGGCGATCGCCGTCAAGGCAGACCGGATCGTCTTCGTCGGTACAAACGCCGCCGCCGAAAAGTTTATCGGCAAAGACACGCGTGTGGTTGATCTGAAGAGCAACACTGTCCTTCCCGGTTTCACTGATTCGCACCAGCATCTTTCAGGCGTGGGCCAGCGCGAGATGACCTTGAACCTTGAAGGCACGAGCAGTCTCGCCGACTTCCTCGCGAAGGTGAAAGAACGCGTCGATCAGGCAAAGCCCGGCGAGTGGGTGACCGGACGAGGATGGATCGAGACACACTGGCAGCCCGCCGCGTTCCCGACGCGTTGGGACCTCGACAGAGTCGCGCCGAACAATCCGGTGATTCTCGGACGCGCCGACGGACACGGCGCGGTCGCAAATAGTGCCGCACTGAAAATCGCCGGTGTCGACAAAGACACGCCGAACCCGTTCGGCGGCGAGATCTCGAAGGACAAGCAGAGCGGCGAACCCAACGGCATGTTGCTCGACGCTGCACAAGGTTTGGTTCGCAGGCGCGTTCCGCCAACAACACCTGAAGAGGCCGAGCGCGCAGTTGTGCTTGGCGTGAAGCGAGATATCCAACTGGGCTGGACGCAGATTCAGGATGCGGGCGGCAGTTACGCGGACGTAGACATCTTCAAAAAACTCTACACCGCGGGAACGATCAAGCTACGCATCTACAAAGCAGTTTATGGTCCAGGACCAGCCGCGAGTCGTCTACTCAACGAAGGCGCGACTGTCGGAGCGTTTGAGAATCGGCTCACGCTCAGGACGATAAAAGTAGTTTCGGATGGCGCGCTCGGTTCGCGCGGCGCGGCACTGCTGGCTCCGTATTCAGACTCGCCCGACACCTCCGGGTTTCTGACAGTGAAGGCGGAAGAGTTGCGGCCGATGTTGCTCGACGCGTTGCGCAAAGGGATTCAAGTCGAGACACACGCGATTGGCGATCGCGCGAATCGCTTCATACTCGACGAGTATGAAACTGCGTTGAAGGCGGTGCCGGCAAGCGAACGAAAAGTTGCTGAACCGCGTTGGCGAGTTGAGCACGCGCAGATCGTCAATCCCGCCGACATCCCGCGCTTTGCGAAGCTGGGGATCATCCCGTCGATGCAGCCGTCGCACGCGATCGGCGATCTCTTCTTCGCGCCGAAGCGTTTGGGAATCGAGCGACTCGCCGGCGCGTACGCGTGGCAGAGTTTCATCAAATCGGGCGTGGTTGTGCCGGGGGGATCTGACGCACCGGTCGAACGCGGCGAACCGATGATCGAGTTTTACGCCGCGGTCGCTCGCAAAGATCAGAAAGGGTTTTCGGCTGAGGGTTGGCATCCGGAAGAAGCGGTGACGCGTGAGCAGGCGTTAAAGATGTTTACCGTTTGGCCCGCGTATGCTGCCTTCGAAGAAAAGCTGCGCGGCACGATCGAGGTTGGGAAACTCGCGGACCTGACGATTCTCTCCGCCGACATCATGAAAATTCCCGAGCTGGAGATACTGAAGACGCGCTGCGTTATGACAGTAATCAACGGTGAAGTTGTTTGGACCACGGATCTCACGGATTAAAATCCGGATTTAAATCTGGGATTTACAATCCGTGTCATCCGTGGTTAAAGGAGGCAACGCATGAGATCACGTCGTGACTTTCTCGGTCTCGGATTGGCAGCCCTCTCGATGCCGGCCATCGAAGCCGCCGCTCGAAAAGTTGCTCACCTCACTCC
>DASSEB010000150.1:0-26986 GCA_035696765.1 Pyrinomonadaceae bacterium | reverse complement strand
GGATGGTGTCAGAAAAGCCTGCGACAAAGTTATGGACCTGCTGGTTAAAGAGAGTCCAGCTAAACCGGGTGCGCCCTACAGCCCGCAGCTCGTCGTCGCCGCTGATTCTTTAGGGCCGGCGTACCAGTACTCCCGCGGGCTCTCGGTCTACTTCCCGTGGTCCAGACCTTCAGAAGACACTCGGATCATGGCGGAGTATGAGAAGTACAAACTCCATGCTGAGTTTCCCAAGGACAAATCGTGGTTTGCGTTTCTGGAGACTTACTTCGATAAGACCAGGCGCAAGGTCAGCAGAGACGAAACCGATCCGCGGCGTTATGCGCCCAGGTGGCCTCAGGAAATCAAAGCCAGTGCGACGGAGACACTGGATGAGGATATTGCCAGCCTCGTTTATGCGAACGAGGGAGTGCTCACCCAGGCAAATGCCCTTGGCCCGTTAATTTTGAAGGGCGATCCCACGGACAAGACAGGATTGGATTCTGATATCCTGTCAATTAAAAACTACCCGCGTGACACTCGATCGAGTAATCAACGCAGGCAAAAGGCTGAGCATCGGTTCCCCCTGAGTGAACAGTTCGGGCTGTTCGGGAAACCCAGAGCAGCAGACTAACTTTATAGACCGACGATGAGGCAAACTTTACTTAACAAGGCGATACAGATTCTCCTGGTTTGCCTCGTCGTAGGCCCGTACTTTCCTCACCCGGCGAGAGCCGGTCCCAAAAGCACCGATCCGATTCAACGGGCCAATAAGCTTCTTGAGCTCAGTCAGGAGCAAAACCTCAGGAACCATCCGCTCGCAATTCAAACTGCGCAAAAAGCCCTCGCCATTTTCCAATCCAATAACGACGAGGCGGGCATAGCCACGTCCTACGCCTACATCGGTCAATATCACTTCGCGCAGAATTCGATGACTGAGTCGGCCCAGTACTACCACCTGGCCCGGCAGATCTGGCATCAGCAGCACAATGTCCCTCAGGAAGCAGACGCACTAATCATGTTGGGCTACATCGAGGGACGAAACGGCGAATGGTTGAATGGGGTCTCCTATCTAACGCAGGCATTAAATCTCGTAGACGAAAAAGATGATCCATACAACATGGGGCGATTCGTCAGCGGAATGGCTTACTTTTTTAATGAAATCGGTTTGCCGGAGAACGGGCTGACACAGTATCAGCGAGCGAAGGAGTACTACCTCCAGGCTCAAAACTACCGCCTTTACACTCGCACAATCATGTTGATGGGTTATACCTATTACCTGCTGAAAGACTATCCTGCCGCTCTCACTCATTTACAGCAAGCACTCGACGGTCTTGTAAGCCTGGGTGACCAGGCCAAGACACTTGATCTAGCCCAATGTCATGAATACATGGGCCAGGTTTATATCGCCCTGGGCCAACACGATGTTGCGCTTCAGCACTTGCAGCTCGTTCTGCCGGTTTACGAGAGCGCCGGCAGTCCGGGAGACGCGGCACAAGTGAGAGCACTAATCGGGCAGATATACGAGCAACAAGGCGCGGTCGCGCGGGCGCGAGAAAATTATCTCGCAGCGTCCAAAACGTTTCGCCAGATACCCAATCGAGTCAATGAAGCCGCAGTCCGTTTCGCGCTCGGGCGCCTGGAGATGCGCCAGGGCAATTACGACGACGCCGAAAAGTACCTCAAGGAGTCAATCGACAACACTGAGGAGATCCGCCGTGATTTAACGAGTCGTGTTTTCGCGGCAGCCTTTTCCGCAAGCGTGCAGGATCGTTATGAGGCTTATGTAGATTGCTTGATGCGCAAACATGAATCGAAGCCGTCAGGGGATTTGGCGGTGCTGGCTTTTCAGGCTAGTGAACAGGCGAAGGCACGGTCGTTAGCTGAGTTGTTGCGCGACACGAAGACAAACGTTTCCGAGGGCGCGGATCCACGCCTGGCCGAGCAGGAGAAAACGCTGCGGCAATCGATCCGGGCAAAGGTGGACCAGACGATAACTCTTTTAGCCAAAGATTACCGGAAAGAAGACCTCGATCGACTGGAAACCTCGTTAACGAGTTTGCGCGAACAACACGATAAGCTCGTCGAAGAGATGCGCAGTTCGAGTCCACAATCGAATCAAAGTAAAGAGCCAGTCAGTTATTCAGTGCAGCAGATTCAAGACCTGATTCTCGAAGACGACCAGACGATGCTGCTCGAGTATTTTCTCGGCCAAAACGCGAGTTACGTTTGGGCCATAACTCACAACAGCGTCCGGGTCTTTCCTTTGCCAAAGGCTGCCGTCATCACCGATGCAGTGCGACGAGTCTACGACATCATGTCAGCCGAACCGCGTGACAACGACAATGGGCTGAATAACGCGGCCGCCGAACTCGGACAAATGGTTCTTGGTCCCGTGTCTGCTCAACTAAACGCTTCGCGCGTGATCGTAGTTGCAGACGGCGCTCTCAATTACATTCCGTTCCAGTTGTTACCTGCTCCCTCAGGCAATCGCGAGCCGTTGGTGGCGAAGTACGAAATCATCAATGTTCCGTCAGCGTCGATTCTGGGCCAGATACGCCAGGAGCGACAGAATCGCAGGCCAAGTACGAAGATACTCGCGGCGTTTGGCGATCCTGTTTTCGCCTCAAACTACGCGCAATTCAAAAATTCAAGTTCGAATGAAGTGTTGGCGGCGGAGAAAGGTACAGCAGAACCGTGGCGGCGAGCGTGGCGCGATATCGAAATGAGCGCGGATGCTCTCGACGCTGCTGTTATTCAACCACTCATCTACAGCAAGTTTGAGTTGAAGAACCTCAGCGACATTGCTGGTCCAGGTTCGCTCGTCGCTCGCGGTTTCAATGCGTCGCGCCAGGTGCTTGAAGAAACCGACTTGTCGCAGTATTCGATTCTGCACTTCGCGACGCATGGCTTGCTTAATCCGCACAACCCGGAACTATCCGGCTTCTTCCTTTCGATGGTTGATCCCGCGGGCCGTGCTCAAGATGGCTTCATCACGATGCAGGACGTGTACAGTCTTCACGCGCCCGTAGATCTCGTTGTGTTGAGCGCTTGCCGTACGGCGCTGGGCAAGGACGTCAGAGGCGAGGGCTTGATCGGTTTGACTCGCGGGTTCATGCACGCCGGAGCCTCGAGCGTGGTGGCGAGTTTGTGGAAAGTGGATGACGAAGCGACGGCGGAGTTGATGAAGCACTTCTACGGCAACATGCTGCAAAAAGGCATGCGTCCGGCGGAGGCGTTGCGCGCCGCGCAGAACACACTGAGACAAAACCCGCAATGGCGATCGCCGCACTTCTGGGCCGGGTTCACGTTGCAGGGAGAGTTCAAGCAGTCGATCAAATTACCGGTAAGTTTGCCGGCGACCACCACAGCCGCATCGCCGCAAGTTCAAAGCGCGGTTGGCGCGGGATTGCTGATGACTCTGTTGGTGGGTATCGGCTGGGGCTTCTGGCGTCGCCGCAAAGTCAGCAGATAAAGCCACAGATGGTTTATTCGATGTTGAAGAAGTAGCTACCGGGGATTCGTTTTTCGGTGCCATCCGCATTCACGGCATATAGTTGAATGACATAACTGCCCGGCGGCAGGTCGGCTCTCGGAAGTATCACGACGACCGAGCCTGCATTCTGTTCCGCCACCGGCAGATCTCGCGATCCCTGTTCATTACTTAAATTGACCCGATAGTTGTTAGCTTGCTCGGACCCATTCGGAAGGAAGAGTTCGATTCTGAATCCGGTATCGATAGGCTGCGGTTTTATTGACGGAATTTCAGCGCCAGCACTCCGATTTGAATTACTAGCCTGTAAAGCAATCGACGCATACGCCGGCGACGTCGAGTTCCGCGTCGGCATCACCAGCATCGCAATGCCTGCCAGGATTACGAGAGTCGCGAAGATACTCGCAAAGCGCAGCGATAAAGCCTGCCTGTTCCAAAACAGACTGGCGCGTTCCCACCAGCCGCCCTCAGCCGTAACCGGCACTTTTACCACCGTGCTGCCGCGTTCGACTACTGCTTGGCGCAGCAATTCGGAAGCAAATCGCGCCTTCCTTTGCCGGTCCTCCGACTGTAGAAAATGTTGCTCAACGCGCTTCCGCTCTTCACCCGGCAAGTCGTTCGCAGCGTACTGATCCGTAATTTCATCGACGACCCCATCGAAATCCTCGCCAAACGCGGGATCCGTCAACAGGCGTAGTTCCAACTGCTCTTCGTCCGCCTCCTTGAGTTGGCCCAGCAGATATCGCCTTACTTCGTTTTTGTCTTCTTTAATAATGATGCACCCCCAACGTCGCCGCTACTATCTATGGCGTCAGGCAGCACTTTTGTTTTTGCCGTAACCGTCAATACATTCAAGCACGCATTTTTCAAGGCTAACTCGCAAATGGTGCGCTCGCGTACGCAACGCGCCTTCTGAAATCGCAAGCTCGCCCGCCATCCGCCGGTGATGCTCGATCTTCGCCTTCCCGTGATAGAGATGGTAGTCGAGAATCAGATCGCGTTTGTCTCGTGGCAATTGCTTCAAACATCTCGACAGGCACTCAGCAGTCTCACTTACATCCGGCTCCTTCATCAGACACTCGGGCATAACTTCGGTCGGCACTTCCTTCCCGCGCATCGCTTCACGAATGAGGTTGCGCGCGACTCCATGAAAATATTTGACCGGATCGCCGACGTAACCATCTCGGATCTCGGGCAGTCGCCTCATCACGCGGTCCATCGTCTCGTCCGCGGAATGGCCCGCGTCGCTGATGCCCTTTGAAACGAACATGCGAACCAGTCCAGCTCGAATAACTTCATACTTTCGCCCTGCCGTATCACGGTCAGGATCCAGCCACTCAAGCAAAGCGTCGAATAGTTCCTTAGTGATAGCCAACTCGATCTATAGTTTCCTTAGAACCCAGGGGATCGATAAGACGTGTTGCCGCGATGTTTAGGAAATTGGGCGATAGCCTGCATAAAACTAGCTCAGACGCACGTCAATAGCAAGAAAGCTCCAAAGCACGGCAAAATCACAAACGATCAGCGACCGCTTTTGTGCTTTTTGTGCCTCTTTGTGGCGCATCTTGACATTCAATTCTGCCGTTGCTGTAATCCAAACTCACTATTCACCGGTAATTTTCGGAGGTGTGCGAAGTGACGATCGACGAGTTAGTTTACGATTGGAATACGATTGAGCCGTCGCTCACGGCGCCCAACCGTCACATCGGCATTGACGACGAAACGCTGCGCGACGGATTGCAGTCGCCGTCCGTTTCAGAACCTCCAGTCGAACAAAAACTCGAGCTGCTTCACTTGATGGAAGCGCTCAGCATCGATACTGCCGATATCGGACTGCCCGGCGCGGGCGGCACACACGCGGCGGGAGTCGAACGACTGGCGCGTGAGATTGCCGATAACAAACTGAAGATTAGACCAAACTGCGCGGCGCGTACCCATCGCAACGACATCATCCCGATCGTCGAGATCTCTCAACGCGCGGGCATTCCCATCGAGGCTTGCACGTTCATCGGTTCTTCGTCGGTGCGGTTCTTCGCGGAAGATTGGACCCTCGATCGGTTGTTACAGATGACCGAGGACGCCGTCTCTTTCGCAGTGAGCCAGGGACTTCCGGTCATGTACGTAACCGAAGATACGAGCCGTGCAAAACCGGAAACCATTCGCGCGCTCTACACGACCGCGATTCGTTGCGGCGCGAAAGCGCTTTGCGTTTGCGACACGGTGGGCCATTCGACGCCCGACGGCGCGCGCGCGGTGATTCGATTTGTGAAGAGCATTATCGAGGAACAAGGCGGCAACATCAGGCTCGACTGGCACGGTCACCAGGATCGCGGTCTCGGTGTGATCAATTCGATCGCGGCGATCCAGGGAGGCGCGGACCAGGTGCACGGCTCGGCGCTCGGCATGGGCGAACGCGTCGGCAATACGCCGCTCGATCAGTTGCTGGTGAATCTGAAACTGCTGGGCTGGATCGACAACGATCTTTCGCGTTTGCGTGATTATTGTGAAACAGCGGCGCGAGCATGCTGCTGGACGGTGCCGTCGAACTATCCGGTTTTTGGACGCGACGCGTTTCGAACCGCGACTGGTGTTCACGCAGCGGCGGTTATCAAGAGTTACAAGAAAGGCGATCGGCGGTTGGCGGACATCGTTTACTCGGGTGTTCCGGCTGGTGAGTTTGGTCTCGAACAAGTGATCGAGATTGGTCCGATGAGCGGTAAGTCAAACGTCATCTACTGGCTCGAGAAACGTGGGCTGGAAGCGAGCGAGGGCCGCGTCAATCGTATCTACGAGCGCGCCAAAGCCGCGTCCGGAGTGCTCGAAGAGAGCGAGATCATGGGTCTGTTAGGAGCTACGGATATCCGTGGCTCGTAACACAAAATAAATGGCATCCGTATTAAAAACTCCACCGGCTCTCACCGTCAGGCATTTGTTATCCACTCCTGAAGTCGCGCGCGCGCTTCGTTTTTTCGAAACGAATGCCGATGCGATCACCGATGAACACATCCGCATCTGTTCGATTCCGGCGACTCCGTTCAACGAACACGAACGCGCCGTGTATCTCAGTAAAAAGTTTTCCGAACTCGGACTGACTGAAGTTGAAGTAGACGAAGAGGGCAACTGTCTCGGACTGCTCGAGGGCGCTTCGCGATCGCCGCTGATGGTCGTCAGCGCTCATCTCGACACTGTTTTTGCGAAAGAAACGGATTTCACTGTCGTCCGGCGCGAGCACAGATTGCTTGCACCCGGTATCGCCGACGACGGCTGCGGGCTCGCAGCATTAATCGCACTCGCCCAGGCGATCAAGACCGAGCGAATTCCGATCGAAGGGTCGATTTTGTTCGTCGGAACTGTAGGCGAGGAAGGCGAAGGAAACCTGCGCGGCGTTCGTTACCTCTTGACGAAAGGCCGCTGGGCCACAAAGGTCGACGCGTTTCTTAGTTTCGATGGTCCGGGATTGGATCGAATTACAAATCGCGCACTCGGATCGCGACGCTACCGCGTCGAGATGGTTGGACCAGGCGGGCATTCGTGGGGCGACTTTGGTCTGCCGAATCCCGTGCACGCGATTGGTCGCGCCATTTCGAGACTCGCTGTCTATCCCGCGCCGAAAGAACCGCGCACGACTTTCAACGTCGGACGCATCGAAGGCGGCACCAGCGTCAACGCTATTCCTGAGCGGGCGACGATGGAAGTAGACCTGCGCTCGGCGGCAGAAGGCGAACTGAGGCGGCTCGATGCTTTCTTTCGACGCGCGATGAAGGATGCTGTTGACGAAGAGAACGTGAAGCGACGCGCCGGCGATCCGGAGTTGAAACTCAAGCTCGATCTGATTGGTGAGAGGCCGACCGGAGAAACGCCGAGTGACTCGCCGCTGGTGGAACTCGCGATCGAAACGACGAGGATGCTGGGCTTCGAAGCGCGCCTCGATCAGTCGTCTACCGATTCCAATTTGCCAATCTCACTCGGGATCCCGGCGATCACACTCGGCGCCGGAGGCACATCCGGCCACTCTCACACGCTCGACGAATGGTACGACCCGCGCAACCGTGACAAGGGATTGAAACGTGGGCTGCTCGTGGTTTTGGGAATGACAAATCTATCCGTGTAATCCGTGGTTAATATTAGTTAATCGGAATAGACACGGTTGCGGATCCAGCTTTTCCTGGTGGGAAACGCTTCTGTCGCGCGATCCGCAACGCATTCGCATCTCCACCTGACGCCTGCGTCACTCGTCCCGACTCATCATAAGTAACAGTCACAACAACTCTCTTCGCGCCGGGTTTCACAGCTTCAGGAGCTGCTGCGACAGTCGACGCGTTCTCGGCATTCTTCGCTTCTCGTGCCTTGCGTTCTTTTTCACGCTGGCGCCGTGCTGCCAGTGCAGCAGCGTCTTCCGTAGCCGCTTCAGCTTCGGCTGATGGTTGCGGTTGAGGCGCTGGTTGAGTGCTTTCGGTTACCGGAGCTTGGGTGACGATCGCAGCCGGCGCTGCCGCTGCTTTCTTGCTGCTGTACCAACCTGCCGGAACTCCAATCACCGCCACACTCGCTACCACCGCAACTGCAATCGCTCCGATGAGGAGCGGCTTGCGATTCGGCGATTCTTTGCCGAAAGACAGAAAGGCCGGTGGGAACGACTTCTCAACGTTTGATGACATTGAACTCGTCTCGACCGGAGCACTTTCCAAATCATCCGGCTCAGGAACATAGTCAGTAGGAAACGCGACACCCGGAGCGATGTTCTCATCCAGGCGGCGCAGTCCTTCGAGTACAACCTGTGTCCAGGGTTGATTGATGGTGCGGCTGGTGGCTTCCACGTCGGCGCTAAATTCAAACTCCGCATTCGGAAGCGTCAAAGCATAGTAAACAGCATCGATGCCGTGCAGGAGGCCGATGCGCGCGTCCACAACCGACCCGGCCTGCAAGTAAAAATATCCTGCACCTTTCGGGTACAAGACTTTGAGACGGCCGCTCTTTCGCTGATTGCAGAAAAACTCGATCAGCTCGGAAAGTGAAAGGTCGCTGAGGTGTCCAGTTAATGCCATGAGAACTTGTCCCTTCTCGGAGAACGTGCTTGTTGTAAGAGCGGGGGAGAATGACGCGCCGGGAGAAACCGGCGCGCCACTGAAGGTAGGTTACGGGGCCAGCGCAAACTTGTAGTTAATGACGCCGGAAACTTTTACCGGTTGGCCCGAAAGCTTGGTGGGGGAAAACCTCGCTTTGAGTGCTGACTGAACGGCTGCGTCGCGCAGGATGGCTGGACCACTCGACGCGTTTGCCGAAACCACTTTGCCCGTTTCGTCAAGGATGACGTCGACTGTGACAACACCCGAGGTCCTCATTCGTTTTGCAGCTTCGGGATAAACCGGCGGCGGCAAATAGATCGCGGTGCCGTTGAGAACGCCACCGGAGACCGGCTTGAGAATCGGTTTCGGTCCTGGGCTCGGCGGTGGTTCTGAATCGAGATTTACAATCGGAACTCCCGGATTGGTGTTGACTGCCGTCACCTTGAGATCAACTGGTCCTGATCCGAGGGTGCTAGCTGAAGCTGAGGCGGAAGGTAACTCCGGCGCAATCGTTTTCTTTTCGCCGCGCCGATTGCTTTTTGGCTCAGGTTTCGCGGGTGTGTTGGTGGCGACGGGTGCAGCGGGCGGTGGCGTCGTCGCGGCCGCACCGGGCTGGACCATCTTCACCATGTTCTCGTCGAGGTAATACATGATCGAGCGATACGTCACTTCAGTCGGCTCGAAAGTAATCCCGCGTGAGTCGACGACGGCGACGGAAGTCGTCATCCTGTTCCAATTACCCAGGAAGTCGAATTCGTACTTGTAGATCTCCTTGCTCAGCAATGAACCATCGGGGTTGAGCATGGTCATCTCGCTGATGTTGCCCTTTTCGTCGTATTTGTAGACTTCCTTGCCGGTCAGCGTGGCGCCGGCGATGGGGAAATACTGGTTTTCGATCTTGTTGCCCTTGATGTCGTAGGCAGCGATCTCAACCACGACGGGTTTGCCCTCAGCCTGCCGGCCGTCTGTGTTGGTCAGCCTGGAAACTTCGGTCCGAACACGCCGCACGGGGCCGATCAAGCCGTCTCGGGAGCGGTCGCTTTCCATCACTGGGCTCACAGCTGGGGCACTTCCGGCGCGGGCGGTGGATTGAGCATTTGCCGCGGGGCTCAAAACCATCAGGCAAAGCGCGATGAAGCATAATCGATTAGACATTCTAGACATTGTTTTCTCCATAATTCGCGAGGTAGGCCAACTTTGGAAGATTAGTCGTGAGGCGGGCAGGTCAAACCTTACGTCAGGGACGCCCAACGGCCCAAGCCATACTAACCAAGTTAAACACTGTTTGTCTAGAAATATTTAGCCGGGTTTACCTGCGGCTGATGATCTGGTCGATGCGGCTGGCCGCCAGCAGCTCGTGGGCGGTTTTATAAACCTCTTCAACCCGGATCCGGGCTATCGAGGGGCCGCCAATCAGGCGGTTAAGGGAGCCGACAGGCGTGTAACTATGCGGGTCAGGACGGTCGAGCAGCATGATGACGGGAGTCCCGACGGCCGCGGCGATGTGGGCAGGTCCCGTGTCGTTTGAGATAAAAAGCGTCAAGCGGGCCTGGGCTGAAGCAAGCTGTGGAATCGTCAGGCGGTCAAAGAAGATGGTGGCCGGCGGGAATAGTGTCCGCATCTGCTGCACCCGCGCGCGCTCCTCGGGACCGGCAAAGACGATGACGCGCACTTTGTCGTTGCGGATCAAGTGGTCTGCAAGCTCCGCGAAGTTCTCGACGGGCCAGATGCGCCCGGCGTGGCCCGCGCCCGGAAACAGACCGACGAGGAGTTCGTGCGAGTGCGCTTTCTCCTTTTTCAACAGCGCCTCGACGGAAAAATCTGCGGCGCTACTCGTTTTCAGCTCAGGCGTTCTGGGCGGGTTTTGAATACCGAGTGGTTTGAGAATATCGAGGTAGCGATCGACGAGATGCGCCTCTTTTCTTTCCCTGTTCGGCCGCGGGTGGAAGTTCGCGAGCAGATCCAGCGAACGATTTTCCCGTCGCGCGTAAAGCCGGTGAGGCGCGCCGGACAAGAATCCGAGCAGGTTCGTCTCGTACAGGCTGTGCAGATCGATCACGAAGTCGAACTTCGCTTTGCGCACACCGGCAACAAACTTCACGATGCGCCCGATCGAGATCAGCTTTGGCCCATCGCGCAGCGCCACACGATCAACTTCCAAAACCTCATTCGCGTAGCCGGAGAGATGGATCAACTCTCCACCTGGCTTACCGACCGCGACGGTGATCTGCGCGTAGGGGAAGCGCGCCCGTATCGCCCGCAACGCAGGCAGGCTCATGACAACGTCTCCGAGCTGACCAAAGTCGATGACGAGTATGTTGCGCGGCTCAAACTGCATGTAAATCCGTCACCAATCCGTGTAATCCGTGGTTAAAGTTCTCGAAGATCACGGCCCGTCATCTCCGCGGGCTTTTCCAGTCCCACCAAACCGAGCATCGTCGGCGCCACGTCTTCAAGTGCGCCGCCGCTGCGCAGCTTCAATCCCACTGATTCTTCATCAATCAGATGAATTGGCACCGGGTTCGTCGTGTGCGCAGTGTGCGGGCTACCTGTTACCGGATCGATCATCTGCTCGGCGTTCCCGTGATCGGCCGTGATCAACGTGATGCCGCGCGCCTCCTTCATTCGTTTCGTGATCCAGCCGAGGCACGTGTCGACGTACTGGCACGCCTCGATCGTCTTGTCCAGTTTCCCTGTATGGCCCACCATGTCGGGGTTCGCAAAGTTGATTACGAAAACGTCCGTTTCTCCTTCGTCAACGCCGCGCAGCACCTTGTCCGTTACTTTGAAAGCCGACATTTCGGGCTGCAAGTCGTACGTCGCGATCTTCGGCGACGGAACCAGCAGTCGTCGCTCGCACGGATACTCTTCTTCAACGCCGCCGTTGAAGAAATAGGTGACGTGCGCGTACTTCTCCGTCTCGGCAAGACGGTAGTTGCGAACACGAAGGTTGCCCCAAACTTCCGCCAGCACATTGCGATGATGTCGCGGGGGAAACGCGACGGGAAGTTCGAAGGTGTTGTCGTACATCGTGAAGCAAACGAAATCGACGTGCGGGCGCTCCGTAATCGGAAACTCTTTGAACCCGTCGATCGCCAGCGCCCGCGTTAGCTGGCGCGCGCGATCGGGACGGAAGTTGAAGAAGATTACTGAGTCGTCGTCTTTGATCGTCGCGATCGGACCGCCATCAGCACGCACGATCGCGATCGGCTCGACGAATTCGTCTGTGACGCCCTTTTGGTACGACTCGTTGATCGCAGCGATAGGGTCGCGCGCGCGGTCGCCGATTGCCTTTGTCAAAAGTTCATAGGCGCGCTGCGTTCTTTCCCAACGCTTATCGCGATCCATCGCGTAGTAACGGCCGACGACAGTCGCCATCTGCCCGCAGCCAATCTCAGTCATTTTTCTCTGAAGCGCCGCTATGTACTGCGTGCCTGATGATGGCGGCGTATCGCGCCCATCGAGGAAGCAATGAACGAAGACGCGGTCCAGTCCGTGGTCTTTGGCCATCTTGAGCAACGCGTAAAGATGAGTGAGCGACGAATGGACCTGACCGTCGGAGATCAGGCCCATCAGGTGAAGCGCCTTGCCGCGATCTCGCGCAACGTCGATTGCATGCGACAGCACCTGGTTGCGGAAGAACTCGCCCGTTTCGATCTCATGGTCCACGAGCGAGACGTCCATGCGAATCACGCGACCGGAACCGATGTTTAAGTGACCGACTTCTGAATTGCCCATCACGCCCGCAGGCAAACCGACACGCGAACCGTGAGCCTCAAGCAAGGTGCTGGGATACTTTTCCGAGAGCTCGTCGTAGAAAGGTGTGGCCGCGAGTGCGATCGCATTGCCCTCCCGCGCCGCGGAGTAGCCCCAACCGTCGATAATGATCAAGGCCAGCGGCCCTCGTTTTTTAGACATAGTTACCACGGATTACACGGATTGAAAGAACGATTTGCGGCCGGGGAAGCGTGCGGCGCCGCGCAGGTCTTCTTCGATGCGCAGCAGTTGATTGTATTTTGCGGTGCGATCGGTGCGCGACAGCGAGCCGGTTTTGATCTGTCCGGCGTTCGTGGCGACCGCGAGGTCGGCAATGAATGGATCCTCGGTTTCGCCGGAACGATGCGAGATGATCGTCGTCCGCCGGTTTCTTTGCGCCAGCTCGATGCAGTCCAATGTTTCAGTCAACGTGCCGATTTGATTGACCTTGATCAGAATAGAATTCGCCACACCCAAATCGATTCCTTTTTGCAGAAACGCGGTGTTCGTAACAAAGAGATCGTCTCCGACAAGTTGCACTCGATTACCAATCTCGTCAGTCAGCAGTTTCCAACCCGTCCAATCGTTCTCAGACATTCCGTCTTCGATCGAAATGATTGGATACTGGTCACACCAGCCTTTCCAGTATGCAACCATCTCTTCGCTACTCAGTTTTCTCTTGTCACTCTTTTTAAATACGTAGTTCTTGCCGTCGTAAAACTCACTGGCAGCCGGATCGAGCGCGAGCCAGCAATCGGCGCCGGGTGTGTAACGCGCTCTGGCGATCGATTCGAGAATGGTTTCGACTGCTTCCTCATTCGACTTCAAGTTGGGAGCAAACCCACCTTCGTCACCGACGCTCGTCGCGTAACCTTTATCTTTCAGAACTGACTTGAGTTGATGAAAAACTTCCGCGCCGACACGCAACGCTTCGCTAAAATTCGCCGCGCCCGCGGGCACAACCATGAACTCCTGGAAGTCGACATTGTTGTCGGCGTGTGCGCCGCCGTTGAGGATGTTCATCATCGGCACCGGCAACGTGCGCGCGTTTGGCCCACCGAGATACCTGTAGAGCGGAAGTTCCAGTTGCGCAGCCGCGGCGCGTGCGGTCGCCATCGAAACGGCAAGCAGCGCGTTTGCGCCGAGTTTCGATTTGTTTTCAGTGCCGTCCAGTTCGATTAGTGCGCGATCGACTTCAGCTTGATCGAGCGCGTCGAAACCCTGCAAAGCAGGCGCGATTATTTCGTTGACGTTCTGAACTGCATTCAAAACTCCCTTGCCGCCGTAACGCTGTTTGTCGCCGTCTCGCAGTTCGACAGCCTCATTCTCGCCGGTTGAAGCTCCTGAAGGCACCGAGGCACGTCCAATTTCACCGTCGGCCAAAATCACTTCCGCTTCCACGGTAGGATTACCGCGCGAATCCAATATCTCACGTGCCAGAACGTGCTCGATCCAGCTCATCCTTTAGCTCCTCTTCGCCGTTACTTTGAACAATCTCCAACTTAACTCGCATCACTCGACGCTTTTCAACGCGTTCGACTTTGAACATCAGGCCATCGTGCTGCACCACTTCTCCCGGCTCGAGCACGTGCCCCGCTCGCGTCATCAGGAAACCACCGACGGTCGTGTAAGCTTCCGACTCGGGTACAGAGAGTTTCAAACGCCGGTTGAGATCGCGCACGGCGAGGCCGCCGTCCAACACGTAAGTTGTCTTATCGACTTCCGTGATCTGCTCGTTAACTTCCTCGTCGTGTTCGTCGGAAATCTCTCCTACGATCTCTTCGAGCAAGTCTTCGAGCGTGATGATGCCCTCGAGTCCGCCGTGCTCGTCTACGACAAAGCCGAAATGCATTTTTGCTTTCTGCATCTGGCGCAGCACGTGCTCGAGCCGTGCCGTGTCGACGACGTACATCGGCGGCTGCAAAACATCTTCGAGCTTGAATTTCTCCGGATGATGCAAATAGGGCATCACGTCTTTGCTGTGTATGAACCCGCACACGTCGTCAAACGACTCTCGATACACCGGCAGACGTGAATAGCGATGCTGCTCGAATGCTTTCGTAATCTCATCGAGATTACAGGTGTTTGGAATTGCGGCCATCTCCGTGCGCGGCACCATCGCTTCGCGGACGACGGTATCGGAAAACTCAAACACACGATGGATGAGGCGACGTTCTTCCGCGCGCAGGTGCCCGCTCTCGCGCGAGATGTCGACGAGCTTTCGCAACTCTTCTTCCGTGTACGTTGAGGCGTGTTCGGCGCTCGCTTTAATACCAACGAGCTGAGTGGTGCGGACGCTTGCCCAATCAAGTGCGCGAATGGGCCAACTAAAAAAGCGATAGAAGAGTTGCATCGGCAACGCGACGGCGAGTGCGACTCTTTCTGCCATCGCGAGACCCATCAACTTCGGCGCCTGCTCTCCGAGGACGATGTGCAGCGAAGTGATGATCGAGAATGCAACGGCGAAAGCGATACCGTGACGCAAAGTGTCGGAGAGGCCGGAAAGCGGTCCTTCCAGGAGGCGCGCGATCGCGGGTTCGCCTATCCAGCCCAACGCCAAAGATGCGAGCGTGATTCCTAACTGGCAGGCAGAGAGGTAGGCGTTCAGATTCTGGAGCAACTGCATCAAGCGCTTCGCGGGCCGGCTGCCGGAAGCGGCGAGAGTCTCGATGCGCGACGAGCGCACGCCCACGAGCGCAAATTCTGCGGCCACAAAAAAGCCGTTAGCTGCGACCAGCAGGAGTACAGCGGCCAGTTTGACTGCGATTGTCATGTGGGGTGGAAATCATAGCACGGAGAGGGTGTAACCACGGATCTCACCGATGAATACCGATCAGCGCTGATCCGTACCCCATCAGTGAAATCTGTGGTTGAATGCGCCTTAGTGTCCGGCCACGGCCCCGGCGGCGCGGACGCGTAGTGGACGCCTGTCGTGCTTGCTTTGGGCACGGGCGAGTGCCTGATCGACGCGAGGCTCAATGTTGCACTCGGGCTGGCGACAGACTGCCGCCAACTCCGAAACTACCAGATAACGTGAACGTTCGAGCATCCGTTGTTCGCGAAAAGAGAGGGGTTTGAGATTGCTCAAATAAGTTAAATGCTTGAGCACGTCGGCAACCTCGAAGATGTCGCCGGTGCGCATTTTCTCTGAGAATTCCTTAAAGCGATCCTTCCAATCATTAGCGGGGGAAGAAAAATCATCTGCTAGTGCTTTGAAAAGCAAATCACACTCACCCGATGAGATTGGGGCTCGCAGGCCAACTTCTGAAGCATTTGAAACCGGAACTAAGACCAGGGAGTTATTAGCAGCAAGACGAAGCGAGTAGAAAGGTAGGAGTGTACTGCCTATTTGCTTCTGTTCTATTTGCTCGATGGTCCCGATTCCATGATTCGGGTAAACGACTTTCTGGCCGACTTTGAAGCCCACCATGCACCTCCATCGAATTTGAAAATATCAGACTGCGCCGCACGCGCGGGTCTTTGGGGTAATTTCCGAGGACGCTGATTGCGTCGAAGCCCTGTTGGTAAGTAGTTTGAGTCTAGCAAGCTATCTTGCGAATGGTCAAGGTTCTTTGGAGCCACAAAGAGACACACAACAGACAAAAATCAGGACGCCTGTTTTGTGACTTTTGTGCCTTTTTGTGCCGCTATTTGAGCTGGTAATCGGCGACGTTTTGACAGGGCTTTAATTGGAGATCACTCTTCTGCGTCTCGGCAGCGCGGCGCAGTTTAGCTCGTGCGGGTGCGGCTTCAGGCTGGCGCAGCTTTAGTAACGTTGCTGTTTGCGGGTCGGGGGTTTGAGCGAGCGTCCAGTAACGGCCGGGCGGCAGATTGTTGAAGGCAAACGTGCCATCGGCGGCAGCTTCAGTAACAAAGAAACGCAGGACGTCGTCGGCTTTGTCCGGTTCTGCAGGCATGAGGTAAACAGCCATCGGAGCCGCCGCTTCCGTCGCGGCTATTCGCCCGTGAATCGATGCGGCTCCTTCAGCAAGCGTGATCATTAAGTTTGACGCCTGCTCTCCAACCTTTACCGTAGTCCAGTTCGCGGCCGCGTCGACCTTTGGAGCCTTCGCGGTCGCGCCACCGAGCGTGATCGATCGCAGGTACCAGTAGCGGGCATAAAACCGCGGTTCGAACTGATATCTCCCGGCGAGGAGATTGCGCAGGACGAACTCTCCATTGCGATCGGGAGAAGTTGTAGACGGAAACGTTCGCTGGTATGTCGCCTGGTCTTTCTCCACATCCTTTTCATGCCGTTGCACTCGAACCCAGGTTTCCGCGAACAACGGTGGGTGCTTCCCCTGGCATTCAGGAGCCTTTGAAGACTCGAGCAAAACACGCCCGCTCAGTGACGACAGCGGTCTCGTCGACAATTCGATTCCGCTCACGTTTGCTCCCTTGACCGTGACCCTTCTCGGCTCTGAAAGCGAGAGCAGCGGCACGGATCCATTTGGGCCGATCATCAACTCCTGGGCAACCAGATCGTAGTTCCCGTCAGTTATTCCATTGAATGCAAAACCACGACTGTTCGGACTTTGAAACGTATTTCCTGCAGGACTGAGACTACCATTCGCGGGTAGTAGAGTTACGGTTGCTCCGCCAGTGCCGTTAAGTTTGACAGTGCCGCTCACCGTATGACCTGGCTCACCGCGGTAGCGAATGTCCGCAGTGCTTTCTTCACCACTGCGCACGACTATCTCCGCGGCGGTATCTCGTGTTGACGATGGAGCATACGTAGGACTATCTAAATCAAAAGGAGTGAACGATGAGGAAAAGCCGAAATTACCGGCCGAAATCAGGTACGTCCCGGGAGGAAGTGCATAGATGCGATAGACACCGCGATCGTCGGTCGAATCGTCACGAAAGCCGAACGACCGGCCCTTTAGCGTTTCACCCTTTGCATCACGGATTATGAGGGCTCTCACGTTAACGCCAATCACCGGGTCTCCCAACGAGTTCGTCACTGTTCCCGTGACTACGCCTCCACGAACCAACTCCAGCCTGACGGAGTCGCCGATGCGGTAGTACGTTGCCGGTGCGGTTGGATCGAAGGCAAAGGCGTACGTCGGCGCGTTGGCTGAAATGAGATAGAGGCCGCGCTCGAGACCATTTACATGAAAGTTTCCTTCGGCGTCTGTGGCGGTCGCGCGAGCAGCGAATCCGGAATTCGCTAATCGGATAAACAAAGAGGCGCCGGCAACCGGTTGCCCGCTCTCGTTTACGACTCTGCCGCTGAGGGTTCCTGTAGTGGGTTCTGCGGGAGTCTTTGGTTCAGGCGCGGGCACTTGCGCATGGACCGCAACGCACAACAGCAACAGCAGCAATATAGAAACCGTTTTCATGTCAATCCTGTTGGCCGAGATCGAACGTGATTACGACGTCCGTCACCACTCCATCCTGCACGGTCACTTCTCGTCTGACGGACGGAACTCGCGGCTGGGGTCCGCCATTAACTCCGCCACCAACTAACGACGCCATGATCTCGTAGACTCCGGCCGGCAATCCTTCAATTAAGAACTGTCCGCGTGCATCCACCCGCGGCGGTCGCAGACCGACGTGCTCACCGACCTTCGTCACCCGAAGAAAAATTCCAGTCCCGTCGGGTTGCGAACCGTTCTCAAACTTCACCACACCTCGAATGGTTGCAGTTCCGTGTGCTAATACGACGCGGAGCCCTGTGATCTGCTCGCCGTCTTTGATATCAAGGCCGCGAGGCGGCGCCGCGACTCCATCGCGCTCGATCCGAGTGATGTTCAATCCCTTGGGTGGAAATGGTCCAATCGTCGTCGCCAATTGCATATTGATAGTCCCACCCGGCAACCCTGCCAAACGAAAGCTTCCATCAGGAGAGATAGGCGATATCGCTGAATTACCTATACCGCCGCTACCTATCGCATACGCTCGCAACTGAAATTGCGAAAGCTTTACCGGTGCTGTCTTGTCATCATTCTCGACCGCGACAACGCCAGTCAAAATCGCTCCTTTCGTAAGCCTGACAGTCAAATTGTTGACGTCCTGATCGACGATCTCAAAGCTGAGCGTCTCAGGGCGCAGGTCGAGGTTCTGATTTGGGTACAGAAAAACGCTATACGTACCCGGGATTAGTCCTTCAATAAAAAACTCCCCTGAAGCATTCGAAACTGTGGGAACGTTTACATATTCAATTCTCTGGCCGGCAGTGCGTTGAAAACCAAAGCGCATGTTTGGTACCGGCAAGCTTTTTTCTGCATCGATCACGCGCCCGCTGGCGGAATAGGTTTGGATTGGGCGACCGACCGTGATGTCGACGTTGTTCGCTTCACTGCCTTCGCTGACTTCAACGATCGTAGCTTTTGTATGGTCCGTTACATCCGGATGAAAGACTTGTTTGTAGGCGGCACGCGTGGTTGAGGATGGGCTGGAATACACGTCGTCAGCCTTGCCTACAGCGACTTTGTAGCGCCCGGCAGTCAGCCCAAACATTCGATAGATACCGCGATCGTCCGTTTGAGCGTTCCCCGCGGAATAAACCTCACGCTGTCGTGACTGCTGCTCGAAAGCCTCAGCCCGGTAAATATTCACTTGCTGCTCGATGACTGGACGCCCGTCCGCATCCGTCACTCGTCCGGTAATGACGCCGCCGCGGACCAGCGCAAAGTTAATGCCTTCGACGTTTTCATCTTCACCGACGATCACAGTCTTATTCCACGCGTCCTTCGCGTCGGCGGCAACAAAACCGGGAGCTGACGGAATAAGGTCGTAGCTTCCGGCAGCGATGTTGGTGATGCGATAAAAACCGTCCTGGTCGGTTATCCCCCTTTGCATAGGTTCGAGCCGGGAATAATCGTCGGTTTTGCGAATACCGACAGTTACTCCGGCAGCTCCCTTGTCCTTGATCGTCACTCGCCCGGAGACAGTGCCCCGCGGCGCTTTGCTCGTTTGTTTTGTTGTTGACTGGGCAAACAGAGAGACGGTTACGCTCAAGCATGCGAGCAATACAGCAGGTAGGTAACGACCGGAGAAACTCATTCAGGTTACTCCTTGGCTGGTGCTGAGGTTCGCGCGTCGCATCATAGTCCTTCCTGTTGTCAGCTTCAAGATTCTACTGTTAGGATCGCGCCCGCAATGGCTCATCTGAAGATCACCGACGCGAGCGGTCGGCAATGGCAGTTTAGCTTTCTGCCAAAAGTCGCTTGCACAATTGGCCGCGCGCCCGACAATGCGGTGGTGCTCGATGATCCTCGTGCTTCGCGTTATCACGCCCACATCAATCAAGCGGACAACGGCACTTTCACCATCGTCGACGGCGCGGTAATCAACGGCCAGCTTCGTCGCAGCGCGAATAAAGTTTTCATTAACGGCGAACCGCAGTTTGAGCACCACCTCAAGAACGGCGATCGCGTCACGATCGGCGCGAGCACGCTTCGCTTCGAGCAACCGGTCGAGGAACGAACCACTGACGTTCGCTACGACGACAAGCCTCTCGGTCACACGCAGCTACTCATCTCTGCAAACGATGTAATGTCGACTGTGCTTCGTTCGAAAGACGAAGTGACAACGTCGCCGCAGCGAGACAAGGTCCTCGAAACGCTGCAACGCAAAGCAAACATTTTGAGTGCGTTGTACGAGATGAGTAAGACGCTCGGTTCCGTTTTCGACTTGAACGCCATCTTCGAAAAAGCGACCGACATTATTTTCAGATCGACTCCGGCCGATCGTGTGGTCGCGCTGCTCGCCGAAGAAGGCAGCGAGGATGCGAACCTGACGCCGATCGCGATGCGCGCGCGCGACAACAAGCTCGAGGCGCATGCACGCAGGCTTTCAATCGGCCGCACGATCACGCGCAAAGTCATGCGCGATCGCGTGGCGTTGTTGTCGCAGGACGCTGCCTCTGACGAACAGTTCGCAGGGGTCGATTCGATCGTTTCGCAAGGCGTGCGCTCCACGATTTGTGCGCCACTCGTTGCGGAGACTCGTGTTCACGGAGCGCTCTACGCCGACCGGCTTGATCCCTTTGCCGCATTCAAGCCGGACGACCTCGAGTTGATCAGCGCGGTCGCAGCACAGACCGCGATCGCTGTTGAGAATGCGCGTGCCCACGAACGTCTGGCGCGAGAAGAAGTGGCGCGTGCGAACTACAGCCGGTTCCTGCCTGAGTATGTAGTTAAGCAGATGCTGGAGAATCCTGAGTCGTTCAAGCTCGGCGGCGTGAGTCAGACCATCACGATCTTGTTCGCGGACATTCGCGGCTTCACGCGCATCTCCGAACACGCTCCACCGGAAAAGATCGTGGGCCTGCTCAATCGCTATTTTTCGGCGATGACCGACATCATCTTCGCGCACGGCGGAACGCTGGATAAATATCTCGGCGATGGGTTGATGGCGCTTTTCGGCGCGCCCACCGCGACGCCCGACGATGCTTCGAACGCACTCAACGCCGCGGTGGCGATGCAGCGCCGGCTTTTGGGAATCAATCGAGAGTTGCGTGAGGAAGGGTTTCCGGAAATCGGCGTGGGCATGGGACTGCATACCGGCGAGGTGATCGTCGGTTACATCGGTTCTGACCGGCGTTCGGAATACACTGCTATCGGCGACACCGTGAATACTTCATCGCGACTTGAATCCAACGCGCTCGGTGGCCAGATTTTGATCAGCGATGCCACTGCCAAGGCGGCGCACAGTCGTTACAAACTAAAGCCGCGTGATGCGATCATGGTGAAGAACCGGCAGCAGCCTGTGGATCTTTGGGAAGTTGATTGGCAAAAAGCCAGTGGGTCTTTTTGATCAGGGGGATCTTAGGTCCAAGTGAGGACCTAAATTGTTATGTCTTTCATTGGAAAAACCAGCACGTTCCTCGGCCTCAACGCGCTGCGAAACCTCGTCTCCGATTCAATGGCGATCGATATGGGCTCGGCGCGCACGATTATCGCCGTCCGCGGCCGCGGTATCGTCGTCGATGAACCGTCCGTAGTTGCTGTCAACAAGATCACGGGTGCAGTCATCGCGGTCGGCAACGAAGCGCACAAGATGCAGGGCCGCGAGGCCCGCGACGTCACCGTGATCGCTCCTTTGGTCGATGGCGTCGTCGCCGATTTTGAACGAACGCGGGCGATGTTGGACCACTTCGTCAGAGAAGCACGCAGCGGTATCTCTCACTTCAGCCGTCGCGCAATCATGAGCGTGCTTTCCGAAGTGACGCAGGTCGAGCAACGCGCGCTGCTCAGCGCTGCTGAAGAAGCGCGCATCAGTCGCGTGTACATGATCGAAGAAGGCCAGGCTGCCGCGATCGGCGCGGGCGTTCCGATAACGGATGAACGCGCCGCGGCAGTCGTCGACATCGGCGGCGGCACAACGAACGTGGCGGCAATCATCCGCGGCTCGATCATCGCTTCACGCGCGGAAAGGATTGGCAGCTCCGACATCGATCTCGCGATCATGGACCGGCTGCGTCGCCATCGCGGACTGACGATCGGAGAGCAGACCGCCGAACGTTTGAAACTCGAACTCAGCTCTGCAATCGAACCGGAAGACCCGAGCAAGAAGATCAACGTGCGCGGGCGCGACGTGCAGACCGGCAGTCCGGGTGCTGTCGACATCACGGCGGGCGAGGTTTATACGATCACGGTGCCGATCATCCGCCGCGTCGCCGATGAAGTGCGAACGCTGCTCGCCGACCTATCGCCCGAAGTTGCCGGCGATGTCTATGATCGCGGACTGATCCTGACTGGCGGCGGCGCCGAGTTGGAAGGACTGCCGAGTTATCTACAAAAGGAACTCGGACTCGCGGTCAGAGTCGCCGAAGATCCGCGCTTCGCCATCGTTCGTGGCCTGTCTCAACTATACGAAGAACCGCTGTTGCTCCGCCGTGTTGCTCGCACAGAACCTCACGCGTTAATGGACACTGAAGCCACCGCTTTCGAGACTTAACTTGAACGTAACCGACTTCTACAAACGGCAAATCACGGTTGCGCACATCTTCGGAATTCCGGTGCGATTCGATTATCGCTGGTTTGTAGTTTTTCTCCTGAGTGTTTGGCTGATCGCGATGAATCTCAGTCGCGGTGGCATGTGGGTTGGCTCTTTCAAACTGATGCCGGTCAGTGTCACCGTGGCGTGGGTGCTGGGAGTGGTGACGACGATTGGGCTCTTTCTGTCAGTGCTGGGCCACGAGCTCTCGCACGCGTTGATGGGTCGCGCGGAAGGCATCGAGATCGAGGAGATAGTGTTGCACCCGTTTGGTGGCCTGGCGCGGCTGCGTAACGAGCCTGACAGTCCGCGTGCGGAATTCCGCATTGCAGTTGCCGGTCCAGCGGCGAGTTTTCTGTTTGCGGCGATCGCTTTTGTGCTGATGCTGCCGGCGATGATGGCGGGCTACCCGATCGCGGGTGGAGTGTTATTGCTACTCTGTGCGGGCAATCTGCTGCTCGCAGTCTTCAATCTCTTTCCCGGATACCCGTTGGATGGCGGACGCGTGCTGCGCGCGCTTCTCTGGCGGCGCACGGGCGACATCAAAGAAGCGACACGTCTCGCGGGAATTTGCGGGATGCTGATCGCTGCGATTCTGATCATCTTTGGTATTTACATGGCCATCGCGCCGACGTTTCGTTCGTACTTCATGGGCTTCTGGTCAGTGCTCGTCGGCGTTTTTCTTTTCGACGCGGCGTATAGCGTCGTGAAGCACGTTCGCGGTCGAGTTCGAAATATCGTCGGCGAAGCGATGTCAGGTCCTTTCTCGATCGAACCTGACGTGCTGATCAGTCACTTGATCGACTCTGTGTTGCCGTTGCACCGCCAGGTCGCTTTTCCGGTTGCTGAAAATCGTCGACTTCACGGCATGTTGTCGCTCGAAGACCTCAAGTCGTTACCACGCGAACGTTGGCACCTCACCCGCGCACGCGAAGTGATGCGGCCGATCGCGCCGCGGTTCTTCGTCGAGCCAAACGCTACGCTGGACTACGCGCAAGAGTTGATGAAGCGCAATGGCATCGGTTCGGTTGCCGTCGTCGGAAAAAACGGCGACCTCGTTGGTTTTCTTCAGAGCGGTAGAATCAAACGCCGTAAGCGCTCCCGAGACTCCCGTTAACTCTCCACATATTGCACAGATAATCAGAAAAGATCCGTGTAATCTGCGGCTGAATTTTGGTTTAGTCTCACAATTGCCAGAGCCGGGTTTTTCCGCGATAATCCGAACATGCTGGCCGTACTCGGCGCGCTCTTTGCCAACGCATTGATCGCGGTATTGAAACTGGTGGCCGCCTTCATCACCGGCTCGTCCGGCATGATGGCGGAGGCGCTCCACTCGGTTGCTGATACGACAAACCAGATCTTTCTTTTGTTGGGTCTACGGTTTTACAAACGACCGGCATCGGAGAAGCATCCTTTCGGTTACGGAAAGGAACGGTTTTTCTGGTCGTTCATTGCAGCTATTTTCATTTTTGGCGTTGGTGCGACCTACGCGATCTACGAAGGCATCGATAAGCTCGCGCACCCGCATCCACCGACGAACCTGAAATGGGCCTATTGGGTGCTCGGCATCTCCTTCGCCCTGGAGTCTGGCTCGATTTGCCTTGCCATCTACCAGGAAGTGAAAGAGGCCCATCATGAAGGATTGACTTTCGCAGAATACCTGCGCGAATCGAAGGACCCGACAGCGAAGACAGTGCTCTTTGAAGATTCAGCCGCGCTGATCGGGATCATCGTCGCCGCCACCGGGCTCGTGCTTACCGACTACCAGGTTGGAGGCAGCGTTGGTGCTTACTGGGACGGTGTAGCTTCGATAATAATCGGCCTGGTGCTTGCAGTAGTGGCTTTCGTGCTGGCGCGTTCGTCGCGCGGCTTGCTGTTGGGTGAGGCAGCTAATCCAAAAATTTTAAGCGCCATCCAGCAGGCAATCGAGAGTCATCCAAACGTCGAGCGGGTGGTTGAACTGCTGACGATGCACCTGGCGCCGAAAGAGATTCTGATTAACACTCATGTGAAACTGAAACCGGATCTTGTTACGGGCGATATCGAGAAAACAATCATCGAGGTCGAAGAGCGAATCAAACGCGCTGCACCGAAAGTGGAAATGATGTTTATCGAGGTCGCTCGAGGTGACCAGGTTGACCACCAGGCGATCGCCGAGCACATGGGTTGAGTTTTCAGCATTTATTCGAATGTCTTCTGGAGAAAAGAAGTTGCTGTCGCTACGCCGAGAACTGCGGGCTTACAGTTTTGAACAGTCAAGATGTTACTCCTACTTCCATACACCGAGTATCTGAGCCGAGTTTTTGAACCGCGCAACGTCGCGGACATAATTCTCGTCTTTGTGCTGGTGTATGGGGTTTTGAAGCTCCTGCGCGGAACTCGCGCCGCGCCGATGGCCGCCGGGATTGCCGCTCTCGTTTTCCTCTACTGGCTTTCAGTCAAACAAGATCTTGCGACGCTCGAGTTCGTGCTCAGCAACGGACTGCTCTACATCGGTATCGCGATCATCGTTCTCTTCCAATCAGAAATCCGGCAGGCGCTGATCAGCTTCGGAAACCGTTTTCGTGTGCCTTTCTCGAGGCATCGCGGACAGTTTGGCGAGGGTATTTACGACGAGGTCATTCTCGCTGCTACAACGCTGGCTTCAACGAAGACAGGCGCGCTCATCGTTATCGAACGCAACGTCGGTTTGAAGAACGTTACCGATGGTGGCGTTCAACTCGATGCCGAACTGAGCTACGACCTGCTGATCAGTATCTTCAACACGGCGAGTCCGCTGCACGATGGCGCCGTGGTTGTCCGACGTCATCGTATCGCCGCGGCTTCGTGCTTTCTGCCGTTGACACTGAATCCGCGTCTTTCGAGAGACCTCGGGACGCGCCATCGTGCGGCAATTGGTGTAACTGAAGACACAGACGCAGTGGCCGTTGTCGTGTCGGAAGAGACGGGTTTGATTTCGTTCGTGCAGCGCGGCGATATCAGACGTGGGCTCGACGCAACGAAGCTGCGCAATGCAATCCTCGAAGCGTTGTATGGCCAGCCGCGTAAAGAAAAGGAGCAGTCGAAGCATTCGGAAAGCGAAGCTGATGCGGAGGAGATCGCTTCGATTTAATCATGCCCTTTCAGGACGAAGACGAAATACTGACAACCGATCCCGCGCCGGCGCCGAATCGCGTCGAGAAGTTGCTCCGCAGGATCTTCGTCGAAGACTGGAGCCTGAAACTCCTTTCGTTAGCCATCGCGATCGTTCTGTGGTTGTTAGTGACGGGCCAGAATGAACCCGTGACCGCACACGTCAACGTGCAACTCAATTTCATCCGGCCGCAGTCGCTGGAGATTAGCAACGATCCACCGCGCAGCGTCGACGTGATGCTGACTGGCAGCCGCAACAAGCTGGACGATCTGACTTCGCTCGATCTCGTCGCGACAGTTGACATCAGCGATCAGCGTGCGGGTGAAAGAGTGTTGCGACTCGCCGACAAGGCGCAGATAGCTTTGCCGCAGGGCATCAAGGTTGACGCTTTTCAGCCAAGCGCGATTCCGATTCGTCTCGAGCAAATTGTTGATCGGCAAGTTACTGTCGAGCCGAAGCTCGAAGGCAAACCGGCTGACGGATTCGAGGTTTATTCGGTCCATCCAAACAAAGGCAGCGTCGCGGTGCGCGGGCCGGCGAGTCGTGTAAACGCACTGCAGAACGTGTTGACCGAAAGCATCTGGCTCTCCGGGCACAAAGAGAGTTTTACGGCTTCAAACCTCGCGATTGATGTTCCGGATCCGAAGATTGATCTGCTCGAACCGGTCGTTAGCGTAGATATTGAAATCGGCGAGCGGCGAGTTGATAAAAACTTTACGGGCGTTTCTGTCAGTACATCGCAGGGCGGTAGAGTTCAACCGGCAACTACAGCGATTACAGTGGAAGGCGTGCCAAGTCTTCTCGACACCTTGAAAGCCGAGGACATGAAGATCGTGCTTGACTCAGTGGGGCAAACTCTCACGCCGCGACTGGAGTTACCCGCAGCGCTCAAGGGAAAAGTAATTCTGAAAACCGTGCACGCTTCGAAGTTTGTACCATTAAGATAGCCGCGGATTTACGCGGGTTTTTCAAACACGATTTTCACTGATCAGAATGAAAGCTCTTTTTGGTACTGATGGTATTCGGGGCGAAGCTGGACAGTTTCCCCTTGACCCCGCAACAGTAAATGCAATCGGTTTCTCCTTAGCTTCACATCTCGCTTCGACTGCGGGTGCGGCGCCGGAAATCGTCATCGGCCGCGACACTCGCGAATCCGGCGAATCGATCCAGCAAGCTCTTGTCGATGGCGCGGGCAGGGCAGGCGCCAAATGTGTCTCGGCGGGTGTGATTACAACGCCCGGAGTTGCTTTCTTAACTCGTAAACACCAGGCGGCGGCTGGAGTCGTAATTAGCGCCTCGCATAATCCTTACCACGACAACGGAATCAAGATCTTCGCTCCGTCGGGACAAAAGATGGACGACTCAGTTGAGCGTCTCATCGAGGCCGACGTCTATGCGAACCCGGCGCAGCCTTTGTCATCGCAGCTAACCTTCTCAACTGAGAATGAAGAGAAACTCCAGCAAGAGTACTTATCATTTCTCACCGGCGAGATTGGGGAAGGATTGAGATTGCAGGGGCTCACGATCGTTATTGACTGCGCGAATGGAGCGAGTTCGAAACTCGCTCCGGCTTTGTTTTCACAACTCGGCGCAAAAGTTATCTCGATCAATTGCAGT
>DASSEB010000149.1:0-4246 GCA_035696765.1 Pyrinomonadaceae bacterium | reverse complement strand
GATTATGAGTCTGCTGCTCTAACCGTTGAGCTACAGGGGCACAAGGCTGTACGACTGGCAGAAAACGTGACCCGTTGAGTGTATCACGCAGGCATTCGGAGCCTGCAAATCGCCGCCTCATGAGCATGCAGAGTTTGCCTCGATTTCGAAGCTCGCTAAAAAATCGAGCATCGCCTTTCGCAGTCTCTCAGCGCGTTCGAGACAGCGCGTCGAGGGCGATTTTCCATTGAGACTCGCCTCAGCCAACTTTGCGATTCGCCGTGGCTCGGGCTGTTCCTGCTTCACGCCCAAATACTCCAGCAACGAGAATCGCGAGTCACTCCAAGCGCCGAAAAACATCACCGGTACGCCCAGCGAAAGGCACGTCAGAAACGCGTGCAACCGTCCTGTTAATACGGCTCCGGCCGCCGCGTACAGTTCGATCGCCTGCGCCGCACTGCTGATTGCAACTCGCCTCACTCGCTCAGGCAGTGGAAACATTGGCTGAAGACGAGGAACGTGTTCCACGAGAACTACGTCACCAAACCTCGCGCAAGCCTTCACGCATTCCTGTAATTCGCGTTGTGAACCCAGACCGAGAGAGATAACGAGCGGCCCAGCGTTATGTTTCCACGTCGATGCGCGGCCCAGAAAAAGCGTCGGACAACCAACAAACTCGCTCTTGATTCCGGCCGCTCGCAAACGCCGGTGCGTGAACGGGTCGCGACTCCCAATCGGAAGATCGATACCTCGCGCGACGCTCAGATCTACCTTGCCGTCATGACTGCAAAAAGCAACTCCGATCGCCAGCTTGTTACAACTGATTCGTCCGAGCGCGTCAAGCGCCGGGTATTCGCCGGGATCAAGCAAAGTGGAACCGGGAAGAAGCAACACCCGGCAGGAGTTCACACGTGAAATCATGGCTGGTGTTAAGGCGGAAAATGCTGATGGACTAACGGCGATTCGCTCGAGTTTGAGCAGCTTCTTCAGCGCATGTTCGATGAGCAGGTTTCCCTTATTCTCACATCCCTTCGAAATCGACAACCACGCCACATGCGACGAAAGATCAACTCTGGAAACAAGTTTCGCACGAGACATTTATTTGTGATTCGCAGGTCGCCAGGTCTCGCCCACCATAAGCCGTCCGACATCACACGTGCGACACGAACGCCACACTGTGCTGAGGTGCGAATCGCAATCGGCGTCGAGTATGTTTTGCTTGACAGTGAATCCTTCGTGATCGCAGCAGCAGTTGGCGATGTCGCCGTTCCACAACACCACCGCGAGATTCTCCTTCACAAAAGGACAAAGCCGCGGGTCCCAACGACTGCTCGCGCCATTCGTCCAGCGGTGAAGCGTGTATTTGCCGGCGCGCAAATTATACGCGTGAACGATCGTGAGGTTTGTCCCCTCTGCGCGCTGTTTCCACGCGTCGACCGCCGCGAAATATTCCTGTTCGTCCTTGTTGACCCAACGATGCACGGAAACCATCACCGTGATCGGAGCGGGAATGCTCACGAGCGTGTCGAAACTCCGATCGAGGAGCAGAGTGTTTGAACTGAGCTGCATCGCTAACCCGGCGTCCGCGACCTGTCGTAATCTGTTAGCGAGTCGCGGATGGAGCAATGGTTCGCCAAAGTGATGCAGCACAAGTACCGACCCGCCCTGCGACTTAAAACGCTGGATGCATGCGCCCAGCACCTCCTCGCTCATGTATCCCTGCTCGCGTTGCATCGTGGGATGCGGGCAGTAAGAGCACTTCATGTTGCAATGGCTCGACAGTTCGACCTGATAGATGAAGAATGGATCAGCTTGAGGTTTTGCGTTCATGGCAACACCGGCGCGAGGCGGCGTGAAGTCTTAAAAAATTTCTCAAATTCGGGGATAATCTTAACCTACTCACATGCTTTCCATCATCACCACATGGCGTAACCGGCAGGAACTCAAACAGGCGTGGCCTCGCCTGGCTGAAGCGGCGGCTCTTACCCGCGGAGATCTTACCGTGGTCGATTACAGCGGCGATCGGTCGCAGTTGGCGCAACAGTTGAATGATCACGATCCGGCTACGGTACGCGTGGCACGCGTTGAAGGCGAACATTACTTCAACAAAGCCAGGGCGCAGAACATCGGCGCCGCTTACGGCAAACACGAAATTCTTTTCTTCTGCGACTGCGACATCCTAATTAACCCGAACGAGATTGCCCAACTCGCAACAGAACTCGCCAATAGCACAGGCACCTTTGCGACGCTCGCCGGTGTGACTGAATCAGTAGCGAACTCACGGCAAGCAGGCAATGTCGTGCGATTCGGTTACGAACTGCGGATTCGCATTGCGAATGGACGCGAACTTCACATCGTCGACTTCGAAGAAGATGCCGCAGACGGCACGCGCCAGGCGCCGGGACTCCTGTTAGTCAAACGTTCCGACTTTCTTGCTATCAACGGTTACAACGGCCGCCTGCATGGCTGGGGTTGGGAAGATCAGGACATGATTGCAAGACTCACGCTGTCCGCAGGATTGCAGCGAATCCAACGCTTCACCGCCATTCATCTCTCACACGATGATGCAGCGCGAATGGCCCATTATCCTCCGGCTAAAACTCGTTGGGAGAGTCGCGATCGAATGTTTCGGCAAGCGCTCGAACTCTACGATCGCGGAGATTTCAACGGTACGTTTTCGCAGGACCGCGAGTCACTCGATCATCGACTAAGTTGATTGACCTCCGAGACGTTCACGCAGCGCGAGTAATCGCATCGCCCTGTCTTCAACCTCGCTCGCATGCCACGAAGCAATATACTGAACCTCGTCCGGCGCGCTCGTCTCCAACGCTTCTCGGGCCGCGTCTGAGAGACTCGCTTGCCCGTTGTCGTCGATCACGATTCCGTCTGCGAGGGCTCCTCCTTTGTTGATCGCTTGAGCTTCGGCGAGCGTGATGTCATGAGGCAAATCGAGTTGGACACGGCCGTTGTCGACGAACACCGGATAACCACCCGGCAAACCAAGTGGACCAGGAGCATGCCCGCGCCAGAAAGGCACACGCCGCGCTAACGCGAGCAGCATAGGCGCGGCGATCGGACCAGTGACGCTGTTGAGATTGCGTTGCAGCGGAGCGCTGCTCAACCAACTGGCCGCCTCTTCGTCGATCGGCTGTTCGTCAAGCCAGACTCTCATTGCCGGATTCAACTGCCGTTTGTCATGCACAGCGGCGAGGTGGCCGTGATGCGCCACCACACGCAAGTGCCTTCCATCAGTCAACCGCGCAGGCAAACCATTTGTGAGCAACGCCGCGAGAATCGCGACGTTTCCGAGTCCGGCTGCGACATTCAGACCATTAACAGACAAGATCCGGTTAACTGCGTCCGGATAGCAGCCGTTAACGAGTGCAGTTTCGGCAGACTCGGACGCAATCGCGCGCGCGACTTTCAAGGCCAGCGCGGCTTGCAATGGCACGGTGAGACCGAAGCCCTGGCTCTGAATCAGCCTGGACCAACCATCAGTTCCATCCACCGTCCATGGTGACTGGAGCGACGCCGTGTGGACCAGCACTCTCGCCTGAAGTTCGCCGATGACACGCCTGATCAGATCGTCGTCAGACCAGTCAATCACGATCGGATGGACCGTCAGACGCGACTGAGTTGCGAGTTCCTCGGCTGAGCGGGCAAGTGCGGCCAAACGATCCGGGTCGCGTCCGACGACCGCGATCGAAAGAGCGCCGGTCGCTGTTCGAGCGAGACCGTGCATGACTTCGGTCGCCAGCGATCCCGATCCCGTGACGATGATGTCAACATGTTTGTGCATTAACGGATTCTCGCGATGTAGCGATCGTACCAGGCGCCCAACGTCAAAACCGCCCAGAACTCTTCCAGCCACTGTCGCTTCGTGTAGTAACTTTCCGGCAATTTCCGAACGAGCTTGATCAAGTCATCTCTAAGCCGCCGGCGCAAAAAGCCGGCCTCCCAAAGAGTAGTCGAAGCAAATCGATCCAACACCGGTGGTCCGAAGCTCGACTCCTGAAACCAATCGACAATCGGCGGCTCGTAAGTCGCGCGGCGGCGCATCACGATCGACTGCGGCAGAAGCTCCGCCGCAAGTCCCCGGAAAAACTTTTTGGCCCACCAGTTTTCATTTTCATACCAGTACCGCTCGGCGGGTTCAAGCAGACTGGCCCAACTAACCAAATTGCGATCGAGAAACGGATACGAAGTCGGGACCGCAAACTTGTGCGCAATCGGTTCAAAGTTCGTCATCAACAGATCGGGAATCCGG
>DASSEB010000148.1:0-2753 GCA_035696765.1 Pyrinomonadaceae bacterium | reverse complement strand
CATAGTCAAACTCGGGAGTATCGGTGACATCGTTCACACGTTGCCTGCGCTGGCAGCGCTTCGCCGTGCAATGCCCCATGCAGAAATTTCCTGGGTCGTAGAACGACAATCATCTGAAATTTTAAGAGACAACCCGCTTTTAGATCGCCTCATCGAAGTCGACACGAAGGCGCTGAGGCGCGGGCTGATGTCTGGGGAGACGCTGCGGGCACCGCGCCAGCAGTTACGTCGGTTACGCGTCTCGGCCTTCGATGTCGCTTTAGACTTCCAGGGACTTCTTAAATCCGCTTCCATAGCGCGCCTATCGGGCGCGCGACGTGTTTTTGGGTACTCGCGCGACGGACTGCGCGAGCCCGCCAGTGCGCTTTTCCTGTCGAAGACGGTTGCTGTACCGAAACAAACCCACGTTATCCGCAAATCATTGCTTCTGCTTCAAGGAGCTTTGGACATTCCTGTTCCGGACGTATTTTCGTTTCCCATCAGGGTGACTGCGAAGGACGAAGCCGAAGCGCGACAGGTGTCGGCCAATGCCGGCGGTAACTATGCGATTCTAAATCCGGGCGGTGGCTGGCCTACGAAACTCTGGAGCGCCGAACGTTTCGGCAAACTGGCGGATTTGCTTTGGGAGAATTATGGTATTTCTTCTTTGATCACTTACGGGCCCGGCGAGCTCGAGATCGCGGAAAATGTTCGCCGTTCGTCCGTCTCCGGCAAGGCCCAGCCAGTGAATCTTTCTTTGAAAAGTTTTTATGCGCTCGCCCGTGAGGCTCGCGTTTACGTCGGCGGTGATACGGGTCCGACGCACATTGCAGTCGCCGCGGGAACGCCGATCGTTGGATTGTTTGGCCCGACTGAGTGGTGGCGAAATGGAAGTCCGCGACCGGAAGACATCTGCGTCGAACGAAACGATATTGACTGCCGCGTCGACTGTCACCGGCGTTCGTGTTCGAAATGGATCTGCATGGACATTGAAGTCGGACGCGTGATGGACGCTGTGCAGCGCAGACTGTCCACTGACGTTTCTCTCAGATCACATGCGTAGAGGTGGAACGTGGATTCAGCGTTGGCGGGTGCCGCTCGGATTCTTGTGCGGCGCGGCCTTCATCTTCTTCGCACGGCCCACGCCGAGGGCTTTATTAATCGGCGCGTCGGTTTCGATCTTAGGTCTCGCGTTGCGCGCCTGGGCCGCGGGCCATATTCGAAAAAATGCACAACTCGCTACCTCGGGTCCGTACGCGTTCACGCGCAACCCGCTCTACCTCGGTAGCTTTTTGCTTGGACTCGGCTTCACGATTGCTTCGGGCCGGCTCCTTCTCGGCGTGCTTTTCGCCGCCCTCTTTCTTGGCATCTATTTGCCGGTAATGCGCGTCGAAGCCTCCACGATGGCCCAGCTCTTTGGCAACGACTTTGAAACGTACAGACGATCTGTTCCGCTGTTTTTTCCCCGGCTTACTCCGTTTCGCCAAAATGAGTCGGCGGCGAATAAATTTGATGGTACGCTGTATCTGCGGTACAGGGAGTACCGTGCGGCACTTGGGCTCGTTGTTGCCTGGGGACTGCTGTTGATTAAAACTTACTATTTTTAACCTTGCGAATATCGCTCAAGATCACTGTCATTCTTCTCGCGGTCAGCATCGCCGCTAGTGCTCCGTTCGTACACGCGCAACGGCTCGAGCCGAAGACCGCACCCAGACATTTCGAACTCGGAGAAGAGCTCCACTTCGAAGCCGAATTCTCGCGAGCGCTGTTGCGCAAGCTGGACGTCGCCGATCTGAAGTTTCGCGCGACTCGAACGCCTGTCTCGGGTGGTCCCGATGAAGCAGAGCCTTATGCGTTAACGTTCAGCGCTGACCTTTCCAGCAAAGGTTTCTTCGCGCGCTTGTTCAACTTGAAGTTTCGGGAGCAAGTCGAGTCTACAGTCGAGCCGGTGTCGTTCACTGTGCAAAGAACGACGATCCTGGACGAGCAAGGAAAGCGAGTACGCACGACGGAGTCGACGTTCGATCGATCGCAGGGCAAGATGACATGGACATCGCGCGATCCGAACAATCCATCCGCTGAACCACGCAGCGCCATTGCCGAATTCTCGGGACAGTTGCAAGACGTACTGTCGGCAATCTATTTCATTCGCACGCAGCCACTCGAAGTCGGAAAGACGTTCGAGGTCTTTATCGGAGACGGCGGCCGCGTTTACAAGATTCCGATCAAGGTGGTCGAGAAGAAGCGAATGAAGACGATCCTCGGCCACCTCGATGTGCTGCGAGTCAATCCCGAACTGTTTGGACCAGACAGGCTGATCGAGGAAGAAAAGGGTGAGTTCTCGATCTGGATCACGGACGACGCCCGGCACATCCCGGTCGGCGGACGGATCAAAACGGATTACGGTACTTTCGATATCAAGCTGAAGCGGATCGTCAATCCAGCCACGGATCTCCACAGATAAACACGGATCAGATCCGTGTTCATCTGTGGAGATCTGTGGCTTAATTTATGTCTACTCCACTAATCATCGGTCATCGCGGCGCTTCTGCTGTCGCTCCTGAAAACACGATCGCCGCTTTTAAGGAAGCGATTGCGGTGGGTGCGGATGGAGTTGAGTTTGACGTTCGTCTCACGCGCGATCGCGTGCCGGTGGTTATCCATGACAGCACGCTTCGTCGCACCGCCGGGTTGCAGCGTCGCGTCGCTGATTTGACGTGGGCCGAACTCGAGCAAGTCGATGTTGGCAGTTGGTTCGATCGGAAATTTGCCGA
>DASSEB010000147.1:0-7339 GCA_035696765.1 Pyrinomonadaceae bacterium | reverse complement strand
GCGCTCTGCACTACCTGGTGCGTCACGTCATCAGAACACTCCGTTGGTCCATACGCGTTGATGACTCGCACATCCTTGTGCCGCGCCAGCCACGCGCCACACAACTCTCCACTCAGCGCTTCACCCGTTGCGATCAGCCATTGCAGTGCGCCCGTCTCTTCTGTGCTCTCCACCAGCAATCGCAGCAGCGAAGGCACTGTCTCCAGCACTGTCACGCCGCGCTCGCGCACGCCGCGCAGCAGTCTCACCGGGTCACGCACTTCATCTTCGTCGAACACCTCTACGCGCCCGCCCACCAGCAGCGCTGCCAGGTATTGCCACACCGAAATGTCGAAACTCGCCGCCGCCGTCTGCGCCAGTACCGAAGTTTCGTTCAACCCGAGCTCCCGCACCTTCGCATACAGGTGGTTCACCATCCCGCCCTGCTCCACCATCGCGCCCTTCGGCACTCCCGTTGACCCCGACGTGTAGATCACATACGCCAACTGCTGCGTTCCCAAGCTCACTTGCGGCCGATCGCTCTGCTCCAACGTCTCTTCACCCAGCACCACCACTGCCGGTCTGCTCTCAAGCCCCGCCAGCACCTCTGTCATCACGGCTTCCCATTCCCTGCTCACCACCACTGCCTTCGCACCACTGCCTGCCACCATCTCCCGCACTCTGCCTACGGGCTGCTGCGGTTCCAGCGGCACGTACGCGCCCCCCGCTTTGAACGTGCCCAGCATCGCCGCTACTTGTCCGCAGCCGCGACTCAACATCAACCCGACCACTGTCTCTGGTCCAACACCTTGCGCCGCCAGTCGCTGCGCCAACTGCTCTGCGCGTTCGTTCAACCCGGCATAAGTCAGTCTCTCTATTCCATCGTTCACCGCGATTGCTTCAGGCGTGCGCTTCACCTGCTGCGCGAACAACTCCGCATAAACAGCTTGCGGATACTCAGCCGCCGTCTCGTTCCACTGTCGCAGCACCTGCTGCCGCTCAGCCTCACTCATCAACTCCAACTCACTCACTCGCTGGTGCGGATCTTTAACTACTCCGCGCAACAGCATCTCGACCTGATGCGACAATCGTTTGATCGTGCTCTGATTGAAAAGGTCCGTGCTGTACTCGAGCACGCCCAGCAATTCAGACCTGCTGTCCACGATCGAAAGACTCAAATCGAACTTCGCGGTCTTTTCCGCGCTTTCCAATCGGCTCAACTCGAGGTCTGCAAACTTCGGCAGTGATCGAGGTACGTTTTGCAACGTGAACAGCACTTGAAAGAGTGGGTTGTAGCTCAAGGTTCGTTCCGGCTGGAGATCTTCGACGAGTCTTCCAAACGCAAGGTCCTGATGCGCGTAAGCCCCGAGAGATACCTCGCGCACCTGCTGCAATAATTCTCGAAAACTCGGATCGCCGGAAAAGTCAGTCCGCAGCGGCAATTCGTTCACAAAGAAACCGATCAAACCCTCAGTCTCGACTCGATTGCGATTCGCGATATCGGTCCCCACCACGATTTGCGACTGCCGGCTATGCCGGTGCAAGAGGGTCTGAAAAGTCGCCAGCAGAGTCATGAACAGCGTCACGTTTTCTCTTCTGCTTAGTTCCTTCAGTTGTTCGGTCAACTCGTTCGAGAGCGCAAACGTCTCAATCGCGCCTGCATTGCTCTGGAGAGCGGGACGCGGCCGGTCGGTTGGTAATTCAATCAATGACGGCGCGCCTTCAAGCTGCTTTCTCCAGTACGCCAACTGCGCCTCGAGCACGTCCCCGCTGAGATACTCTCGCTGCCAGTTGGCAAAGTCGGCGTATTGAACGGAAAGCTCCGACAGCGGCGACGAATTTCCACTTCCAAACGCTTCATAAAGAACCGAAAGCTCACGAAAGAAGATGCCGATGGACCAGCCATCGAAGGCGATGTGGTGGACCGTCAACAGCAGCACATGATCTTCCGGCGACATGCGTACGAGCGTAGCGCGCAGGATGGGACCGCGCGCCAAATCGAATGGGCGGTGCGCGTCTTCATCGGCCAGTCTCCTGACCTTGCCCTCACGATCCGGTTCTTCACTGAGATCGACTACCGGTATCGAATAATCAACAGCCGGAGCGATCACCTGCACCGGAACACCTTCGTCGAGCACGAAGGTAGTTCTCAACACCTCGTGCCGCCGCACTAGCTCGCTGAGACTCTTATTGAACACTGCAACGTTCAACTCACCGCGCAGCCGCATCGCGAGCGCCATGTTGTAAGCAGCACTCTCCGGCTCCAACTGGCTGAGGAACCACAATCGTTCCTGCGCATGCGACAGCGGTGATCCGGATCTATTTCCTTGCGATGCGCGTAGCGGCAGCAGTTTTTCGCTTCCGCCTCGCAGGGCTGTTTCGACCACACCCGCGAGGCCGGCAATCGTCGGCGACTCGAAGATACTTCGCAGCTCGACTTCGATTTCGAAGACTGCTTTCACGCGCGAGATCAGCCGCGTCGCTAACAGCGAGTGTCCTCCCAACTCGAAAAAGTTGTCGTGAATGCCCACGCGGCCGGCCTGCAATACTTCAGACCAGATCCCGACGAGTACTTCTTCCACCGGTGTGCGAGCCGGCTCGTACCGATCGACGTCACCCAGAACTTCAGGCGCCGGCAGCGCCCTGCGATCTACCTTGCCGTTTGGACTGAGCGGCAGCGCATCCAGTTCAACAAACGCTGACGGGATCATGTACTCGGGCAATCTCTCGCGGAGATAGCTGCGCAGTTCGTTTACCTTTGCTGCCCCACTCTCGGTCACGAGATACGCGACCAGTCGTTTGTCTCCAGAGTCTTCTCTGACCACCGCGACGTTATCGAGAACGCCCGGATATGCACGCAACAACGCTTCAATCTCACCCAATTCGACGCGGTAGCCGCGGAGCTTGACCTGGTGGTCCATGCGTCCCAGAAATTCGATGTTCCCGTCAGGCCTGTAACGCGCCACGTCGCCTGTTTTGTAGAGAAGTTGGCCCACTGCCGACGCGAAAGGATCGGGTATGAATCGTTCAGCAGTGCGATCGGGACGATTCAGATAACCTCTCGAGACGGCCACGCCGCCGATATGCAGTTCACCGGTAACGCCGATCGGCACCGGATTCAACTGCGCATCAAGCAGGTAAATTCGATTATTACGGATTGGACTGCCAATCGGCGGCAGCATGGGCCAGTTCTCAGGCTGGCCTTCGAGATCGAAGGAGGTAACTACGTGCGCTTCTGATGGTCCATAGTGATTGTGCAACGAACAATTCGGCAGCCGGGCAAAGAAATCAGCAACATGCCTGCCGATTTGCAACTGCTCTCCGGCAGTAATGACCTGTTGTAAGCGCGTGGGTAACAGTGAACTCGACGCTGCCGCCTCGGCAAGATTCTGGAGGGCGGCGAACGGCATAAACAGTCTCGTGATCTCCTGCTCCACGATCACTTTCAACAGCGCGGCCGGGTCTCTTCGCGAATCTTCAGTGATCAGGACCAGCGCACCGCCGCTCCACCAGGTGGAGAAGATTTCCTGAAATGAAACATCGAAACTGAGCGACGTAAATTGCAGCGTCCGTGCGGCGGCGTCATTCGGATACGTCTCGACTTGCCACGAGAGCAGATTAGCCAACGAGCGATGGCTCATCATCACTCCCTTTGGTCGCCCCGTCGATCCGGAAGTAAAAATCACGTAAACGAGATTGTCGGGTGTGACGCCACTCGATAGATTCGCAGTGTTCTCTCGATCAAACAATTCGTGGTCAGCATCGAGCAGCACCATCCGGCCATCGTGCTCGCCAAATCTTTCCTGCAACTGCGTCTCGGTCAGCAGAATCATGATGTCAGCATCCTGCATCATGAACTTCAGGCGCTCGGCGGGATACGAAGGATCGAGTGAGACGTACGCACCGCCTGCCTTCAAAACACCAAGCACCGCAGTGAGCATCGCAAACGAGCGCTCCAGGCATATTCCGACACGGACCTCAGGTCCGACGCCCATACTCACGAGGTAGTGGGCCAGTTGATTCGCGCGCTCATTCAATTCGCGATAGCTGATTTGCTGGCCGTCAAAAATCATCGCCGGCGCGTCAGGCGTCTTTTCAGCCTGCGCTTCAACGACTTCGTGTACGCAAGGTGTTTGCGCGTATTCGAACTCCGTTTGATTCCACTCTCCCAACTGCTCGCGCTCTGCTTTTGTGAGCAACGGAAGCTGAGACAATCGCTGCCGATCGTTTTCGACGATTCCGTGGAGGAGAGTTTCAAAGTGCCCACACATCCGCTCGATCGTGCCGGCGTCGAATAAATCAGTGTTGTATTCAATCGAGCCCGCGAGTCCGCGAGCTGTCTCACCCACAAATAACGTCAAGTCAAACTTAGCCGCGCGGCTGCGGGTGCCCAGCGATTCGATTTGCAGTTCGTGCAGGCGGAACTCTTCGCGAGGCGCGTTTTGCAGTACAAAGAGGACCTGGAAAAGTGGTTGATGACTGAGATTGCGTTCGGGCTGCAACTCTTCGACGAGCTTTTCAAACGGCACATCCTGATGGGCATACGCTTGCAGCGCGGTCTCTCTCGTGTTCGCCAGCAGCGTTCTGAAAGTCATCTGCGGCGTAAGCCTGGCCCTCATCACGAGCGTGTTGAGGAAAAAGCCGATGAGATCTTCAACCTCCGCGCGACTGCGATTCGCTATCGGCGTCCCGACGACGATGTCCTCTTGACCCGTGTAGCGATACAGCAGGGTTTGAAACGCAGCCAGCAAAGTCATGAATAGAGTCGCGCCTTCGCGGCGACTCAATTCCGCGAGCCCGTCCAGCAACGTCGCCGGAAATACAAATGACTTGCTGCCGCCACGGTGAGTCTCCAACGCAGGACGCGGCCGATCGGCGGGCAACTCCAGCACGGTTGGCGCTCCGCTTAATTCGTTCTTCCAGTAATCAAGCTGTTTTGCCAGCTCATCACCGCTCAACCACTCGCGTTGCCAGATCGCATAATCCGCGTACTGCACGGGAAGCTCAGGCAGCGACGGGCTCTCGCCCCTCACATATCCTTCATAGAACGTCCGCAACTCACGCATCAGCACTCCCATGGACCACGCGTCGCCGATTATGTGATGCATCGTCAGCAGCAGGACGTGATCGCCGGCTGCGAGACGTAGCAAACCGGCGCGCAGCAGTGGACCACGTTGCAGATCGAAAGGACGTTCTGACTCTTCGTTCGCGAATCGCCGCACTGCGGCCATTCGCTCCGGCCCGGGAATTTCAGAGAGGTCTGTCTCGGCAAGTTGGAAAGTCCCGGTTGAGATAACCTGGACCGGCTCGCCGTCCACGATCTCAAAGGTCGTTCGCAGTGCTTCATGACGCCGGATGATTTCGGCAAAGCTCCGGGCGAGTGCGTCCACTTTCAACTCGCCAGCCAGCCGCAGCACCGCCGCAATGTTGTAAGCTGAACTGTTGGGTAGTAACTGATCGAGGAACCACAATCGTTCCTGCGCATACGATAAAACTGCTCGCCCTTGATCTCGCGTCGCTCCTGTCAGCGGCAACACTTCAACAGTGTCTCCTCGCAGCAGCGCTTCGACTCGCGCTGCCTGTCCCGCAAGCTGCGGCTCTTCAAAAATGCTGCGCAGTGAAACTTCGACCTTGAAGGCTTCTCTCATACGGGCGATCACGCGCGCCGCGAGGAGTGAATGTCCTCCGAGCTCAAAGAAGTTGTCATAGAGACCGATTTGATCCACGCCCAGGATCTGCGACCAGATGACCGCCAACAGTTGTTCTACCGGCGTGCGCGGTTCCTGATAGCTGCCGGCGACGCGCTGCAACTCAGGAGCGGGCAGATTTTTGCGGTCGACTTTCCCGTGCGTCGTGAGCGGCAATGTTTCCAGAGTTACAAATGCTGACGGCACCATGTATTCCGGCAAACGCTCTTTCAAGTAGCTGCGCAACTCGCCGTTCTTGATTGCTTCAGCAGTTTCAGGAACAACATAAGCGACGAGTCGCTTTAGTCGCGGCTCATCCTCTCTCGCAATAACCACACACTCTTTGACGGCTTCATGCCTTCCCAGCACCACCTCGATTTCACCCAACTCGATGCGATAGCCCCGCACTTTCACCTGCTGGTCCAGTCGGCCCGCAAACTCGAGATTGCCGTCACTCTGGTAGCGGGCGAGATCTCCGGTCTTATACAGGCGGCCGCTGGCGCTGTTTCCGAATGCGTCGGGTATGAATTTCTCCGCGGTCAGTTCCGGACGGTTGAGGTAGCCGCGAGCGAGTCCCTCTCCACCGATGTGCAACTCGCCGATCACGCCCGCAGGCACGAGTTGCTGTTGCGCGTCGAGAATGTAGACGCGAGTGTTGGCAATCGGCTGGCCGATCGGTGGTCCATACGGGTAAGTTCCGGAGCATTCGTGCAGAGTTGAATAGATGGTTGCTTCAGTCGGTGCATACGCGTTGAAGAACAGCCTGCCCGGCGACCAGCGAGCACAGGTCTCAGGCGGGCAGCTTTCTCCACCCACGATGATGCTCCGCAGGGAGGGATAATCGCCTTCCGGCAGAGCGTCGAGCAGTGACGGCGGCGACGCAATCGTGGTGATCTCTTCGCGATCGATGAAGGCGGCGAGTTCAAACACTGCGCTCACCGTCTCGCGCGGGATCAAGTAGAGGCATGCACCCGACAGCAACGCCATGAAGACTTCGAGCACCGATGCATCAAAGCCTAACGACGCGAGCTGCAACACGCGACTATCGCTGCTTACCTGTAATTTCTCGATCGAGGTGTGGATAACGTTCGACACCCCTCGATGCTGGATCAGGACGCCTTTGGGCGTGCCGCTCGAACCCGAAGTGTAAATGACGTAAGCAGTGTTGTTCGGAGTAGCGTCGGCGCCAACATTGCCTATGCTCTCGTTATCAATGGCGCTCCGCTCAGCATCAAGGCAAACGATACTCAACTCGTCTGATTTGATTCGATCGCTGAGGCGCTGCTGGGTCAGCAATGTTTTTATACCCGCGTCATGGACCATGAAGGCCAAACGTTCCGCGGGATAGGTGGAATCCAAAGGCACGTATGCTCCGCCGGCTTTGAGAATGCCAAGGACACCGATCAGCATCTCCACCGAACGCTCCATGCAAATGCCGACTAGCTTTTCTGGTCCGATTCCGAGGCGGCGTAAATAGTGCGCGAGTTGGTTGGCGCGAGCGTTCAACTCTCGATACGTCAACGCTTCGGCTTCGAATCGAACGGCCGTTGCCTGCGGTGTCTTTGTCGCTTGCAGTTCAAACTGCTCGTGCAGGCAGAGTTCGCTTGGGAATGCGGACGTTGTGGAGTTCCAATCGAGTAACTGCTGCTGCTCGGCCGCCGAGAGCAACGGCA
>DASSEB010000146.1:0-3199 GCA_035696765.1 Pyrinomonadaceae bacterium | reverse complement strand
GATCGGACCAGCAGGCGCGATGTGGTTCATGATCTCGCGGCTGCCGCCGTAAGCGCCGACCGGCAAGCCGCCGCCGATAATTTTTCCCAAAGTCGTAATGTCAGGCGTGATGCCGTAGCGCTCCTGCGCGCCTCCGCGAGCGACGCGGAAGCCGGTCATCACCTCGTCGAAAATCAGAAGTGCACCGTGATCGCGAGTCAGCTTGCGTACGGCTTCAAGATAGCCGGGAAGCGGAGGCACACAGCCCATGTTCCCGACCACGGGTTCGATTATCACGGCCGCGATGCCGGCGTGTTCGGCAAAAACCTGTTCCAGTGCGCGAACGTTGTTGAAGGGAAGTGTGATTGTGTTCTCCGCTAACGCTGCGGGCACACCCGGACTATCGGGCAAGCCGAGTGTAGCGACGCCCGAGCCGGCTTTGACGAGCAAACTGTCGGCGTGCCCGTGATAACAGCCCTCGAACTTCACGAGCTTCGTGCGGCCGGTGACGCCGCGCGCAAGTCGAATAGCTGACATGGTCGCCTCGGTGCCGCTGCTCACCATGCGCACCATTTCGATCGACGGCACTGCGTCTATCACTTCCTGAGCAAGGTTGACTTCGAGTTCGGTCGGCGCTCCGAAGCTCGTGCCTTTCATCGCGACTTCCTGAACGGCCGCGACGAGTTCCTCATCGGCGTGGCCCAGGATCATTGGTCCCCACGAGCCAACATAGTCGATGTAAGTGTTGCCATCGACGTCAGTGATCGTCGCGCCGCGCGCCGATCTTATGAAACGCGGTGTGCCGCCGACGCCGCGAAAAGCACGCACCGGTGAATTGACACCGCCGGGGATCAGGTTTTGAGCAGTGGCGAACAACTGCTCGGATTGGGTCGAGTTCATAATCTACTCACACTCTCCTTCGGCTCGATTGTAATTGAGCGGAAACGCGACATACGCACCAGTCCGGGCGCCGCTCTCCTGGGCTTCGAAAGAAACTTTCGTTCAGTGTAATGCACGACGACCTTCGCGTCTTCGCTCGCCTGGCTAAAGCGCCCGGCGAGTTGCGCGGCTTCGATGATCGTGCGTTGCGGAATTTCTTTTCGCGTCGGGTTGCGCACGACGACGTGAGAACCGGGATAATCGCCGGCGTGCATCCACAGATCGTTCGGCTGCGCGACGCGAAAAGTCAGATGGTCGTTGTCGCGTGCAGCGCGTCCGACAAGGATTTCGTAACCGTCCGTCGAGAGGTAACGACGTACGCCGGGAATCTTTTCAGGTTTGGACGATTTCTTCGCGGGAACTTTCGGCGCCGGTGCAGGTTTTTCAAAACTCTCGAGTGCAGCTTCGTCTCGCAAGGCAATGATCGCGTCGAGCTGTTGTAAACGGCGCTCGAGCTCGCTAGTGTCGCGGTCGATCTGTTGTGAGCGGGCGGCGATCTCTTCGGTTGCGCGTTTTGCTTTCGTGTATTGACGAAATCTTAGCGCAGCTTCGTCCTGGACTGACTTGTTTTCGTCGATTTCAATCTCGATCGTGGGCGCTCCTTCGGCGTAATAATCGGTGATGCGTAGTTTCTTTCCATTACGAGCTGCGGTTGCGATATTCGCGAGTAGTAAATCCCCGATACGTTTATGTTCTTCCGGATTACCATGCTGTTCGAGGTCCTGCTGCAAATTATTTCGTAAAGCGTGTTGGTGGCGAATCGATCTTGTCAGGCGTGAGCGGATCTCTTTCGCGCGTGCGTCAAAATGTTTAGCAGCGTCGAGGGATCTGAAGTGTGAGTCGAGTTGTGCCGAGGCCGATCCCGGTGCAAGCGACATTGTTGGAGGAGTTTCTTTTTGCGGTCGAGGCGGCGGTTGATACGTTTCACCCGCCGCGGCGGGTTCGCGCAACACAGCGACGATCCGGTTCAACTCGTCGAGGAGAAAAAGATTCGCGGTCCTGCCGGTGAGTTGAACGACGAGCCGCCGGAACACTATCTCATCGGCCTCGATGCGGAAAGTCATCCGCACGATGCGATCCGACGGATCTTTCGAAATGTCGACAACATGCCCGCCGCTAAGTTTCGTCCGCAGCGTCTGTCCGAACACGGCGAGCGGAACAGCTTGCTTCTCAAGATCTCTCAAGCGACGTTTGATTAGATAAAGACGAGGACTCGCCGACTCTACGCTGAGAAAAAGAAACTCACCACGTAACCCGACGTCGAAGGCGAAAGAGAGTGGCGCGAGTTGAAAAACTTTTCCGAAGAACCGTCCAGACAAACTGCTCCGCAGTTCTTCAACAACGGATTGGATGACTGTCTGATCCATATTAGGCGCAAAAATCCACAAAAAGCAGAGAGAGTTTAGTTTACCCCCATTATCTGATTTTGTGCCTTATGTGCCTTTTTGTGGCTAAGTGGTGATGACGGCTGTGCCGGTGAAGCGATCGTGGACGGTGTAACCTTCGCGGCTCAAAAGAGCGAAGAGGAGGCCAATACCCGAAGCGAGCGAGATGAGGTAAAAGATCGAACGCCCGATTGATTGGCCGCCCGTGGGAATCAATCCCGTCTTCTTGTCGATTACGCGCAGCGAGAGCAAGCGCATGGCCCAGGTGCGGCCCGTCAATGCGGTCATGAGCGTGAGATAGAAAAACGTCACGACGATCACGCTTCCGGCCAGCACCGCGATAACGCGTATGTCTCGAAAATCGCTGCCGGTCAGTTGCATCGCGAGTGCGATCGGTGCACTCAACATGCCGCAAAACAGCAGATCGAGTAGAGCACACACGAGCCGGCGAAAAGCCGACGCGCTTCGTGCCTCCATATCGTCGACGCGAACAGTTCTGGAAATCGAATCAAGGTAGTTCAGCGCCGGATCATCGTCAATGATCAAACGCTTCGCAGGTCTGGGCGGCTCTACTACTACCGGTTCGCGAAGTTCACTGGCCGGCACGACCGCGAGATGCGGTTTTTCAACGGGCGGCGGCGCCTCTTCCACGACTGCAATCTCGGGTTGAAACATGAGTTGCGGGTCATCGAGAACCGGCTCGATCACTTCGGTCTCTTCGCGTTCAGGTGCGTACGCGACCGCCGTCGCGGCCCTTGTTCTTTGTTGGTGATTCTCAGTCGGCGCAGTTTGATGTGCGCGTTCGATTCGCTTGAGCGCGGCAGCGACGAGCGGATTCATCGCCGGCATTTGCGCGGGCGGTAACAACTCCAGTTGCGGAGAATTGATCGCGGCTT
>DASSEB010000145.1:0-3542 GCA_035696765.1 Pyrinomonadaceae bacterium | reverse complement strand
ACCAGCATGCTCGCAAGAATACGCGTAAACGCAAACGCTACGACCAGGCCGATGCCAATCCCAATCACGCTGAGATAGAGTCCCTTCCCTACCATCAAACGGAAGATGCGTGACGGCGCGGCGCCCAACGCCATTCGCACCCCGATCTCCGCAGTTCGCTGACGCACTGAAGTTGCAAGTACGCCATACAAACCAACACCCGCAAGTATCGCTGCAATCGTGGAGAAAACTCCGATCAGCAAGAGCGAGAAGCGTGTCTGCGCCTGCGCCTGGACCACACGTGCGTCCATCGGCTCCAACTGGTTGATTAACGTCTCCTTGCCCATGTTGCGGACAACTTCGCGCACGGCGCCCGCAATCGCAGTCGGATCTCCATCAGTGCGCAGGGCCCACCACGAAGCAGCCTGATGGTTCACGTATCCGTCGGTGACGTACAGTTGTTCACGTCCCGGTTCAACCAGAGATGTGTTGCGTTGATGGGCCACCACCCCGATGATCTCGCCCCATTGCGCTTCCGGCGTGCGAACGCGAAACAAAATTCGCTTGCCCACGGCAGACTCATTTGGAAACGCCTTCGCGGCGAGTGCTTGATCAACTATCAGCAGATTTCGATCAGGCGTGCTGTCCTCCTGCGTGAAGGTGCGCCCCTGTAGAAGTGTCGTACCCATCGCTTCGAAATAGCCGGGAAGAACGATCTGAAGATCGGCAGCCTGGAACTTGCTCGGATCGTTTTGAGCTTCCGCTCCGCCCCATCGCACGGGACTAAACCCGCCCGCGAGCGGCAATGGGAATGACGCGGTAACACTGTTCACACCGGGAAGAGCGTCGAGTTGCTCGCGAAGCTGGCGTTTGAAGTTAGCGGCTTCCTGAGGCGTGTTGCCGATGTTGCCGAGAAGTTGAAACGTCAATAGCCCGCGCGGATTAAACCCCAGATTCACACGTTGAATATTAACGAAGGTGCGGAACATCAACCCCGAGCCAATCAGGAGTACAAATGCAAGCGCAACTTCGACGACTACCACCGCATTACGCAGCCAGGCAGCGCCGAGTGCGCCGGTTCGCCCGGCAGCGCGTAGCGTTTGCATGAGGTTTGGTTTCGCAGTGCGAACCGCGGGAACGACACCAAAAAGAACAGCAGACAACAGTCCTGCCAAAATCGAAAAGGCCAGCACCTGCCAATCAATACCGATCGCGTTCAAGCGAGGCAGATTCTCCGGCGCGATTAGGAGCAGTTGGCGAATTCCTAAATATGCCAGCCCGACGCCGAGGAGCGTTCCGAGCGCGGCGAGTAAGATCGCCTCGGCGAGTGTTTGCCGAACTATCTGCCACGAACCGGCGCCCAGTGCGGCCCGAACGGCCAACTCTCGTTCACGTGACGAAGCTCTCACCAACATCAGGTTCGCCACGTTAGCAGATGCAATCAGTAGGAGGAGAATGACCGACAGCATGAGCGCGCGAATCGCGGGTCGAACTTCGTCAACAAGGTGCTGCTTCATCGGCACAAGTTGGAAATATTGACCAGCTGTGTTTGCGATAGTGTTTTCGGCGCGGATCTTCTGCACGATCGTTTCGACTTCGGCCTGCGCCTGGGCCATCGAGGCGCCGGATTTCATGCGACCGATAACGCGCCACTGCACGTTGTTGCGGTTGGCGACGTCGTAGGGAATGCGCGCGGCAAGCCAGATACTCGGAAACTGTTCCATGTTCGCCTTCGGCGGAAACAGCAATTCAAAACCCGGCGCCAGCACGCCGACGATGATCGGCGGTGGTCCAAACGCCGCGGCCACGGGAAGTGTTTTGCCGACTATCGATCGATCGCCGCCAAAGCGCTGTTGGAAGTATTCGTTGCTCAGGATGACCATGTTCGGCAACGGAGGTGGCCCGGCATTGGCCGGGGCAGGACCATTGCCCGCCGCCGCCGGCGGAGGCGCCTGTGGCGTTCCATCAGACTCCTGAAAGTCTCGGCCGGCGACGATTGAACCACCCATCATCTGAAAGAAGTTAGTCGACACCGCGGCTGCGCGGACCCGCTCAGGCGTACCGTCCGCACCAGGCAGCGTGAAGCGAAACGTGTTGACCGCAGCGAAATCCTCGAAATTGTTTTTTGCGCCGTTACGCACGTCGAGGAAGTCGACGTTAGAAAGCGGGAAGTCTTTGACGTTCCGTTTCTGGAGATCGCCGCGGACCAGGACCAGCCGTTCCGGATCCTTGTACGGAAGTTTGCGCAGCAGCACGCCATTCGTGACGCTGAAGATTGCCGTGCTCGCACCGATTGCGAGGGCGATGGTGACGATGACGGTGATGGTGAATACGGGACTCTTGCGCAGCGTACGAAACGCGTAGGAGAGATCGGTTAGCATGGCGGCAGTTTAGACTCCCTTCCGTTTTTCAGCCAAGCGAATTTGTTAGAAAACACGTATGGGGGGAAATGGTCACCAACACGTTCTTACCGCGTTGCGGCGTCGTCAGTTCCCTCTTTCAAACTAAGCCAACTGCTCGGCAATCGACTTAGTCATCGGAGTATCGACGTCGCCTGTGTGTTTTGTTGTAACTGTTTCGATCAGGACAAGCCAACACTCGTCGTCCGCGACCGGGTTGTGCATCGCTCCTTTCGGTACGACGTACATGTCGCCGGGGTTCAGTTCTATTTCTTCACCTTCTAGCTGAATCAGCAGCCTGCCGCGTACGACCAGAAATAGTTCGTCTTCATTTTTATGGTTGTGCCACGTCAACTCTCCTTTTACTTTGGCGACCTTCACGTATTGGTCGTTGACGCGGCTGATCACTTTGGGAGACCAGTATTCACTAATCTGGTCAAAGCTCTGCTCAATATTGATTTTCATGTTTAGAATCACCCGCTGCGCCTGATACCACTCACAACGTGCAAGATGGAACCGGCGGCGATCGTGTATGTTCCCCAGTGACTGAGCGGTGTGCGCAGGTTAACGACAGCCGGTTCGTAGAAAAAGGCAATGACAAATAAAACGGAAGCAGTGAAGATCAGGAATGATCCGAATAATTGGATTGCTCGTCCCCAGGCTTCGGTACGATAGGTGAAGTAAGCGCCGATGCCAAGGTTGAGCAGACCGGCCAACAGTATGAAGATGTGTCGGGTACGGTATAACAGTCGCGGCGCGTCGGGCATGCCGTGCAGGTGGTTGTAAAATTTATCCATGTACTGGCCGGTTAACAGGAAGGCTACGACAACACACGCGCCGAATATGAGATGGATTTTCTTCATGCAACTTGGGATTGACTGCGGTCCAATGAACATATACAACCGAAAAGCGGAATTGGAAAGCAAGAATCGGTAGTGTCTTCGTTTGAACTTCTTCTCCGTGCAACCTCTGTGTTCTCTGTGACTCTGTGGTTGTTGTATCTCGAGTTTCTGGACCACAGAGTCACAGAGAACACAGAGGTTGCACAGAGAATCCAAATTAAGACACCACTCAAAATACATTTTCGTTGACACCCACCGCCGTTACCAGTAGAGTTTTCAGCCGTTACTCGTCTCGGGCTGGCATCTCTCTCTCTCAAGCCTC
>DASSEB010000144.1:0-5218 GCA_035696765.1 Pyrinomonadaceae bacterium | reverse complement strand
CCTCTTGTAACCCGACGGCTGCGCTTCGTGTTGCATGGTGAGTTCGTCCTCGTCCACATCGAGTGGCGCAGACGAAAGCATTGTGCCAGGCTTGTTACGATCCGAAACTCGCGGCTTGGATGCCTGCTCCATCGGATGGCCACACTTCCAGCAGAACGCATACTTCGATTCAACCATCAAGCCACAGTCAGGGCAGGGTCGAGCGACAGCCTCTTTTGCGGCAGTCACCAAGGGCGGAGCAGGTTCTTCTTCGCCACGAATAATCGGGGGCGCGATCGGCGGTGCTACGCGCGGTGCAACGGGCGGCGCAGCGTTCGATTGAACCGGTGGCTGAACTGGTGGCTGAACCGGCGCCGCGACGATCTTTTTCTTCGGCTGTTCGCGAATCACTTCGAGAATGCCGGGCGCTTCAAGTGTCCAGCCGTTGCCGGCGCGCACGACTGTCGCGGGCTCAACGATCTGCACTTCTCCAGCATCCGGATTCGGACAGTGGTAATAGTCCTGGTAGAACTCGTAGAAGTCACGCTTCGTGGAAAACTTTGCCGCTCGCGGTAACACGATCGCGTTCTGATCGACACTCGTGACGATTACAAACTCACCATCCTCGACCGGAACAAACGCTCCCGTCTCATAGTCGAAAGTGACGCTGACCTTGTTGCTGGATTTCGTCCGCTTCAAGTACTGCGACACGAGCGAAGGAAAGGCCGGTGCGATGTCGAGCCGTTCGTTACAAATTGGACACGAACTGAGGCCGGTAACAAACGACGCGTTTATCTCGTCACACGTGTGTTCATGCAGATCCGCGGACGCTGGGCGCAAACACCCGGGACACGATGGTTGCGGCGCGCCCTCGGGCGTAAGCGTGAAATTCTTCGTCTGCAACGGCGTGTTGGATTCAAAGCTGATGACGTGGCAGTGCTCGCACAAATAAAGGAGCGAGCTTTTCCGGGTACAGACTGGACAGCGCTGCAAGGCATACTGGTCAAAATCAACCGGGCAGAAGTGTTCGCAATTACAGCAGTACTGCCACTGGATCTCGACGGGCGACCTGCTTTGGCCCTCGAGGTCGATCTCGCCGAGGAGGTGGCCGCGGTTTTCACACTTAATGGGACTTTGCCGAGGGGCAAAAAATCCTCTTTTGTGTTCGGGGCAGAATACTCTCATTTTCGTAGCTCCCTTCAAAGACGGGTGACCGTTCAAGTTGTACCTTGCTCGAAGCATGACATGGTTGGGGGAGATACGGACTAAAGATTACAGATGAAAAAAATTGGAGAGAGGTTTGCGGATACGCCGGATAGATTAATCCGACGCGCCTCCGAATACAAGCCGTATTGCGTCAAACTCCAGGATGATTCGCCAACAAAGAAGCACAAAGACACAAAAAATCAAGGATCGCTTTTGTGCTTTTTGCGCTTTTTTGTGGCTGAAGGTTAGACACAAATCATACCTGAATTGTCATTATCAACGTCGAAGGAAAGTTCATTCAAAGCCAATTAATATTTGTGTGAAATTGATGGCGACGAAATTAAATCTGTTGACTTACGCGGGCGCTCGGGATTATCTTTTGCGGCCTCGATACGCGCTGAGTTCTTCAACAGGCCTTGCTGGTCCTTGCACCTTTCGCTCCTTCCAGCCTTCGGCCACACGTTTTTTGAAAGCTTTTCTGGTTCCCCCAATGGCCAACAACTTCCTAAATCCTCGCTTCGGAGTCCGCAGAATAGGCTTGGATAAGTTAGACAATCTAAATCAAATTAACTCAACCACTTGAATTGAAAGTCGTCCAGGAGTTGTCAATGAACAGCCGTGAGGGGCTAAATAAAAGCGTCTACAGTTCTTTCGCATTTCCACACAAAACTACCTCATTGACTTCGCCTTTACCGAAACTTCGGTAATCGACTTTTACGAATTCAAAAACTTACGACGTTATGTCGCAGTTAACCTCTCCCCTCGAACGAGCCCTCTTGCTGGGCGCCGGCAGCCCGGCGGCGGACTCGACCGGGGAACTGAAAGCCATCCTCGAGCAACGCTTTCGAGTGGAGATTTTTCCTGTAGAAGAAACGCCGCTGACGAATTGCGGTCGTGAAGTCGAGCGAGTGGTGCAACGCCTTAATCCGGACGTGATCTTCGTCGTCGCTCCGGGCTCGGTGGGCGAAACGACGAAAGTGCTGAAATCCATCAGGCAGGCGAACATTCCCGTCATCGTCGTCCTCGAGTCGTGTGAACCGGATCAGTTGGTGGAACTGCTTTCCGCGGGCGCCGTCGACTTCGTCACCTTGCCTTTGAGGACTCGGGACGTGTTGCCGCGCGCGTGGAAATGGATTCGACCAGCCGGCAACGATGCGCGTTCCGGCCAAATAAATACAGCTCATCCCGGAGTCAGGAAGGTGATCGGAAGGAGTCCCGCGTTCCTCGATCAGTTACGGCGGATCCCGATGATCGCGAAGTGCGATGCGAACGTTTTGATTGCGGGTGAAACGGGAACGGGCAAGGAGCTTTACGCGCGCGCCATTCATTACGGGAGTTCGCGCGTGGGCAGGCCGTTCATGCCGATCAACTGCGGCGCAATACCGGCGGAGCTCGTCGAGAATGAACTCTTCGGACACGAACGCGGCGCCTACACGAGTGCGGCGACTCTGCAAGCGGGGCTCATCGAAGAAGCGAATGGCGGCACGTTGTTTCTGGACGAGATCGACTGCCTGCCGGTGTTTGCGCAAGTGAAGCTGTTACGATTTTTGCAGGAGAAGGAATACCGGCCGTTGGGATCGACAAAGATTCGTCGCGCCAACGTGCGCATCATCGCCGCCAGTAATTTGAACATGGAAGAAGCTGTCGCGAATGGTAAAGTGCGACAAGATCTTTACTACCGTTTGAATATCATCTCTCTCATTCTTCCGCCGCTTCGTGAAAGACGCGAAGACATTCCCCTCCTCGCGCGCCATTTCCTCGCACGCTATTCGGCCGACCTGGATAAAGAGGTGAACGACTTCTCTGAGGAAGCAATGCAGTTGCTGATGGTCCACCACTGGCCCGGTAACGTACGTGAGTTGGAGCACGTGATCGAGCGCGCTATCGTTTTGTGTGAAGGGCCTGTGCTCGAAGCGCGCGATCTGCTGGTCTCGCCCGCAGCGGGAAATGGCGGGCAGCAGTCATTGCAGGAAGCGAAAGCGAAAGAGATTGCGCGCTTTGAGCGCGACTACATTCAGGGTCTGTTGTCCGCGTGCAAAGGCAACATCACGAGGGCCGCACAAGTCGCAAAGAAAAACCGCCGCGCTTTCTGGCAACTCATCCAGAAACATCAGATCGACGTCGCGCGATTCAAGACCAGCCTCCAGTAAAAATCGCCACGGATTACCCGGATTTCTACAAATGAATCCGTGTAATAGATTCGTGTAATCTGTGGTTACAGTCTGGTAGGACATTCACGTGCCTCACCTGGACAAAAGAGTCCTGCTTCCAAATCCCAATTCCCGAAAAAGACCAGCATATCCATCTGGCCCAATCCTTGCTCAGTGGTCGCCGAGCGCAGGGTGATTCAATGTATGAGGTGAGCCGATCGCACATCGCGCGAGCGATTCTCGACTACCTGCTCGAGCATCCCGATGCTCAGGATACTCTCGCGGGGATTGCTGAATGGTGGTTGCCCGAGGAAAAGATGAAGACGCGATCAGCGATAGTTAAAGCCGCCCTGGACCAACTTGTTGCCGAAGCACTTGTACTCGAGAGACGGGGCAAAGACCTGCAAACTCACTACCGCATCAATGGGCACCGCTTAAAAGAGATCGAAAAACTCGTGACCAATAGACCTTAGTCCAAACGGAGGTTACTCATGCCAGTCGCACTAACTTATCCGGGCGTTTACGTGGAGGAAATCCCCAGTGGCGTGCGGACGATCACCGGGGTTGCCACTTCAATCACGGCATTCATCGGCCGCGCTCGCCGTGGTCCAACAAACACGCCCGTGACGATCAATAGCTACGCCGATTTCGAGCGCATTTTCGGCGGGCTCTGGGCCCAGAGCAGCCTCGGTTTCGCCGTCAGAGATTTCTATCTGAACGGCGGCAGTCAGGCCATCATCGTCCGGCTCTTCCACCCGATCTTCGCCTCTGACGCAGATCGCGCCGCCGCCCTCGATTCGGCGCAGGATGCGGCAGCGGCTGCGACCACCGCGGCGGGCGCGCCAGGCGCCACGGCCCAGACTGTCGCGGCGGCAGTCCGCGCCGTGGAAGCCGGAGAGGGTAATGCTATTCGCAAGGCCGCGGCCGACGCTGTCGCAGACGCAGCGGAAGCTGCCGCAGCTATCGCGGGCGCCGATGCAGCCGCAGTCAACACTGCTGCTCAGAATGCAGTGGGCGCCGCCGCTCGTCCGGCGAAAACCACGATCACTGCTAATGGTCTTAACCTCGCCGCCGCGTGGGAAGGAACATGGGGCAACGGCCTGCGAGCGCGCATCGATCACGATGTTGCTGCCAGTGCAGGCGACGTCTTCAACCTGTCAGTGCGTGACGACGCGACGGGCGTCATTGAAGTATTTCGCAACGTTTCGATCACGCCGGGACACATACGTCAGGTCGATCGCGTTCTGCAAAACGAATCAAACCTCGTCCGCGTGAGTGGCGCACTGCCTGCAGCAACGCCCGCTGCACACGCGGATCCTACTCCTGACGTGCCGCTTTGGGGCGACAACCCTGACGATCCAAATGCGGCCAACGCCACCAACGTTAAAGCCGGCCGGAACGATCTCGCGTCCGACGGCAACGCGCTTGTCGATAACGACTTCAACGGACCAGGTCTTGAAGATGCGAAGCAAGGTATGTTCGCACTGCGCAAGGCTGATCTTTTCAACCTGCTTTGCATTCCTCCATACAATCCGGAGGGCAACACGAGTCCTGCTCTCATCTCCGCCGCAACGGCTTACTGTCAAAAACGACGCGCGATGATGATCGTGGACCCACCGGCGGAATGGAACGACAAAGACGACGCGAAGGACCACCTCGATGATCACATCACGACGAGAAGCAGTTATGCAGCGTTGTTCTTCCCGCGTCTGCGCCAACCAAATCCGCTGCGCGACGGACAGTTTGAAGACTTCGCTCCGTGTGGCGCAGTCGCCGGCGTGATGGCGCGCACTGACGCGGAACGCGGAGTTTGGAAAGCACCAGCCGGGTTAGCTGCAAATCTCGTCGGCGTACCTCAGTTGAGCGTTCCACTCACCGACAAC
>DASSEB010000143.1:0-5344 GCA_035696765.1 Pyrinomonadaceae bacterium | reverse complement strand
CGCCAGTCGTTCACGTGAGTGGAGCTTATTCGCAATCTCGATCTCACGTTCGGCGTATTCCAACCCGGCTTCATAGTTTCCTGTGAGCACGCAGTCTTCACCCAGAAACTCGAAACCAGTGGCCTGCGCGAAAAGGATCTTGTGCCTGCGACCGAATTCGAGCGAGCGTCGTGCCCACCGATCTGCTTCGGTGTAGAGACCGTAGTGTTGATATGCGCCCGCCATGTATGAGTAAACCTGAGCAATCATCGGCGCGGCGAACGTGCTGACACTGTCGCTTTCGGCGGTGGGCGCCACCAACTCACCGGCACGCAGCAACAACTCGATCGCCTTTTTGTGACGGCCTGCAAGGTGGTGAAAGCGAGCTTCCACTGATAACGCGTTCGCTGTTTCGAGCGGGTTTGCAACCGGGTCGAGCACCTGCAAAGCCTGGTGCAAGTACTCGCTGCCGCGCGGATCGCCGATGGTCACTAGCGATGCGGCCGCCTGACACTGGAGACGCACACGGGTGGCGGGATCTGTTGCGAGCGCGAGCGCACGTTCGAAATGCTCGGCAGCGAGAATAGTGTCGCCGTGCAGCATGAAAGCCTTGCCGATCGCCTCTTCCTGCGCGAGTTGTTCTTCAGTGAGGCCCAAAGCTTCCGCGCAATCACGCGCGCGGCCGTACGCTGCAATCGCTTCGTCAAAAGCAAAGACTCGAACTGCTTCCGCGGCAGCCTGCTTCGCATACTCCAAACCCTGTTCGTGATCGCCTGCCTGGATGTAGTGATGGGCTAGCTTCTCAACCGCGCAGGGAGCTCTTTCACAGCGCCGCTTTAATCCTTCGGCAACGTGACGGTGCAACCGGCGCCGTCGAATCGGATTGAGTTCCTCGTACAGAACTTCGCGAATCTTGTCATGAGTGAAACTGAACGAGTCGCCCGGAGCCGCGGCGATCAGTTGTGCGTTCGTCGCTTCGTCGAGCGCGTCGAGCAAAGTGTCTTCACTCTGTTCGGACGCAGCCGCCAACTCCTCGAAAGTAAAAACTTTGCCGAGTATCGCGCAGACGCGCAGCACTTCGTTACAGTTTTGACTGACACGATCCAGACGATTACCGATTGCCTCTTTCACGCTCTGCGGAATGAGCAACTGCTCCATATCGCAGCGCTGCCAACGTCCGCTCTCGCGGCGCACCGAGCCTTTTTCAATCAACGCCTTCAAGACTTCTTCGACGAAGAACGGATTACCCTCAGTCTCGCGATGGACCGCCACCGCAAACTCGCCGCTCACGTTTTCACCCAACAACGCGGTGAGCTGATCGCCCGTCTCAGACTCATTGAAGCGGCGCAATACGATGCGCGTGATCAGACGTTCGCGGTTCCAGTCAACCAGCGATTTAGCCAACGGATGTGCACGATCAAGCTCCGTTTCACGATAAGCGCCAACGATGAGCACGCGCTGGTCGCGCAACTGCCGGAGCAAGCGGCCCAACAACCACAGCGTGCCCCGATCGGCCCAGTGCAAGTCGTCAGCATAGAAGAGCAGCGATCGCTGGCGGGCAATATTCGAAAACACCTGCCCCACTGCGTCGAAGAAAAGCAGGCGCTCTTCATGAGCGCCGAGCGCCTGACGTTCGGGAAACGGGCCGAGCCGGGTTTCGAGTTCGGGAGCGAGTTTTGCGATCTGAATCGCATTGTCGCCGAGGATCTCACGCAGCTTGTCGTCGCTTTTTTCTTCGCGTACCCACCGTCGAAAAGCTTCGACGAACGGCAAGTAAGGTGTCGCCGCTTCGTACTCGTAACAGCCACCCGTCAACACAAGAGCGCCATCGACGGCGGCCTGAATGGTGATCTCGCGAGCGAGGCGAGTCTTTCCCGCGCCAGGTTCACCGCTCAGCACCACGGCATGCCCGCGTCCTTCGCGAGCGCGTTGCCACAACTCCCGCGCTTCCGCGAGTTCGTCGTTGCGGCCGACGAGACGGCCACGAGCGAGCGCGTCGAGAATCGCGACGGCGGGGGCACCGTCAGTTGCCGCCGGTTCGTCTTTGCTTTTGAGCGAGTCGAGCAGCGCGGCGCGAGTTTCTGCTGCGGTGCTGAATCGTTGCGCGCGATCTTTGGCGAGCAACCGCACGATTACTGCTTCCAACGCCGGTGGTAGATCCGGACGAAGCACACGCGGCGGTACGACGGGCGCGTGCACGTGTTGCGAAACAATTGTCAACGGATCGTCGCCGGTGAAAGGGACTCGTCCGGTGGTCAGTTCGTAAAGTAGAACTCCCAGCGCGTAGAGATCGGCGCGTCCATCAACCTGTTGGCCGAGAGCTTGTTCGGGCGCCATGTAAGCAGCGGTGCCGACAATGATCCCGGCGCGCGAGATACGAGCGCCATCGGCAGGTAACGCGAGCCCGAGATCGGCGAGCTTGATGTTGCTCGACTCGTGTGTTCCGGATAACAGCACGTTGTCGGGTTTCAGATCGCGATGCACGATGCTGTTGTTGTGCGCGTGTTCGAGTGCGGCGCAAATCTGAACGGCGATGGCCACTACACGCGAGAGATCTGTTGGGCGTGCCTGCGAGAGACGCGGACCCGCGACGAGTTCCATCACGAGGAATGGAAATCCGCCAGTCTCGCCGACGTCATGGATGGTAACGATGTGTGGATGATTGAGTGCGGCGGCTGCGCGTGCTTCGCGAACTAAACGCTCACGGGCATCGGAGGTCTGGGCGGCCGCCGACAGAACTTTGACTGCAACTTCGCGTTGTAGTTCGAGATCGGTAGCACGATAGACCGTGCCCATGCCGCCGCGTCCGAGCTCGCTCTCGAGCCGGTAGCGTTCGCGCAGGATTGTGCCGGGAGCTGGGCCAGTCGCGCGGACGTCGTCGGGAAGGATGCGCGTCTGCTGGGAGTCGACCATGCCACAAGAATAAACGAACGCCACAAAGAAGCACAAAAAGCACAAACAATAAAGGAGGTTAATTCAACAAGCTCCCTCAATTCTTTTGTGCTTTTAGTGCCTTTTTGGGCTAAGTTACGGTTTGAACGTGTAGATGATCGTCCCTTCCGTTTCGCGGCTGCGAAGCTTCTCGGGAGCGAAGGTCGATTTCATCGCTGCTTCAGTGGCAGCGCCACGCATGAGCCAATCGCCGCCCGAAGCTCGTGCCAGGTGAACTTGTCCTTTGCGATCCACCGTCACGCGGACAGTCACGATGCCGGATACCGGTGGTCCAACTAATGGACACTGCGCCTCCGGCAGCGCTACGGCCTTGCCTGCCAAGTCACCACCAACTTCGGGAACTCCCTTTTGAATGTTTGACTGCGGCGGTGCAGCGCTTCGAGCTGCGGCCTGGTTCGACTTGTACATGTACGCCGTGATCAACGAGCCAACCACGATCGATCCAATCAGAGTAACCGCGACCATGACCCAAAATAGCGCTCTATTTGCTTTCGGTGGCTCTGGCATGATCGGCTGGTCGACGTCGATAAGCGGAACGACATGGTGAGGGCAGTACGACACCAGCTCGCCGTTGTAGATCTCGTTGCACTTCGGACATCGCTTTCGTTTCGGTGCGGGAACGTCGTTCTCGGGTGGTGCGGTAAGGATGCGTCCCGTTGGTCGTGGTGGTTCCTTCGTCGCAACTGGTTCGGCCGGCGCGGCTACGGGAGCAGGCTTTGTCTCAACGACTGGGACTTGCTTCGGCACGACCGTTGTTGATGGCGGTGACTGTTCAATCGGTGCGGGCTCGCGATGTGACTGGCGTGGCTCGTTTCGGTTTAGCTTTCGGCCTTCCAGTTCGTCCAACCGCTGCTTCAATCCGCTCACCCAGCGCCGGCTCTTTTCAGCATCAGCGATGGCTTCGCGTTCTTGCGACGCTGGCGGCGGTGCTGCCGGAAAAGACTCTTCCGGCTCTTGAATGTTGACGACTATCTTTTTGGGCGGTGTAGCGGATTTGACGCCGTTGGTGAGAATGCTGAGCGCTTCCCTGAGTCCTCTTCGTTGTGCCCACTCGATCGCATCGAGGCCGAGATTGTCGCGCACGTACGGATCGGCGCCGGCTTCGACCAAAAGCCGCACCACCTTTGTGTGTCCGAAAATGACGGCGAGAATGAGAGGAGTTTGGCCGCCGCTGGTAGTCTCGTTCACGTCCGCGCCGGCGGCGACGAGCGCGCTGACAGCGCTTTCGTCGCCGGAGGTCACGGCCTGGGTCAATGGAATGGAAGAACTCAAACTCACGGTCCCTAAACTACATCCGCACAAGGGGCTCGTGAGACATTCTAAGGGCGATTGCGTTAAACGCGAAGACCCCCTCGCGATCCCGCGTCGAGATCTCAGAAGGGTGGCGGCACAAAAGCCTGGTTAAATCCGAGCGCGGCCGGAAACTGCGCGGACGTTGGGCGCACGCCTGTGCGCACCCAAAGATCGATAGCAGCCACGCCTGTCAGAACCTGTGGACCGGTCAGGTTACAGTGGCCGACGCCCGTGGTAAACGTTTGAAACAGGAGTTCCTCTTTACCTCGAGCGGCGTTCAGCTCCGCGTACGCCGACTCATTCGCAACGACCAGCAGCGGATCGATTATCGTGTGCATCGTCAGGATCGGGTTCTTGATCTTCCCGTTGAAATCGGTGTTGTTGCGGACGTAGTTGCGCGCTGACGGATCGGCTTCGATGTTGCGGCGCGCATTCATCTGGGCCAGCCAGGCATCAACTACGGCCGTGGGCAATCCGATGCCCGCGAGGTAAGCCTTCTCAGCGGCCGTAAGAGTGTAGTTCTGATCGAGGTTCTGCACGATCGCACCGCCTGCACGTCGCTGCAATTCGGCGCGCGCCTCCGTGAAGAAGAAGAAATCAGTGAGCGCCCAGCCGGGGTAAAACGCGGGCGGTGGCGGCGGTGTAATGCCGCGGCCGGGATTCTTCGCCACGAGACGAATGAATTCAAACTTCGGGAAGTTTGCAATGTTACTCAGCTCGGGACCTAACTTTGCGAGCACCTCGGTATCGAAATCGATGTCGTTTCTAACTTCGCCGACTGTTCCCCACGATGCGGGAATTCCAAAGATGACGTCGTAAGCAAGATAAAGAGGAACGCCGCTGTCCCAGAGTCGCGTTGCGCCGGCGCCGACGCCGCACAGGCAGAGCGCGCCGTCGTAAATACCGTTGAACTGTTCCATGCTCTTGAAGCCGGCAAACGTTCCTAACGAAGCAGCGACGATGATCGTCCTTTGAGGTTGCGCGACATTTTCACGGAAGAAGACTGCTAGGTTCTTAACGTCCTGGATTGCGTCTTTGATGGCCCAACCATTGTCTTTGTAGGCGGTGCCGGCGAGAGCGAAGCCTTGAGCGAGTAATGGAGCTTCCAGTGCTGGGCTCG
>DASSEB010000142.1:0-26106 GCA_035696765.1 Pyrinomonadaceae bacterium | reverse complement strand
TATACTCTTAGAAACTAAGTTTCCTGGCTCCCCATGTGCTCACCTCCGCCCGCGCCGGGGGGGGTGTGAGTTTGAACTTCTTCTCTGTGCAACCTCTGTGTTCTCTGTGACTCTGTGGTTGTTGTATCTCGAGTTTCTACGACCACAGAGTCACAGAGAACACAGAGGTTGCACAGAGAAGAAGTTCAGCAGGAGAAAAAGTGTTTCATCCGGAGACATCGATCACGAACCAATATGTTTTACTTTGAACCTGCTTCGGTCGTTCGAGGTTTGAATGGAGATTGAATGACCGCTGCCGGACGATTCTGACTCCCTTTCTACCTTGATACCGAACTTCTTCAGCTTGCGGTAAAAAGTGGGACGATGGACGCGTAGAATCTCGGCGCTTTTTTTCACGTTGCCGCTCGTCCGTTCAAGCGTCTGAATAATTACATCACGCTCGATCTCTTCCAACGACAAAGATTGGGGAGCAAAAACGCGGTGAGGCGTCATCTGGAAATCCTGAAGCTCATCCGGCAGGTCTGCGATGGTTAATTCATCTCCCTGGCAGAACAGCACGGCCCGCTCTATGACGCTTTCCAGTTCACGTACATTACCGGGCCAGTCATAGTGAGTCAGCCGTATAACGGTGTCCTGCGATATGTTTCGGATGCTTTTCTGATACTGCTGGTTGAAGCGTTCAAGTAAGCGTCTTGCCAAGAGTATTATGTCATCTCGACGTTGTCGCAGAGGCGGTACGTTGATCTTGATCGTGCTAATCCGGAAGTAAAGATCCTTTCGCAGGACTTCCTCTTTCAACAGCAACGAAGTGTCGCGGTTAGTAGCGGACACGAGACGAAAATTAACTTCGAATTCCCGCTCGTCGCCCAGCCTGCGAAGTTTACGTTCCTGCAATACGCGCAGGAGTTTGGTTTGCAGATGCGTAGGCATTTCTGCGACTTCATCGAGCAGGAGTGTGCCTCCTTCCGCGACTTCGATCAGGCCTCGCTTATCGCGTTGCGCGCCTGTAAACGCGCCTTTCTTGTAGCCGAACAACTCGGATTCAATGAGCTCATGCGGAATTGCGGCGCAATTGATGCTGACGAATGGCCCCGAGGCGCGATGGCTCTCGGTGTGAACCGCTTTAGCAATCAATTCTTTTCCTGTGCCGCTCTCTCCTTCGATCAGCACTGACGCGTCAGAGGGCGCTGCGGTACGTATCGTCTCGTGAATTTTTCGTATCCTTGGATCACGGCCAACCAGGCCGAACATTTCGCTGTCGCCTGCCAGCGAACGTTTGAGGGTTTGATTCTCGATCTTCAGGGCCGCGAACTGTAGTGCCCTCTCGACGAGGGCCAGCAGTCGATCCGGTGGATGAGGTTTTTCGAGATAGTAATAGGCGCCTCGTTTGATGGCTTCAATCGTTATATCAATCGATCCGAAGGCGGTCATGAGTATGACTTCAGTATCGGGAGTTTGTTTCTTGATGTGCGTGATCAGATCTATCCCGGTGCCGTCGGCTAAACGCAGATCGGTGATGACCAGGTCGAATGAACGGCTGCTCAGAACCGACTTCGCCTCGGCGATACTGTTTGTGGTCAGTGTTTCATAGCCTGCCTTCCGAAGAATGACGGCCAGCGCTCCCGTTATGCACGTATCGTCGTCGACGACGAGTATTGAGTTAAGCGAATTTGCCTTCACTTTGATCCTTTTCAGCCGGCAAGGTGATCTGAACTCGAGTCCCTTCACCAAGTCTGCTCTCAACCCTGATGTTGCCCCCGTGTTCTTCAATAATTTTTTTAGCGTACGGCATGCCGAGACCGAGCCCGCCGGGCTTATCGGAATTAAACGGCTCGAAAATCCTCTTGACTCGCTCTTCAGTCATTCCTGATCCCGTATCGTTAATTATGAGCGAGAGTGTTTCTCCAGCAGTAGCGCTGGCGATGCTCAGAGTCCCGCCTGTAGGCATTGCTTGAACAGCATTGAGCAGGAGATTCAGCAAGGCTGCGCGCATGCAGGCTTCATCAAGCATGGCGGTCGGGTTTGAGTCATCGCGATGAAACTCAACCTTGATCCCGTTTGCAGAGATTTGTAAACGGAGGAGCTTGAGAACAACGCTGACTACATTGTTCAGCTCTACCGGTCGCAATGCCAGGCTGACGGGTCGAGCGAAGTCAAGAATCTGCTCGGTAAGACTCGTCAACTGATTGATCGTATCGATGATGTGGTTGAAAAGTTCAACCTGGTCGTCCGCCAGCTTCCCTGCCAACTCTTCCTTGAGATGCGTTGAATAAAGCAACAAACCGTAGAGCGGATTCCTTACTTCGTGTGCAACTTGCGCTGCCACTCGGCCAAGCGCCGCGACTTTCGCGTTGTGGGCCAGGCGGTCGTGCGCCTCCACTAACTCTGCTGTGCGCTCCGCGACGCGCACTTCCAAATCCGCCGCACGCTGCTTGATCTCCAGTTCAAGGCGTTGCTTCTCGGCGCTGAGAAGTTTCTTCTCAGTCACACGCTCTACAGCCTTTAGCAGTACGTCCTTAAGGATCGGTTTAGCGAGGAAGTCATAAGCACCGGCGCGAACAATCTCAGGGAAGACTGAAAGATTCGGTTCACCCGTGATCATGATCACCGGGACGTAGGACTCGCGAGCATTGATCTCCTGGAGAAGCTCTACGCCGCTGCGACCAGGCAGATTGATATCTATAACGGCCACATCGAAGCTGGTGCTGAGAAGCGGAAGCGCACTCTGGACGTCGCCGGCAGCGACGACTTCGTAGCCGGCGCGCTTCAGGAACTCGGTCAAGGTTTGGCGAAGGCTGGGTTCGTCATCAACTAGTAGGACCCTAAACATACTGATGCCCCCAGCTGGCAATACCGAGCACGGTCAGAGCTGATCTCAGCACAGTAAAGAGGATCACTCGTCGGAGGTTAGGTCTCGTTTTCATTGGCCTAAGTGCCGATATCGGAGGGCTTCTGAATGCGAAAATCTTTAGGGTTCGAGGGAGCGTGTTTGCAAGGATTCTAGCAAGTCGTGCTGACAGCGTACAGCCCCTGGCAGATTGTTCCGGAAGAAACCCGTCTGCAACGCCGGCCGCCACAGTACGCTTCCTTCCCTCCTAATAGTCGGCCACACCACACCCGGCACGCCCGTTGCCGATGAGCAATCCTGCTAGTTCGCTAATCTCAGGGTGAATAGAAATGAGAAATACACGGGTTGGGTGTCTCACGATGGTCCATTGGTGGCCCTCACTCTCGCAATCGAGCACCCGCCCTTTCCAATTCTCGCCGCCCTCAAGATTCTCAAAAACCAACGCACTTAAACGATAAGGTGTGTGACCTCTGCCCAATAATGTTTCGCAGCGGCCTCCACCCCTCGGAGGTAAAAATGAGTAACACAAATTTCACGAACGCAGGCATTTCACGAGGAATGCATAGGAGAAACTTCATAAAGACCGTCGGCGTCGGAGCAACCGGCGCTGCCATCATGGGTACTGGCGTTTCGTCATTGAGCCCGGCAGTCGTTCAAGCGCAAACCAGTACTACGCTCTCAAAGTACACCGAACAACTTCCCGTTCCCCCTGTTGTCAATGCTAAAGGCGGTGGCACGTTCTCACTTCCGATGGCGCCCGGCCTCCAACGATTCCACAGTGCACTCCCTTTGACGCCGACGTGGGGCTATGGTGGTATGCCGTACCTTGGTCCAACGTTCGAAGTCAGGAGAGGCGTTCCCATCGTTGTCAGCGCGCGCAACAACCTCGCAGCCCATCCGCTCGCCTTCGCGATTGACACGACGGTGCACGGCGCAGTCGAGGCTGATAAGACCACTCCGCGCACGACCGTCCACCTGCACGGAGGCAACACAGAAGCCGGCAGCGATGGCCATCCGGAAGCAACCTTTCTACCGGGCACAAGGTTTGACTATCACTATGCCAACAATCAGGAAGCAACGACTCTCTGGTATCACGACCACTCGCTTGGCATCACACGACTGAACGTTCATGCCGGTCTGGCGGGCATGTACCTGGTACGAGACTCGCGCGACACAGGACTCGGCGGCAATCCGATTGGCCTACCTGCCGGACAATTCGAACTCCCGTTGATCATTCAGGACAAAATGTTCAATGCCGATGGAACGATGGCGTTTCCGCCAGGTCCACTGACGATTTGGTCGCCCGAGTTCTTCGGCGATACGGCAGTGGTGAACGGCAAAGTTTGGCCCAATCTGAACGTCACGCGAGGCGTCTATCGTTTTCGCATGGTGAATGCTTCGAACGCGCGCGTTTACAACCTGTATCTTTCGAACAAACAGGCGATGTTTCAAATCGGAAGTGACGGTGCAATGCTGAATGCCCCGGCTCCGCTCACGCATCTTCTGCTTGCACCAGGTGAGCGCGCAGATATTCTTTTGGACTTCACCAACATCGCGCCCGGTACAAAGATCCAACTGAAGAACAACGCGCCTGCGCCGTTCCCGAATGGGCCGCGCAGTCCACGGCAGGGTGGGATTTTCCTGCGCGAGATAATGCAGTTCACCGTAGGTAACACGACGGGATTTACTGGCGGAATTCCTACGACTCTACGCGCCACACCGATCGGGGCACTACCCGCGCCGAGTCGTACCCGCAACGTGTCGCTGGTCGAGATTCCGGATGCTGCGACAGGCGAGCCGATCATGGGACTGCTTAACAATCTGTTCTGGACCACCACGCAGATTGAGCAGGCAAACGTGAACACGCTCGAGCAGTGGAACATCATCAACACCACTGGCGACACACATCCGATTCACATTCACCTCATTCAGTTTCGACTTCTTGGCCGTCAAACGTTCGATGTGCCAGGTTATACGGCAGCCGTGTACCCGTCGCTCGATCCGGCAACGATGGGAACTGGACCATGGCCGATTCCATCAGCGGATGCTTTTGCACTTGGCAGTTTGAGAGGTCCGGATGCAAACGAGGCCGGCTGGAAAGACACGATCCAGGCCAACCCCGGTGAAATTACACGGATACTCGTGCCGTTTGGCGCACAGATTCCAGGTATTCCGGCAGGTGGCGTTCCATTCGGTCAGTCGTTTACGGGAAGTTATGTGTGGCACTGCCACATACTGGACCACGAGGACAACGAGATGATGCAGAAGTATGACGTTATCTAGACTGCGTTAACAAGATGGTTGTGCTTCGCTGCTGCGGCCGGACTCCCGCAGCAGCTGGAGCTCTACCACCGTTCAAAACGTTGGGGAAAACGTCTCTCACCACATTGCTCAATCCATTTTGCAGAAGCGCCGGAGAATTGGACCAGTCCGAATCCAAGGTTGGTAATGCGATTTTGTATGAGGGCTATGGTGGTCCTTGACGGCTGGTTTATTGATTTGATGTGGTGTATGGTTCGGGCCGCCCACAAGCCGTTTGAAAGGAGGAACCCACATGACGCAAGCCGCATTATTCTTTCTCATGCTCGCCGCTTTATTGTTTCAAGGAAACCAATTAGCGATCCCGACCAAGATAACTCCCGTTCCCGAAGATTCCTTCCGTGGCGCTAACACAATCACGTTGAAAGCAACTTTCGCGAAGGGCTTGGTACCGCCAATTTCGGCCGGACCTTGTTACCGTCCAGCCTTTGTCATTCGTATTTACGACGCGAAATTAGTGGCAAACGAACCAGGACCAAGGATATCGCCTGACGCAACCCACCCGGTGACACCGTATCTTCAGCAGACGGCGGCTCCTTACAACCCGCTCGATGGTCCAAACGCGCTAACGGTAGAAAAAACTTTCGAGCCTTTCGTTCTGCCGGCTAAGAAGACGGCCCGTTTGTCCCGTCTGTTCCTCGGCTTGTTTCACACTTGTGACATAGCTGTTCCAAAGGATATCGATGAATCCGGGACGTCTATCATTTACAACGATACGCTTCGCGGTGGCTATATCGGCGGCGTATTCTTCCGTCGCGAGTGCAGGGGTGGCCCGTGCATTTACCGGCCAGAATAAGTTCGTAAGTTTAATGGCAGTACGAGTCAAGCTCTCGTATGTGAGCTGTCGTGTTCGCGTTCTGAATCTCGCGATCACGAACTGGACGGTTCTGAGAGTGTCATAAGCCCGTCCGCACCTCGCGCGCTGATGCTTCACACTGCTCACGTTTCCGAAACGTCTGGTGTTAATCACGACTATGATGAGGTCGCAACTTACTCTCGCGTTGCTGGTCTGCTTGCTGCTCACCTGCACGGCGGAAAACGCAGCGCAGACGCGCGCTCGGCGCGTCAACGCTGCGGACGAACCGGCCGTGCAGCTCGATGGCGAAGTGCTGCGCGTCGACACCACGCTCGTTGTTCTTCCCGTGAGCGTGAGGGATCGCGACGGGCGAACGGTCCACGATCTAACGAAGGAGCATTTTAAAATCTTCGAGGAGGGCGTCGAGCAGGAGATCGCCTACTTCGCGCCGGTGGACGAGCCGTTCACTGTCGTGCTGATGCTGGACACGAGCAGCTCGGTCTGGAAAAAACTCGACAAGATCAAGGAAGCAGCCGCGAGGTTCGTTGACCACCTGCGACCAGCAGATCGCGTAATGGTGATCTCGTTTGCTCACAAGACGACCATACACTGCGAACCGACGGACGACCGCGAACGCCTGCTGAAAACCATTCAGGGCATCGGCAAGGGCATGAGTACGCACCTCTACGACGCCGTCAAGAACGTGATGACGAAACAGCTTAGGGATATCAAGGGACGCAAGGCGGTTGTCCTCTTTACCGACGGCGTCGACGAGAGCGGCGACAAAACGGCAGAGGAGACGCTTCATTACGCTGAGGAACTCGACGCCCTCATCTACACGGTCCGCTTCGATACGTACGACGAAAGGCTCGACGCGATCATGCAAGCACACGAACTTGCCGGTCTCTTCAAACGCCTGCCGCTGCCTGGGAGCAGTGGGGGAAGAAGCGACGCGTTGTCCGAAGCTTACGAGCGTGGCCGTCGCTACCTGCGTGACCTGGCCGTCGTCACGGGCGGCCACTACTTCGAGGCAAACCGGAATCTGAGCGATCTCGATCAGGCTTTCAACGGGATTACTGAGGAACTGCGCCGTCAGTACAGTATCGGCTACTACCCGCATCCGCTGGGCCGACCCGGCGAGCGGCGCCGTGTTCGCGTGCGCGTTGAGCGTTCAAACGTGGCGGTGAATTCCCGCAGCAGTTACGTGCTTCAGTCACAGTCGCAAGCACGGGTACGAACAAGCTCTCGCCGTTCTCCACGAACAAAATCCGCCGTGCAATGAGCGATTGAAACTATCCTCTATTAGAATTCTCTGAAGCGGGATCACAAGCGGAGTTGCCGATCATGGTAGACTCGCCCGCAGAACCCGCAAGCATAATGTCCAACAAGTTACAGGCACTGGTGAGTTAAGTGGCGCAAGAGGCAAAAACTGCCATCTTTGCTGCAATACTCGGCAATCTCGCAATCGCAACGACGAAGTTCTTTGCCGCAGCCTTCTCGGGCAGCTCGGCCATGCTCTCCGAAGCCATTCACTCGTTAGTGGATACCGGCAACGGTGCGCTGATACTGCTCGGGATTCGAAATAGCCGCAAACCGCCGGACCTCGAACACCCATTCGGCCATGGGCGCGAACTGTACTTTTGGACACTCATGGTCGGAGTGCTCATCTTCGGCGTCGGCGGCGGCATGTCTGTATATGAAGGACTCACCCACCTCACGCACCCGACGCCGATCGAAAACGTTAAGTGGAACTACATCGTCCTCGGTCTCTCGACCGTCTTCGAGAGCACCACCTGGTACTTCGGCTGGAAGGCGTTCAGTAAAGAGCGTCGAGGGCGAGGCGTAATCGAAGCGATACACACGACCAAAGATCCCACCAGCTTCTCAGTCCTGCTTGAAGACTCGGCTGCGTTACTCGGACTCGCAGTTGCTTTGCTGGGTGTTTTCCTCAGCCAGTGGTTGCAGCAACCTTACTTCGACGGAGCCGCGTCTCTCGTGATCGGCATGCTGCTCTGCGCGATTGCGATCGTGATGGTCCACGAGAGCAGGGGCTTGCTGATCGGTGAGGGCGTTGATCGCCAGACGCTGAAGGCGTTGCGAGAAATAGTGGAGGCCGATCAAGATGTGGCCCACGTGCAGCACTTGCACACGATCTACCAAAGCCCAAGCTCCGTGCTGCTCGTTATCGAGTTGCGGTTCAACGACAGCATTTCGGCAGTTGACGTAAGAGAGGCGGTGCGGCGGTTGGAAGCTAACGTTCAGGCGCACTATCCCGAGATCAAGTACGTCTTCTTTGGTTCAGCATCAATCGCCGGAAATCGTATTCGCCTACAGCAACACTGACGGCAGTACCCACCACCACAAGTACAAAATCGCGGCCACGCCCAGCGGATAGGTCCACCTGGATCTTCTGCCTGAAGGCTGCTTGAAGAAATCGTATGTGAGAAATACGAGCGGAATGAATATGGCACGGTGAAACCCAAAGTAAAAAAGAACAAATGCCACTGACACTAACGGGCTAAAGGCTGAGGAGGAGGAGGGGGAGGACGAGGAATTCATGGGCTAAGCTTATCAGTACACAATTAGATTTCAGATTGAGAAACACTCCAATCTCCCGGTCTATACTATGTATGATGAAATGCAAGGGAACGTTTCAGCCGAGCGCGATCGGCAGCGCTCCAGGAAAAATCGCTTTATGCCTTTTTGTGGCTGCGCACTCCACTCGCCTCATAAAACGCGCGAGCATCCTGTATGTTCAGGATGTCATAAACAGCCTGGCGCTTGTCCTTGGCGTTGTCGTAATAAGACCTCGTGATCATATAGCCGATGAAATATCCGAGGTCAGCCGGGCGGTCTTTGGCCGTCCTCGCGTTGTAAAGCCAGTTCGAATAATCCGGCTTGTACATGTCGGCTTCGAAGTCGCGCCAAATCTCTGCATCATGCGTTCGGCCGTAGTCTTTAAGATGATCGTTGATGTTTCGGCCCGAGATCAGCTCGCCTATGGTGTCACAAGCGCCCTCTTGCAACGCTTTACCGAGCAGATGTCGCTGATCCGGCGCAGTGTTGTAGTGCTGGTTGTAATGACACGATTCGTGCGCGACGATTGCCGGCACATTGTCGATGGTCGAGAGCACCACCTGCAGCCACGGACGTAGTTCGTCCATCGGGCTTTTTGCTGTTTTGCCGTACATCTCGGTCCCTATCAAGAGACCACTTGGCCCTGTTGTCCCGCCCGAGTTTGTGATGCCGATCAAAAAGTACACATCGGGAAAGACCGCGTCCGGGTAGATCGACTTGAATTTTGTGAACGCCGCTCGCATGCGCTTCTCCATGAGTTGCACCTGCAAAGTTTGCGGGCGGATCGAAGCATAATATTTCGGCATTCTGTCGATCGTATCCACCAGGGTCTCGGCCGACTCAATTCGTAACCGCAAAAAATCCTTCAAGCCAGCGCTTCCCTTGTCGAGATACTCGGTCTGAAAGATCGCGACTCGTTTGGTCTTGTCACTTTCCTTTGCTGCAAGATCGTACGCCCGCCAAAAATTGTCGATATCAGAAGTGACAAACTTAACCGCCCTCGGATCGCGATTGAGCGGGGGTCCAGACTGGGCGATGCAAATCGTCGAGATGAACAGAATGCCGATCGTAAGAGAGATGGTTCGTGACATGCATGGGAAAATAGCACGGCGGAAATGGCGTCGTGAAGGCATCAAATGAGGCAGTCCCTGAACCAACAACAATGGGATTGCTCGGGGCGGGCTTAGCCGGCGTTGCGGCGGAGATCAGACGCCGGGACGTGATCGACGATAAAAGGCTGATGATGATAGGTGCTCAAGGGCGTTACTGGAAACGGTAACGCTCTTCGTCATTGTCCTGTATCACGGACAATTCAATTAAACAGATCTAAGTCCAAATAGAAAAGCATACTTCAATAGAGCGTGGTACAGTGTCAGACTGGATCTTGGCTTAAAACATCCGCCCGCGCACCGAAGGAGAAGCTTTAGTGACCGAACTGGGTGTTCGCACACAAGCTGAAGTCAGAAGATCACCAATCCCGTATCGCGCTTGCCTGCTCATCGGCCTTGGTGGCCTTTTCGCCGGTGTGACCGGCCCGCTACTCAGCACATTCATCCCGCCACTCGTGCGCGATGCCGTCGGCGATCACCGTACGACCATCGGCGCGATCATGGCTATTGACAATGTCCTGTTACTCCTACTCATGCCGTGGGCAGGACCAGCATCAGATCGCGCCAGTGCTCGTGGCCGGGGCCGGTTGCCGATTGTTCTCGGCGGGCTCGTGCTGTCATCGCTCGGCATGGCACTGCTCCCCTTCTCACCGGCATTCGGTCTTCCCTTCCTCATTGGTGCGATAGTCGTGCTGCATACCGGGATCAATATTCAACGATCGCCATTCCAGGCGTTGGTGGCGGATGTCGTGCCGTCGCGCCATCGATCACTCGCAACAGGCTCGATCACGTTTCAGATGTGCGTCGGCGCAATCGCATTCCTGATGTTGGGGCGGGTACTCGGAATGCGGCCTGCATTTCTGATAGCGAGCGGCAGCGTTCTAGTTATTGCCGCCGTCTTTGCTCTTGGGCTGCGCGAACCGAAACTGGTCCAATCGCAATCTGCGGAGGTGACGTTTCGATCGCTGGCCGATGCAGCATGGTCTGCCGTTCGCGGCGCCGTCCCGGGCATGCGACCGATTTTCATTGCCGTACTTCTGTTGCAGCTCACTTTTCAAACCTTCACTACCTGGTATGCGTTGCATGCTGTCGAGCGCTTCGGTATTCAGCCGCAAGACGTCACGATCGGATTCATCGCCTGGGCCATTGGCGGCGTCATCGGCGCGCTGCCGGCGGGTGTTATCGGAGTTCGCATCGGACGGCGGAACGCCATACTGGTTGGCTTCGCGATGATGGCCGCCTGCATGTTCGCGCTGGATCGGGTCACGCAACTGAATCATGCGATACCGCTGCTCGCACTGGCCTCGGCTAGTTGGGCGCTGCCGACAGTCAATGCCTATCCGCTCTTCGTCGAACCAGTTCCGCGTCAGCTTCGAGGAGTGCTCGCGTCGCTGTACCTGCTCTGCATGGCGTTGGGCGGTGCGATTGGCGATCCTTTGAACGGCCGCATCTTCGATCTCCTCAATGGGTATCGCGCGCTGTTTTTACTGATGGCTTGTTACACAGCCATAGCGTTCGTGGCTGTTCTCTTCGTCCCGAGAGGTGTTGGCGAGGCGGACACCGGACACGATTCGATTCCCGATTAAGGATTGACTTCGATTTTCGCAGGCTTGATCTCCGCCGGGATGAAGCTACGATCGACGAGGTCCTTCATGTCGATGGGCCTCTGAAGAATTCCTGCCTTGATCGCCATGTCGTGAATGCGCTGCAACTCCTCATCAGTTGGCGTCAGCATGCGATAGCTCACGCGATCCGGTGGCTGCGTCAGTACATACCGCACGACCTTTTCGTCCTGTCGAAAATAAGGGGAGACGACCTTTGCGGCTTCGAGTCGATGGGTCTCGGCCCACTCCCCACTCTCGGCAATGCCGCGCACGAGGTCGCGCACTACAGCGGGCCTTTCACGGATCAACTTTTCCGTCACGACGAGGACGCACGAGATGAAGTGCGGCCAGATATCCTTCGCGTGATAAAGCACGCGCCCGCTGCCGTCGAGCTCAGCCTTAGCAGCGTGCGGCTCGCCGACGAAGTAAGCATCAATCGCCTTCGCGGCAATCGCCCCTGGCATGTCAGGCGGCGGCAGCTCGACAAATTTTATCTCGTCAGGGCCAACGCCCTGGTCCTCCATCAGTTTTCGAATGACCAGATACTGATTACTGTACTTGCTCGGAATCGCGAACGTCTTGCCGCGAAGATCACGCAGACTCTGAGCGGGCAAATCCTTGCGTACAATCACCGTCGATCCGTCACGGTGGCCCAGGTAAACAATCTTCGCCGGCACTCCCTGCTCGCGCAGTTTCATCGCGAGGGGCGCGATCATGAAAGTTGCTTCCAGCCGGCCGCTCTTGATCGATTCGACGACTGTAGGAAAATCTGTGAAACGTTGCGACTCGAACCGAGTCGCCGTGCTGGTCCTGGTGGCGTAGTCAGTGACCGGGCACGTCAGGTGTCATGTCACCGGCAAAAAACCGACTCTCAGGTCTTCACGCGCTTGCGCTTCCTGCGACGCTGCGCCGCGCGACCCAAGCCGCCATGGCTTGAACCTGATCACACCAAGCACGGCTATCAACAGCAAAAGCCCGACTACCCAGCGAACCACTGAAGAACGAAACATTGTCGCCTCCCATCTACGAAACCAGCGATGAACGAGCCGCGCTCGCTTTGTGCTCCAGCCCCATTTCCGCAAGTATCTTATGGACCGTCTCTACGACGCGTGGATGTGTTGGCTCGCGCGGACGCTCGAGGTTAAGGTGAAACTCGCAACAGATCCGCGCCGGCCGCTCGGAAAGCACGATGATGCGATCGGCAAGCTGCGCTGACTCCTCAATGTCGTGCGTTACCAACACCACCGTGCGCGGCAACCGATCGAGCATTCGCGCGAGTTCGTTTCTCATGCGCAGACGCGTCAGGTAATCCAGCGACGAAAACGGCTCGTCCAACAGCAGGACATCCGTGTCGCCGATGAGCGCCCGCGCTAACTCCACTCGCTGACGCATTCCTCCCGAAAGCTGATGCGGATAATGATTTGCAAACTCCTCGAGCCTGATCAAATGCATCATCTGTTCGAGCTGTCGCACGCGTTCTGAGTCGTCATTGAGATCTCGCAATCCCAACGATATGTTCTCCGCAACTGTCAGCCACGGGAACAGACTGTCATGCTGGTAAACCATGCGCACGCGGCCGGCGCACTCCACTCGCCCAGTTTCAGGTTTGATGAATTTCGAAAACAGGTTGAGTAACGTCGTCTTGCCGCACCCGGATGGCCCAACAACCGCTACGAATTCTCCACGAGTCACCTCGAGCGAAAGACGACGAAAGACGCCCACGCTTCCGAAGCTGAGCGATACGTCTTCGAGGCGCAGCGGCTTATCGTTCATAACCCCACCTGACACTCGAGATTCTGGTCAATTGGAGCAACACGCGATCTATAACGACGCCGATCACTCCGATCACTATCATGCCGCAGACCAACAAATCCATCCGCAAGCCATTCCGCGCGTCCCAGATGGCGAAGCCCAAACCCGCGCGCCCCGCGATCATCTCTGCTGCCACGACGACCAGCCACGCGAGGCCCGCGGTGACACGTAACGAAGTAATGACCTGCGGCGCTATCGCGGGCAGTGTGACTTTCGTGAGCACTTCGTTATTGCTAAAGCCATAGTCGCGCGCCACGCGAAAGTAAACTGAAGGAATGTTTGCAACCGCGGCCACTGTGGCCAGGACGACGGGGAAAAACGAGGCCATGAAGATCAGAAACACCGTGGGCAGATCGCCGATGCCAAACCAGAGAATCGCAAACGGTATCCACGCCAACGGTGAAAGACTGCGGAAAAAATTGACGACCGGCAGGAATGCGATTCTTGCGCGCGCATGGTGGCCCAACCAGAGCCCGGCGGGAATACCGGTAAAAACAGCAAGAGCAAAACCAACCGTCACGCGAAACAGAGACGCCACCACATCGTCAACGAGCCGGCCATTGCGGAACTCTTCGACAAACCCTCTGGCTACGGCAGCAGGCGATGGAAAAACGGATTCAGGAAATAACCTGAACTGAGCGAGCGCCGCCCACATCAGTAATGCCCCCAGCACGACCACGACTGGAAGAATGCGCGCTCTCGAAGATATTTTTTCTTCAGTCATATTCTCATTTCCGTGAGCGCACTTTTAGTAGTTCGAAAATAATAATCGGTTTGGAGATTCCTGCCCGGCGTTCATTACTACACCGGCGGTTGAACTACCCACGAGCGCAGCGCGGACCGCGGCAGGCGACGCAGACGGATGGCCCTGCAGGTAGAGCGCTGCGACGCCGGCCACGTGCGGCGCTGCCATTGACGTGCCCGATGCGGTTGCGATCATCAGATCGTTGCCAATCCAAGCCGAAGTGATGCTGACGCCGGGTGCAAAGAGATCCAGCGTTGGTCCATAGTTTGAGAACTCTGCTCGGGAATCGTACCGGTTCGTCGCGCCGACCGTTATCGCCTCGGCGACGTCCGCGGGAGAATAACTGGCAGCGTCACTGTTCCCATTTCCGGCCGCTACTACGTAAGTCACCTGCGCTCTGATCGAATTTCTGACTGCCACGTCGACGGCGCTGTTGCTAGCTCCACCGAGACTCACATTTGCCACCGCCGGAGAACCCTGTTGGCCTGGCTGCGAGCGATGCCACGTCACGAAATTAACTCCGTCGATGACGTTGGACCACGAACCGGAGCCTTGACAGTTGAGTACGCGAACACTGAACAGCCGCACCTTCTTGGCGACGCCGAAGGTTCGACCGCCGATGATGCCCGCAACGTGCGAGCCGTGTCCATTGCAGTCGACGCCGTTACTCTCGCCATCAACCGCGTCGTAGATTGCGAACGCGCGCCCGCGGAATTCCCAGTGCGTGGGGAGAATGCCGGTGTCAATGATATACGCGTTCACTCCCTGACCATCGTTGACATACGCATACATGTCGTTAAGCGGCAGATAACGCTGATCAATGCGATCGAGGCCCCATGAAGCGTGTGGCTGCGGGTTTAGATCGGCATTCGGATCGGGAGTCATGACAATCGGGTCCGTGTCCGGCGTTCCCACGGCGATCGCGCCGTCCTGTTGAACGAATGCGACTCGCGAGTCCTGGCTCATCGCGATCGCCTGCGACTCGGTAGCGTTCAGCAGAAAGCCCTTGAGCGCTACGCCCCAGGTGACAGAGAAAGTGCCGCCGTAAGTCGAGGTTAAGGCTGTCGCTGTCGCAACTACCTGCGGATCGGCGGTTGGTTCTTCAGTTGAAGATGTGGAAGTGGATTCGGTAGAGATCGCCGAAGCGGCTGAAAACTGAGCGCTCTTGGGAGTTGCTGCTGAAGGTGTTGGAGTCGGATCGGCGATCGGACTGAGATCGGTGGTCGCCAGCACGACGATATAGCGGTTGGGTATAGCGTTGGCGACCGTCTTGAACTTGGCCAGAGTCTGGCTTTTGATAGATCGCGAAGGTGGAAACATCAGGTATAAAACAGCGGCGGCGAGCAGAAAAGCTAGCGTCTTCCTCATCGAGTTCTCCTAATCAGGGCTGAGCCGTGAGGTCGGGCTTATGGAGTAGTGACGCATTTTACCACACATCGAAACGGGATTTGTTTTCGGGGTACTGGTGCAGTTTGGGCCTCACTCGCGCAGTCCGTGAACTCGATCTCCGTTGTCCTGTATCCGTAGTATGTCTGTCCCTGAATAAAACCAGCGTGCCATTTTCGGAGTCGATCGTCAGCTACTGAATTCCGAAATGCCACGATGCTAGAGCCGGTGGTACGCTGAGAATGTGCGCCCGGCGTGCGACCGATGTCCGTTTCGAGGCAGGAGCGCCGCAGTGAACAGAGTATCCACAGACGAGGTGCTGAACAAGGCATACCGCCTCGCCTACTTTCTCCATCAGGACAAAGCTATCGCGATCAGAATCGTCGCCGCCGCCACGCTCAAGTTGAATGTGGCGATGGCGGTCCAGAGCAAGCGGCTGTACTACATTCCGGTCGGAAGGTTTTCGCGCGGTGAGTCGCGCCGGACTGACGGCATCCGCAATAAAGCCTTGTTCAGCGATCTTCACTTGCTCCAACGCCTGGTCTATGCCGAATCGGAACCTTATGAACGCCAGAAGGAGCTTGCGGCCGAGATTCAGGCCGACGGCGACCGGGCCACTGAGGAAGATCTCCTCGTTTACTTCGTCAAGCACCTCGTGAGAATCACGACGAAGCGGAACGCCTTTTACGTTACGCTCGGTGTCAGCCGGCTCTTGCACAGCTACAGCACGCTCGAAACGATGGAAATTTATAATGCAGTGATCGGCGAGCCTGAGCGAGTCAAGGACGACTATTATTACCGATCGCGTAAAGCCGTCTTGATGCACGAGATGTATCAGCGCTTCGGCCAGTTGATTCGCGCCTCTCGGCAGCGGCGCGGTGAAGAGAGGTTCGAGACCCAGCATGGCTCGAGCGAACAGCGATCGCTCGTGAGAGAGTGTCTCCGCGTGTTCACGCCCTGGGACACGCAATGCCCGGTGCCGCGTGACTTCGATCCGCTGAAGACGGTGATTGCGCGGCTGACGTCGAAGAGTGGCGACGACGAAAACAACGTCGAAGTCAATCGCATCCACGCTGTCTTGCACCCGGATTGCTTTGGGAGGTTAGTCGCCGCTTTCGGCTACAGCCCGCCCGAGGAGCGAATGGAGTTGCCACGGTTTTTCTCGCAGCAGTCGGATGATCAATCTCCGCCGCGGCAGCGCAGCGCGCCTGCGGATCTGAGCACGGAAGAACTTGCTGAGATCAACGGCATGCTTGCCGAGCAGAAGGGTCGTCGCCGCCGTTCGTTGCCCACGTCAGTCATACGCATCATGGTTGATGGAGTAGAACGGGCGACGTTGAATCCTGTCGAACAGTCGAGCCTTAGTTTTAGTGCTCCCGAGGATGCAGAAACTATCGAAGTCATGACGAGGGACCAAGGCGGCGATCTGCTGCTCGCCACGCACCTCATCACTTCGTATCGGGACGACGAGCCCCTCGTCTCTTCAATAAGATTGGAAAGCGGCCAGAAGCTGTCACTCAGCATCACGAGGCGAGCGATGGAAGCGAACGGCGCGGCCGGCTTGCTGCTTTTGGTGTTCTTTTGTGGCCAGGCTGATGTCGGTGGCGAAATGGATGATGCGATACTTACTCAAATCGTCGCTCATCACCGCCGCACGATTTGCGGTAACTTCGCCACTTTTTCTTCTTCAATCTTGCTAAAATTTGGTCGGCCTTCAAGGAGTCGGAATATGGTTGCGTTACTTCCCAGGAAAACACGCGAAAAGATGCGTTTACTCGTCCTTGTGATCTTTGCGACTTCGTCTGTACAAGCACAGGTGCCCAAACCACCGCCTTCAAGAGTCGACAACTTTCGCGAAGTCATTCACGGCGTCGAGATCGTCGATCCGTATCGTTGGCTTGAAGAGCAGGACAGCCCGGAAACGCGAACATGGATCGATGCGCAAAACAAATTCACTCACTCGCTGCTCGACACGCTTCCAGCGCGACCTCTGATACAAAAGCGATTGTCGGAATTGCTGCGTGTCGATACGGTGGGCACGCCTTTTCAGCAGGGTGGACGCTATTTCCTTTTTAAAAAGCGCGCCGCGGATGACCTGTCGATCCTTTACGTTCGCCAGGGGCTAAACGGCAAGGACGAAGTCCTCATCGATCCGCACACACTCAGCCCGGATCACACCACCGACATCTCCTTACTCGACGCATCGAGCGACGGCAAGTTGATTGTGTACAGCGTGCGCCGAGGAGGTCAGGACGAGACTGAACTGCGCGTGATGGACGTCGACGCGCGCAAAGACGTCGATCAATTGCCGAACGCACTTTATCGCGGCGTGTCGATGAAGAAGGATAGCAGCGGTTTCTACTACAACCTCCAAAAAAGAGACACCGGGATACGCGTTCTCTATCACGCGATAGGTACCGACGCGTCGAAGGATGTAGAGGTATTCGGGAAAGGTTATGGACCAGACAAGTGGATTGGCGGAGCTGTCTCAGAGGATGGCAAGTATTTAATGTTCGAAGTTGCGCATGGTTGGGCCAGGAACGAGGTTTACGTGCAAAAGCTCTCGGGTGGTCCAATTCAAACCATCATTAACGACATCCCTGCGCACTTCAACGCATGGTTTGCCGGCGATCGGCTAGTGATGCAAACGGACTGGCAAGCGCCGAATCAGCGCATCATGCTAGTGGACCTGAATAATCCTGCGCGCGAGAAGTGGCAAGAGATTGTTCCGGAAGGCCGCGACGCAATTTCGGGTTTCTCGCTCGTCGGCGGCAAGTTGTTTGTAAGCTATCTGCATAACGTCACGACGCAGATAAAGATCTTTGCATTGGATGGAAAGGCGCTGGGCGAAGTTTCGCTGCCGGGTATCGGGTCCGCAAGTGATCTCGCGGGACGATGGGAGCGTACGGAAGCATTTTTCAGCTTCCGATCGTTTGTGACACCTCAGACCATCTATCGTTACGACATTGCTACCGGAAAGACAGAGCTCTGGGCGCGTCCCAACGTCCCGTTTAAATCCGATGACTTCGAGGTCCGGCAAGTCTGGTACTCATCAAAGGATGGAACCAGGGTGCCGATGTTCCTCGTGCACAAGAAAGGCCTGCAACCTGATGGGAAACTCCCGGTGCTCTTGTATGGGTACGGAGGCTTTAATGTTAATCAGACGCCGAGGTTCAGTTCGTCTGCCGCGATTTGGGTCGAGCAAGGCGGAGTGTATGCACTGGCGAACATTCGCGGCGGCGGAGAGTTTGGCGAGGCATGGCACAAAGCCGGCATGCTCGACAAGAAACAGAACGTCTTCGATGATTTCATAGGCGCTGCCGAGTGGCTCATCAAAAACAAATATACGAATCCATCGCGGTTGGCCATTCAAGGCGGCAGCAATGGTGGTCTGCTTGTCGGTGCAGCTTTGACGCAGAGACCGGAACTCTTTCAGGCCGTGCTCTGTGAATTTCCTGACCTCGACATGATCGGCTACTACCGGTTCAAGAATAACAATCCACCAGCCCTGCTTGAGTACGGGAATGCTTCTGATCCTGCGCAGTTCAAATATCTCTACGCCTATTCGCCTTATCAAAAGGTCAAGCCGGGGGAAAAATATCCGGCAGTGCTCTTCACGACGGGCGATCAGGACACGCGCGTCCCGCCACTGCAAGCGCGAAAGATGACCGCACGGCTACAAGCGGCGAGCACGTCAGGCAAGCCTGTGTTGTTGCTTTACGACACCAAGGCAGGTCACGCTGGCGGTCGTCCGTTGAGCAAGATAATTGAAGACGTGTCACTGGAGCTCGCGTTCCTGTTCTGGCAACTCAGGATGGACCAGCGAGTTGGAAGTGAGTAATTCCCCTGGCTACCATCTTCGCGTTCGGCTTCGCACATGGCTTTGCACCAAAAGTGCACCAAGGCACAAAAGGCAAGGAATTCCTTTTGTGCTTTTTTGTGGCTGAAATACTTTTTGGCACACCCTCTTTCCTGGCTAGCCGGGCGTTCTCGAGAAAAGAAGACGCTCGACGGAAGAAACTGCGATGCCGAAGCGTCTTAAAGACCAGAGGAAAGGAGACTGGCGATGACTTCTGTTATCAAAATACCAGCGACCATCAGCCGCTTCGGACGTTTGAGCTTGTTAATGATCGCGTCGTCGTACTTTATCTCGTGTCCTTCCGGTAACGCGCCTTCAAGCGCCTCGCCGCAGTCGGTATTCACCAACGCTCCGGGTTCCCCCGTGGCTGTCCAGGGCGGACCTGGCAACGTTTTGATTGGCGACCTGAACAATGATCGAAAGCTCGATCTTGTCGTGGCCTCTGCGCGCGCGCGTTCCATTACGGTGCTCGAAGGCAAAGGCAACGGTCAATTTGGGGCGGCGCTCAGCAACACAACCGTTGCAGAAGCCCCAGGTGAGATCGCGCTCGGCGACTTGAACGGCGATGGCAAACTCGATGTCGCTGTTACTTCTCATGACAGTTACGGAGTGATGTTATTAACCGGAGACGGTAAGGGTGGTCTTGCTCAATCGCCGGCTTCTCCGATTGTGATGAAGTTGGGCCAGCATCCGCACACACACGGCCTGGCAGTGGCGGATATGAATCGGGACAATAAACTCGACCTGATCACTTGTAACACCTCAGATAACGATATTTCACTCGCCTTGGGAGACGGGCGTGGTAACTTTACTCGAGTCCCAAAGTCGTTCTCCGTTGGTCCCAGCCCGTACCCTTTTGCCGTCGGCGACGTTAATAACGACGGCTGGCCGGATATCGTCGCAACTGCGACCGCGACTGGACCAGCAAGGCGCGAACAACTTCCATTCAGCCGCGCGTTGACGTTGCTCTTATCTGACGGAAAGGGTGGTTTCGCACCACACCAACTCCCTATCCGCACTGGCGAACCCTGGTTTGCTGCGCTTGCTGATCTGAATGGCGATGGCAGTCCGGACATCGTCGCAACTCATCACGAACAAAGCGCATTGACGGTGATGATCGGCGATGGCCGTGGCGGGTTTACCGAAGCGAGTGGATCTCCGTTCGACTTTGGAGCTTCTCTTTTTCACTTGATCATCGCCGATGTGGATCGCGATGGCAGGATGGATGTCGTTGCGACTAGTGGCAACAGCGTACGCGCGCTCCTGGGCGATGGACGCGGTGCTTTTAAGCCGGCGGCTTCGATACCGGTTGGACCAGGCGCGTGGCGCATAGCCGCGGCTGACCTTAACGGCGACGGCGCGATTGATGTTGTGACGAGTAATTCCGAGAGTAACAGCGTTAGTGTGTTGCTGGGGAGGCTTGCTTAAAAAGGCCTCGGGGGTCCTAAGACCCCCGAGGAAAGAAGGTAAGGTGAGCAAGTTAGAAGATGAACTTCACCGCTAACTGCACATTGCGGCGTTCGATGTTTCCATTTGGCGTTACACCTCTGTTGGCCCCAACGAAATTGCTTCCCGCTACGTCGAACGTTCCTGGTACGAGGTAAAGGTTCGCGTGGTTCAAGGCATTGAAGAGCTCGCCACGAAACTGCAGGCTGTAACGCTCACTCAACTTAACTGTGCGATAGACGCCGGCGTCGAAATTCCATATCCCAGGCGCGCGGAATTGATTCCGCTTCGTCATGTTCTCGGGATAAGGACCGAAGTCGGAGCAACCACCACACAGCGGATTGCCGAAGGCCGCGACCGGTTGACCAGTCAGGTCAATGTAACGGAAGAAGTTCGCGCCAGCGTCCTGCAAATTGACGCTTAGTGGCCCATTCGGAACGAGCCGCGGAGCATTAACGTTTGAAGCGCCGGAATCAAAAATCGTGAATGGATTTCCGGTGCGAGCTGTGTAGATCCCTGTCACCGTCCACCCATCCAACAGCGCTTTGCCAAGTCCACTCCGGTTCTTGCCGTACGGTATCTGCCAGATGACGCTGCCCACAAAACGGTGCCGCACGTCATTGTCAGCATATCCGTAGTCCAGATCTCTCGGGCCGAACGGATTTGTCAGACCGAGGTTATTGTTGAAGGCCGCTTCGCTGAACGCCGTACTCAGGTTGTCTTTCGACACTGAGTAAGTGTAATGCGCTGTGAACTGCACGCCGGTGTGACGGAAGTTCGTGCTGTCGAGTCCGACGATCAGCGCGTTGTATCGCGAAAAACCCAGATTGCCACGACCGTTGATGTTCGCGTACTGCGTATTCAAACGCTTGTTTGGATCCGGATCGCCCAGGAACACTGCGGCCGAACCAGGAACGTTCAGCGGATCGATTGAATAGAGTTTTTCGCCGCGCGACCCTGAGTACTCGACTGAGAAAATGTTTCCGGCGCCGAGTTCTCGCTGGAATCCCGCACTGAAGAAGTGAGCGTAGGCATTCACTATGTCTTCACGAACGTACCTGAGACTGCCGACGGGTATTTGTTTTGTCGGCGGCGTGGTACCCGCAAGTGGGCCCAGGTTCTGCGTAGTTATTTGGAGATTTGGCACGTCCACATTATTGAACAGCGACAACACCAAATACGCTGGAGGGTTCTGGATTAGGTTGAATGTGACGTTTCCAAAATTCCTCTCGTAAGCCAAACCGTATCCGGCGCGAATACTTGTCTTGCCGTCGCCGAACAAGTCGTAGGCAAGGCCGATTCGCGGCGCAAAATTATTCTTGTCGGGTGCCCACAAACCTCCGACAGGACTGTTATCGGCGAGTTGCGCACTCCCATTCTTAATCCGTTCCTGAATCGTATTTCCAGGTCCGAAATAGAAGTTTGAATCAAGGTTGCGATTCTTGTTGTGCTGCACGCCGTAGTACTCGTAGCGCAATCCGAGATTGAGAACCAATCGCGGAGACCAGCGGAACGAGTCGTTTACATAGGCAGCCCACTCGTTGTACCGGTTGCTGCGAGTGAAGTCAGGTTGGTTGACAGGGAGGTTCACGTTGTCGCCGGGGAACTTTCCCTGCGGGTCAATTGCAGCTTGAAACTGGTTGATGTTGCCAGTGACAAAGTTTGCGAGGGCCTGAGCATAGTTGCCTTGTACACCCAGACTCTCGACCGCAGTTTGAAATGCTCCAAACAGGTGGTTGTCCTGAATATAGAAGTACGATCCGCCAAACTTCCACTGATGACGGCCCTTGGTCCAGGTTACATTCTCGTACACCTGACCAACATTCTGCGGACCGCCAAAACCGACTGGTGAGTTTGCGGCGTTGAATGGCCAGTAACCAGGGAAAGTAATCGCGTTGCCACGGATGACTCCGGTTGCGCCTGGAAACATGAAAAGGCCCGGTTCGATCGGGGCCGCTCCGTAAGGCGCATCATTTCGCCACTTGTTATAGGAAAGCTTTGTTTCCGACACGAGGTTCGCGGAAAAAGTGTGCGCGAGTGTCAGCAGGTAATTGTCTCCCCGGATGAGCGATGCGGTATCGTATCCGGTATACGGACTAAAGCCTGTGCTTCCGAGTGGAAAGTCTTTGTTCTCGCGCGCCCATCTGCCATACAGCAGGGTCTTATCACTGAGGTTGTAGTCGACGCGCAATACAGTTGAATACGTGTTTTGCGGCAGACCACCACCGAGATTGGTCGGCTCTGTATATCGCACCTGCTGAAATGCCGGAAGACTCGCGGGAAGAGCGGCAAACGGGTTCCCTGCTTGTGTGGCGGCTGGAATGTTATCAGCTACAACATCGCCGACCGTGTAGAAAGTTCCGGTGGGCGTACCCTGAATCGCGCGACCTGCGAAGAAGTTCTGCGTACTTGTTGCTGAAGCAGCGATCAACTGCGGAGTGGGAATGACGGCGAGCAGGTCTCCGGCACTGCGTACCCGTGTCCATTCCGTGCTGTTGAAGAAGAACAACTTGTTGGTCTTGATTGGACCACCGATGGTATAGCCAAACTGGTTTCTCGTGAACACACCGCGGGGTATGCCATTAGCGTTGTTGTTGAAACCATTAGATGCCAGCTTAGAGATCCTGTTGAATTCGTAAGCTGCTCCATGAAAATCATTGGAGCCGGAGAGAACGGCGACGTTCACGATGCCACCTGAGGCGCGTCCATACTCCGCTGTAAAGTTACTTGTTACAACTCTGAATTCCGCTACTGCCTCGAGCGGCACGTTCTGCGCGAGCGAGCCGTAGAACACGCTGTTGTTGTCGACGCCATCGAGGAGCACGTTCGTGCTCGATGCACGTTGGCCGTTGATGCTGAAGCCTGCACCACGCCCGGTTAAACCCACACCCGGGACGGCTGGTCCAGGATCGTCGTTATTAATGTTGCCGCCAAGTCCTATGAGGTCGTACGGATTTCGTGTCAGTGTTGGCAATTGCCGAATCTGAGTTCCGGTCACGATATTCGAGACTTCGGCGGTTTGAGTATTGACAGAAAGACCTTCGCTTGCCACTACGTTAACAGTCCCGCCAGAAACCTCGGTGAGCGCCATTTTGGTTTCCAATGTCACATTCGAACCGACGGTGACCTGTACGCGCTGCGTGTTAGGTTGAAAACTGCCGCTCTCGACAGTCACGTCATAGAAACCGGGCAGCAAGCCGACCACGGTGTAGACACCTTCATTGTCCGAAGTCGTCGTCACCTCGCGTCCTGTAGCGACTGATTTCACGCGAACGGTGGCGCCGCTGACGACTGCGCCGTTCGGGTCCTCAATCTTGCCGACAAGCCGGCCGGTGTCTGTCTGCGCGGCTGCCAAAGCTGCAGTCATGAATAGAAGAAGAGCTGCTACTAGAGTGCTCGCTCCTCGACAGGGTTTATAGTTACTACTAGTCATATCTCATTCCTTTCTACCGCTTAATGGATCAAGTGATGGAGTGTTCCCTGGGTGGAACGTTGGCCCATGCGGAAAGCGCAACGACTATGCCGAGGAAGCAAGCTCGAACTCGATTGCAGAGGTAATCGAGGGAAAATTGTGGGCCATGTATCTTGCTGGATTAATCTCCCGGATATCGGCGAAAGGACTCTTGCTGATTTTGGAAAGATTGCGGATTTTGGAAAAGTTGCGGGGCCAGCTTGAAGTGACTGACTATTTCTAAATCCACAAAAGTGAACGGGCACACGTCGAAGAAGGACCGCTATCTTCCAGCGAACCGAAGATCTCTACGCTCCGAAAGTGCGCGCGCAACTTGCCGTCTGGCGAGAGCAAGCGAACACGTGAAACTCACTTCTTCATTGAACGCGAGCGAAAACCTATTTCTTTGCGACCTCGAACGGGCGTTGCCATCAGTTGTCGAATCGCGTCGAAGACAACCTTGAACTGTTTATCGTATTTGCTCTCCAGTTCCGCCAATTGGCGAGAAAGTTCAGCGTTAGATGCGAGCAGTTGTCGCAACTTTACAAACGCACGCATGATCTCGATGTTGACTAAATGGAGCGTTCGCTGTTTAGCACACTCGAAAGCATCGCCACGCCTTGTTCCGTGAAAACGTAGGGCAGGTAACGCCGGCCACCTCGGCCCTTGTTTGAGGTGCCAATCTGGCACCTCAAAAGATCGGCTTCTTCAGCCGTGAGTTGAAACATAAAATCCAGCGGGAATCGCCGGAGATTTCTTTTGACGGCGCGATTGAGCACCTTCGTTTCCACTCCATACAAGGACGCCAGATCACGATCCAGCATCACCTTTTCGCCGCGAATCAAGTAAATAGCTTTTTCAATTCTCTCGCTGGGGATGAGGTCTGTGTTGTTCAATGTGAGTTCCTTTTCGTGAGGTTAGTTGGGGCGCATTGTATGACGAGGGAGCCGGTAGTGGGAACCGATCACAAACTGTGACCGGTTTCGAGCGTGTTCTCTGTTAACAACTCGCTTTGAAATATCGCTATCTGGTTTCGTTTAAGACTACGGGCGTTCTTTGTTTTCACGTCAAAAAAGATTGACTCAGCATGAAGGCTTTTTACGGTAGGCGTGAATCCGTTACCTCCTCCTCCACCGCCGCAATGGAATTGAGGACCATGATTGATTTCAAAGCTAAGACGTTTGCAGTGCCGAGCGCAGCCTTTCAGCAAAATCTGCAAATTCTCCCGCTGCATAAACCGGCTGCGTCACGATGCGAGGATTGATGGGCTGGTTCTCAAACTGATCTCCGATATACCGAGGAAACAAATGCAGATGCAGGTGCGGGATCGTGTTTCCGTGGATCTCGTAGTTCAGTTTCACTGCCTGTGTGATCTCGTGCACCGCTTTCGCTGCTCTCTGCACATCTCGCATGAACGCGGTCGCCTCCTCGGCGGGTAATTCGTATAACTCGATGACGTGCCGCTTGTAGAGGAGGAAGCAGTAACCCTTCATTGGGCCATTTTCGCTTGCGATGAGAAACGAGGTCTCAAGTTCTGCAATGGCATCAGTCGGTCCACCCCGCAGACACACGGGGCAGGAGGTCGCGTTACGGACTCGCTCCCATTCTTCCGGATTGGACCACTTGCTCACCTGTTTCCAAGCCGATCACGTCTGCTGCGCAATCACACTTACTCCGAGTCTTTTTCCCAAACCTTCTGCTCCCCAGTTCATTACTACGTTGTGATTCCACTCAAATACCGGACGAGCAATCGGCGCGAGGAGATTCATCCACCGTTTCGTTGTTTCTACGTTCCAATCGTATCTGACAATGGTTTCGCTGCCGTCAGTCGATAGTTGCCATAGTCCTCGGCCTTCTAATTCACCGATCGCGATTCCCTCGAGCAACTGCGGCGGCTCGATGCGAATCGTCTGCATGTCGAAGCTTAATCTGTAGGGAAGCTTACTCTTCCACGTGTAGCGATGAATACTTCCGACACCTCGTTCATCTCCCTTGCGCACTTCAACTACACTCTCTACGCCTTTCCACCACGCAGGCCATTCGCTGGAATGATAAATCTCGTTCCAGATACTTTCTATCGGGGCTTTAACGCGCCAGACAGTGACAAACTCGTACGCTTTCACGCTGCTATTCAGCCACAACGAAGCACAAAAA